>NZ_NPEA01000001.1:0-300000 GCF_002812205.1 Leptospira neocaledonica
TCCCTCCCGGGCGAACTCCTTCAGGCGTAAAGACCATATTAATTACGTCACCCAACCGGTCAAATAACTTTTGTATCTATTTCTTTGAGTTTTTCTCTTTTTTTCGATCTTTTAAAACATTCATTTTGGATGTAAAAAGGCTGAGTATAAGGTGAAGAATTCAAATGGAAGAGTATTATTTTTATTCAACTTATGACCATTCTTCTGTCGCATATAAATGGATTTCCAAGAGATGAGGATTTTATTATTCTAGAATTATAAATAGAAGTTTGCTGGATTGGGAAAGTATTCTACGGACTTAAAAAGATAGGAGAATTCAATTGGGACCGGCAAAAGAATACATAGATCAATATTTAAAAGAAAACGTTCTGCAATCTGAAACGATTCACAGAATGAAACATGTGATCCGTGAATTTAGTTTAAGAACTCCTAAAGTATTAGTTACTAAATGTATAGACGGACGAGTTCATGGAAGCAAGTTAAAAGGATATCCTGTTACTACGATCCGTTTCGGTAGAACGGATGGAAATATCGTCTCCACCAATATAAACAATTTTTGGTTTTGGAATCGTATTGATAGAGTTGTGAACGATGCGTTATGCAACACTCCAGGAATGCCTGCATTATTCATCGCATATATGCATAGATCAGATATCCCTGGATTAGGTTGTGCTGCCCACGGAGGAAACGAAGAAGCTGCTCGTGCGGCTATCAAAGATCAGACGGAAGCGGTCAGAAAAGTATTTTCTAAAGAACAACTTTATGTGATCGAAGGGATCACGAATACGGATCTGATGTCGGAAACTTTGATCTTTGATGACGGGACTACTGTTGATTCTCAGGAAATAGTGGCAAATTTTGGATTTAACGAGCCTTCTGAAATTTTTCATTCTGCTTTTCTAAAATACCAAATTAAGGATCCCGCCATTTCCAAAAATGTGGGATTTAAGACCCCAGAAGAATTATTTTCCGGAAAGGTTCCTGATTTTTATGCTGATTTTCAAACTTCTCTTTCCCTTAAGTCATTTTTGATCCGGGAAATTTCCGCGATTATTTCTTCCGGAGAAATGGAATCTCAGAAACTGATCCAACCGGATCTATTTCATGCGGTTTACCAAAAACTTTCCGGAATAAAGGATCTACCTTCTACACTTCTTCCTAGTTTGTTATACCAAATTATCTGGAATGTGGCTTATACTTTAAATCAAAAACGTAAACTTTCTAAATTACCAGCGGAAGAACGTTGGAAACATTTGGATCACGCAGAAGAACTGATTTGTTATGGAGAAGGTTTCGAACTATTACAAAGAAATAAAGCGGTTCTGGTAAAAACGGGAAGAGGGGACGATACGGATGCCCTACTCGTTGCTAAAAAAGTTTTAGAAAAGAACAGGCAAAATGATCCTAAGCCCTACCCTGCTATCATTCATTTGAATGTTGAAATTTCGGGAGAACTTAGGAGTTGGAACGATTTTAATGAAAACGTTTCTTCTAGAGTGAATACTATGATCCGCAATTTGGACGCAGTCTTTCATAATCAGGAAATGGTAATCTTGACCACTTATTCTTATCTGGACCAAAAAAGATTTTATCCGATCCATACAAAATCTGATCCAAGGATTTCTTATCCTACAGATGTGATCTCCGATATAAATGGAGAAGATAAGTTTTCCGGAATTGGTTTAAAAACGAAGGAAGCATTTTACGCAGGTGAAATGATTATATCCGCGTAAAACGCTTCCAGTTAGGAGTTAAGATTTAGAGCGTCGTTCCGAAATGAATTTGGAGAGTTCTTCTCTAAAGGAGAACTTCTTCTTGCCCATCAAATATCGAAATGCGCTTACGATTACATCCGGTCTAGGAGGATCCCCCCCGATAAATAGGTCCGGTTCTTTTGGTAATTTTCCTCTTTGGAATAATCCACCGGAAACCGCTTCGGTTCCGCAGGCAATCAGAGCCTTCGGTCCCGGGGTTGTGTCCCAGGCTACTTGCAGGGGAATTTCCATATTGGGTCCGACCGGCCCTGCAAAGACAACTGCGTCCGAATGTTTGGGAGAAGCTACCACTCTTACCATACTTGCTTCGCTGTCAAAAACGGCATTAAAGCTAGCGTTGATCTCCGCTTCCGTTGCATTATTTCCACTTGCTGCCACTTCTCTGTATTGGAAGCCAGTGTTTTTAGTGATCTTACGAAATTGTTTTACGTTTTCGGAAACTTCTTCCTCGTAAGTTGCCGGAATGCCATCTATATAACGTACTTTTAATGCTTCTCTGTCTACTGAATATACGTGGACAAATCCAGAGTTTTCTAATTGTCCGGAAGAGGCTTCTACACAATGACCGCACTGTAAACAGGCACCGTAATCGAATATTACTTCCTTGGAAGACGATACTTTTAATCCTCCGGTGGGACAAACCTTCTCTATAGATTTGTCCAGATGAAATCCTTTTTTAGAAGAAGGTACTGGGATACCTCTCGCATTCGGATTGGTCGGCCCCATCTTTTCAAAATTTAGATTTTTTGCCGGACGGAATATATTGATGATTTCCTGGATTTGTTTCATAGATCCACTCCCACATAACTGAGGTTGAAAGATTTATTATTCAGAGGAAAATCCCCGATATTCTCTCCCCTGACTGCAAGTTCTAATGCGTGCCAGTTCAAAACGGAAGGATCTCTCACATAAGCTTCCGAAATATCACCGGAAGAATTTAGGGAGAAGGAAATAAGAACAGGACCTCTCCATCCTTCCGCGGCGCCGAAATATACTCCGGATTTCGGTTTAGAAACTTTTGTTTTTTGGAAACTTTCGTATGCTTTATGAAAATTCTTTAATACTGGAATTGCCTTAGCTAACCAGCGCCCGCTATTCTTCAATTCTTCATAACGTAGATAGAATCTTGCCCAAGCATCCCCACTCATTTGGCCTGCATCCAGATCCAAATTAATGGATTCTCCTGCGAGAGAATAACTTGAATCGTGATGACGAAGATCTCTGGAAAAACCTGTACATTTTTCCACCATTCCGATAAAGCCTAGATCTTTGAGTTGTTTATGTGTGATTACTCCGCAGATCTGCAATCTTTCTCTGTTCGTAGATTTGTTAGCAGCTCTTTCGAAATGGCCTGCCACATCGGAGGTTACATCTTGGATCCTTTTTGCTAGATCGTTTAAGAAAGATTCCGTAAGTTCTTTTTTAAGTCTAACTTTTCCCGGGCTTAAGGCTCCTCTTCCGAAACGAGAACCTGTTAGAGCTTCCATTACTCCTAAGGGAACTCCTCTTTGCATGGCACATACGCCTTGGAGTGGATAATAACCTACGTCACCCGCAATTGCTCCCATATCCCCGATATGAATCGCGATCCTTTCTATTTCGAGAAGAACAGTTCTTGCAAAATTCACTTCTTCCGGAACTTGGATACCATGAGCTTCTTCGAACGCTTTACTGAATGCGATTCCATAAGCGATTGTAGAGTCGCCTGAAATTGCTTCCGCATATGGAGAGATGGAATCCTTGTTTAGGCCTTTCATTTTTTCTAGAAGGCCTCTTTTTTGGAAACCTAGACGAATATCTAAATTTCGGATCTCCTCTCCTTCTACTATAAAACGAAAATGTCCAGGTTCTATCACTCCTGCGTGGATTGGCCCAACTGCATGTGAATAAAAAGAATTCGGAACAGGAACATTGATCCCTCTATATACTAAGTCCTTAATCCCGGACTTGGTCATGAATTTTTCGAGAAGGTGTTTTCTATCTTGGGATAGATATCTCTCATAATCCATGTAAGAATAATCTTCCGCACCTTGGTCAACACCTAAGCTATGTCGGAGAATCCAAATCGGATTAGAATGATCCTCATATAAACTTTTTTCTGCGGTTTTAGAAAGAGTTTCTTTCTCTATTCCATCCCGAGTCAGCCAGAAACGATGAGTTTGTTTCGTTTCCGAAGTGTGAAAAATTCCGGTAACGTTTTTCATAATACACCTTGTAATAACAGGTAAAATCCCCAGCAACCAGTGCTGAGAAGAAGTAGAAGTAGGAAAAATCCGTTCGTCATTCTGATCCGAAGAATAGTGGAAAGATCTTTTGAAAATGGTCTTCCTTTGATATTCAATAGAGGTGCAAGTTTATACAACATCACTCCGAAGAATACGATCCCTAAGATCGGAACCAAGATCACGAAAGATTTTCCTCCGATCTGCCCTGCCTTAATCAAAATTATATCCGTCACGAATATAGGAGAACCAGGCATCACGAATGCTAAGAACAATGCTAAGATGAATAGAGACAATGCAGGTTTATTGATCGAATCCGCTTGTATAATCTTATGAAGTTCCCTTTTTCCTGCGTCCATTCTGACGATTCCCATGCTGATGAATAAAAGAGATTTCACAACAAGGTTAGTCGCCATCATGAACAAGAAAACAGTCTCGCTTAGATCCATCCAAAGAAAAACAGCTAAGGCTCCCGTATGGAAAAGTGCAACTTTTGCGGAAATCCTTCTGATATCATCACGATCATATACTGCAAAAATACTTAAGAAAATCGTTAATATTCCTAAGACCAGTAAACCATCTGCCCCGCTGAATGTATGAGGAAAAAGTTGGTGATCCAGATGTACGAAAGGTCTTAGTGCAAAACATACCGAAACAGGTATGAATGCGGAAAGTAGAGAAGAGACTTGTGTAGGACTTTCTCCATAGGTATCTTCTATCCATACGTGATTCGGAAAGAGCCCGAGTTTTGCAGTGTATCCGAAGATCGCAAGCCAGAGACCGATTTCCACCCAAATGATTTCCGGATGAGAAGAAGAATTGGCAGCCAGAAATTCGATCGGCTGATTGATCACATGTAAGGAAGAACGGATGAGTATAATTCCTAAAAATGCGATACCAAGTCCAAAAGAGTTGATCAGCAAAAATTTCCAAGCGATCGGGAAGGATTTTACGGTTCTACTGGAAGAGATGAGTAACGCGCCCACGAAGGTGGTCGCTTCTATCAAGACCCATTGTAATGTAGTACCTTCTTCATTCCAGTCTCGTATGATCCAAACTGCAAAATTGATCGCGGCACAGATAACGAGTAATATCGACCAGAAAAGTAAGTTTGTTTGGTTCTTTGTAGGAGCTAAAACATAGGTTAGGAAAATTAGGACGAAGACTCCGGCTCCGATCCCTAAAAGAATATCGAAGTTCATTTGGAAGTTTCCCCCTTATATTGTTCGCTATTGATCCTAAGGGCGGCACCCGCTCCAATGATCAAGACTGCATCCAGGAAAGATCCGAACTCACTTCCGATCGGTACACCTGATTTTAGCAGGAGCGTGAGTAAGAATGTCCCATTCTCAAAAATGCTGAAACATGCAATTACACCGATCCAGTTCCTTCTGACAATAAACCCGATCACTCCGATGTAGATCAGAAGAAGAACATAAAGTAATCCGTATTGATGGGACTTCCCAAAGAATGCTGAAACTATATCCATGAAGAAGTAACATGCTGCTGCACCCGCGAACAAGAGTGCGAGTGTAGGAAGATATCCTACTTTAGGAAAAGTTGATTCTGGAGAATGTATACTTCTCGCTGTCCAAAAAAGAATGATCGGAGTTAAGATACCTTTGAATACGATCACCATCGCAGCTAAGAAGATGGAATGAAAACCGTCTCCACTTTCTTCCTGGTATAAAGGTAGAAGTAAAAGAAAACCCTGGATTCCCAAAAGGATGACTACCCTCTTGAGCCTGTTTTCTAAAAGAATGACCACACCGGTCAATAGAATGATAAGATAACTAAGGTCTGCGCTCATATTTATTTACCTAGTTTCAGAAGAATTCCCAAGATCAGCATGAAGATAAAATTCAAGCCCAGCAATTCCGGGATCCAGATCCATTTCCGTCTGGTACTGTTTGCTTCCCAATAACCGATTAACGCGGAAAGAAGAATGGCTCCTCCGAAGGAAGCTAATTCTTTCCAGACAGGAACGGAAGAAACTCCTAAGAATACTTCCACATGTTCCAGTCCTAGTTTGGTCAGAAGTAAGAACAAGGATGCGGTTTTAAATTGGTGAGCCAGCTCGAAAAATGCTCTGGTTCTTCCGGAAGCTTCTAATAACATCGCTTCATGAACCATCGTGAGTTCCAAATGTGTTCTCGGATCGTCAAACGGAGGTTTGGCGAGTTCGGAGAGAACGATCAGAGTAGCTCCCAAGAAGAATAAGATCGCAAAAGAAATATGTGCGAAGTTTTCGTGGAAGACTACATTGGATTCTAATACTACAAGCACTAGGATTAGGATGGGTTCTCCGAAGATGAAAAGAAGAGTTTCTCTTGCAGCACCCATTCCACCAAAAGAAGTTCCGTTTTCCACTGCATACGCCACAGTCGCAAATCGGATCATTCCGATTAAAAATGGAATCAGTAATAAAGAAGCCCATTCGAAAGAAACCAAGGACCATAAGACCAGTCCGAAAGCAAAAGCGAATATCGCGGAACTTTCTGAGAAAAATCCGGAAAAAGGACCGTCGATCGGACTTTTTTTAATCATTCGGATTGTGTCATAAAGAATCTGTAGAACAGGTGCACCTTTTCTACCTTGGGCATAAGCCCTGATCTTTTGGAGAACACCCCCACATAAGAATGGAAGAGATATAAAGGCTAAAATCTGAATCAGAATGCCCAATAAGAAAGTAGCTGTGACCATATGTCTCCCTCCGCAAGACGAACGATAATGATTACGATTAGAATAGATAAAACAGTAAACGAAGAATAAGTTAAGTCCACAGAGATGGATTCATCATCCGCTCCTCTGATCTTAGCTTTCAAAGAAGAAAGTATTCTTAATAAAATCTTAATGAACCCTTTATCTAATCTGGAATTGCCTGCTTTGTCTGCAAAGTATCTGCCTAAAGGAGCGGCTAGCGGATCGGAAAGAGCAGAACTCGCGATCGCCACCTCCGATCCGCCGAATAAGCCGCCACAATCCCACAGTTTTCTCTCTTTGATTTTATGCCTGAGTCCTAACAACCCTACGCTTAACAGTATGACTAAACCGATTACGTTCAAGATCCCGATCCCTCTGAACCAAGAGAAATCCAGCCAATCCACTCTCACTGCATAATAGTTCGTGAGACTAAGGATGATCAGAGGTGAGATCAGTATCAAGGCACCAGTTAAGAATAAGGAAACATTGATCGTAGTATTCTTTCCATGGTCTTCGAAATTTGTGCGAGGCCTGGAAAGAACAAGTCCAAGGAAAAGTTTTAAGTGAGCTGCAGCTCCTACCGCTAAACCTGTGCAGACCAAAATAAGAAGAGGAAGAACAAGTGCTGCACTCGTATCCGTAACTTCTAAAACTGCGGATAATAATTTAATAAATGTGGATTCTGATAAGAAGCCTGTGGTTCCTGGGATCGCAAGAAAGCTCATGGTCCCGATCGCCGCTAAGAATGTAGGAATTCCGCTGATTCTTCCAATTCCAGTGTTTTCATCGGCTTCTGAACTACCTGATAATTTGGTAAGATATCCGAAGAATAAGAATTGGAACGTTTTACTGATACTATGATGTACCAAGGAAATCAAAAAAAGAACCCCGAATGCCTTGCTAAGCATTCTTAAACTTTCCTGCTCACTCGATTGCCAATAAGTGGAAATGAGTAAACTCAACCATAAAAAGTTCATATTCTCCACCGTGCTGTAAGCGATGGATTTTTTGACTTCTCTACTGAATAATGCAGTGATCCCGGCCCATAATACTCCGATTCCGGCTAACGGTATCAATATGGTTGTATAATGGGTTCCAGGTAAAAGTGGAAGGGCAAATTTGGAAAATAATACCAGAGGTAGATTAACTAATAATCCGGAGTAAGCCGCAGAAGCATGCGCAGGTGCTCCAGCATGAGCTTCTGGCAGCCAAAAATGAACTCCGAAAAATGCTGACTTGATCAAAAGTCCCAAGATCAGAAAGAATAATCCGGATCTTGGATCATTCGAAAAGATCCAAAACGTAAAACAGAAGGCACCTATCCCTCCCGCCGCGACCAAGGCCACAAAACTACGAATGGAGGCATCGTTCCATTTGCCTCCAATATAAAGAAGAAAAGCGCTTATCGTGGATAATTCCCAAAAGAGAACTAACCATAAACTTTTTCCAACCAGGTAACAAATCCCTGTGCTAAGGAAAAAAACGGCGTAGCCGAAAATGACTAACGCCTTCCTTTCTTTTTCATATCCATATACATATATGGATATGAAACCACCTAGTATCGCTTGGAGAGCTAACCCAAGACCGATCGAACTATCTTTCCCGAAAAAATCTACTCCGAGCACATTTCCTATTAGAAAAGGTGCAAGGAGAGAAGTTATGACGGATAGATAAGCCAATACTGTCATACGTTTTCCTTTTTTAGAAGCCTGCGTTCACTTGGAAGAAGAACATATGAGCCATAGAGGCTGTTCCGTTCGCTCCTGTCGCAACTCCAGTGTTCAAATGAAGACCTGCAGTTTCAGTCGAGGTCGCTTGTGTATTGTAATGATAGAGTGCGTTTCTCTGATTTTTAACTGCGTTACCTGCAGTTAAGATACCGCCTCCGATCCATATAGAAACGTAATCGTTTACTACGTACATCCAGGTCAGGTCGAATTCGTTATAGATATTCTTTCCTGTTCCACCTACTGTGAGTGTGGTCTGTCCAACACCGTTACTTTCGGTAGAAGATCCTGTGTTCGCAGTACCATTGATCGCATACCATGCATCCTGGGTTTGTACCTTATTATTGATGATGTATGCTGCGTAGAATGTTCCATAATGGTCAGTCTTATACGAAAAATTGATATTATAAGAACTTAAGTTTTTAGTATCAATATTCTCAGAAAGACCTGCTACGTTATTCCAATATGGAAATACTCCGAATCGAGGGTTGGTAAGAGTTTGGAAAGTTCCATTACTTCCATCCGTACGATTATTATCTCCGGAAGCGTATGTATATTGGAAACCTGCTCTTAACTTTTCAAAGAAAGTATAACCGGTTTGGAATACATGCATAGACCCGGAATATTTTTGAGCTTGGGTGCCATAACTTTGTCCGGACATCCCTGCAATATTCTGCTGCACATAAGAATCCAAAAGTGGATCTTTTACGTTTCTTTGTCCTGTGGCTCCAGTCTGCCAGGCGCTTTCGATTGCCCAATCCCAAGCTCCCCAGAATCCGTCCTTAGGAAGATTATTATTCGCAGTCCTGTTTGTGATCCGGAAACCGGTGGTGATCAGATCACTTTGTTGTTTTGCCCAAGAGTTATTATAAAGATCTAGATCTGATTTTGCTCCTGCAATTGCAGTCTTTTTGGTTAAAAGCCCGATGGAGTAAACATCCAGAGTGAACCAATCTTTTGCAGTTACTGAGTTATAAGTTCCTACGATGTATTGGTCCGGCTGGCCTGGATTCACAACGGTTGGTTTTTTAGTTACAGGATCTGTGACTGTAATCGGAGCGTTAGCCGAAACTACACCATTGACACCGTTTTGATTTGCGGCAATTTTAGTTCCGAAGAAGTGGATCTTGTAATTGTCCTGATCGAACATGATACGAGCACCGTCATAAGACAGACCGTTCATTGTCCAGTTCGCACCACCCAATAATCTCTGATCTCCATAGGCTAGAATTTGTCTACCTACCTGAACCTTCGCGTCTAAGGGAAGTTTTTTCAAAAGAATAAAAGCTTCTCGAATGGAGGTTTGGCTTGGGATAGTTGTACCGGTTCCGCCAGCTGCAGGATTACTCGTAGTAGTCGTTCCTGCTGCGTCGAAAACGTTTGCACGAACATCTCCTACGCTAGCCGGAGTTTCTCCTCCCCAGACTCTTGCATCTTGGAAGGTTACTTTTGCAGAAAAATAAGGGCTCGGATCAATGATAAAGAAGACTTGGGAAGTCTGCATTGCTCTAGAGGTATAACCCTTATTCGATTTATCGAATGCTAGATTGTATCTATCCTCATATCTGGGACGAACGTAAGCGCCTACTCTGATCCAATCGTTTAACCATGCTTTTTTATGGTTCGCGACTTTTTTTCCTAACTCTGGTTCAAAGAACATGCTCCTGGTAAAATCTGGGGTTAAGCCGCTGGATTTCATTGGCGAAACATAGCTATCCTCTTCCTCCGCTGCAGACTTTTGAGGAGTTGCAGTAACAGGTGTTGGGCTAGGTTCCGCTGTTACGGTGCCTTTATTATTGGCTTGGGAAAATACGCTTGGGGAGCCTATGGTCAAAAGCAGTAGAATCAAACTGAATTTACCAATTGGTCGAATTTGGTGGATTATCTTTATGAATCGAAACAGTTTCATATGGTACTCCGTGTTTTAGTAGATTCGAATATTAGGAAATTCTCCCAAAATTCGAAACCGGATACAAAAATCCGAAATTTCGGAATTTGTCCAAAGAATTTTACATTTTTTTATATTAAGCAAAAATAATCCCCCCGAGAGTTCACTCCCGGAGGGGAAAAATACCCTACATGATAGCTTTAACTAAGTAGTGATACAATGGGATCCCGAGGATAATATTGATCGGGAATACGATGGATAATGCCACCGTAAGATAGATGCTCGGATTCGCTTCCGGGATCATATCTTTCATTGCCGCAGGAACAGCGATATAAGAAGCAGAAGCGCAAAGAACTACGAACATCAATGCATCACCTTCTGGCATGTGGATCGCTTTAGTGAGTAATAATCCAACGCTTGCGTTGATCACCATCAGAAGAATAGCTGCTGCAATTAGGAAGAAGCCTACGTGAGTAAGTTCTTTGAACCTTTTTGCTGCGGAAATTCCCATGTCTAATAGGAAGAATGTTAAAATTCCTTTGAATAAGTCCTCAGTAAACGGTTTCTCAGCGTTCCAGCCACTGTCTCCAGTCAAATATCCTACGATCAAAGCACCTACTAAAAGGTAGATAGAAGATCCGAATAACGCTTCGTGAAGAAGAGCTTTCCAATTAATGGATCCGCCACCGTTTGATTTATTCTTAGAAAGTCTGTCCAGAATAACTGCGATTACGATCGCTGGAGATTCCATAAGAGCCATACCTGCTACGATAAAACCACCGTATTCGATATTCAAATTATGAAGATAAGCACCTGCAGTTACGAAAGTCACCGCACTGATAGATCCAAACGATCCGGCCAAAGCAGCAGCGTTATGCTTTTCTAATTTAACTTTAAGAATATAATACGCGTAGATCGGCACTAAAGTTGCCATGATGCTACATGCTAATAAGGTTAATGCATGTTCGGAACTAAAAGGGGTCTTAAAAAGTTCATGGCCTCCCTTAAATCCGATCGCGAAAAGTAAATACATCGAAAAGAATTTCGATAAAGCCTCAGGGATCACCAAATCTGATTTGAAGATGATGACTCCCATTCCTAAAAAGAAGAACAGTACCGGTGGGTTAAGTATGTTCTGTATAATCGCCGAATCTACCATTTGGTTTTTCTCCTCGGGTTTTGTTGTCCAGGTTTCCCGACTTTTTTAGCTCTCTTCCTAAGTAGGAGACGAACTTATATAATACAAGACCTTCCAAACTTATAAAATTGGACACTAAAAAATTCTGAATTAGGAAAAATTTTCTAAGAATTATACCTTTGGACTAATCTTGCTTAAATTATGAGCAGGCTATTTGAAATTTGCAAACTTAATGACAGCCTGGCATCATACTTTAGGGCTAATTTGTCAAAGGAAATGAAATTAGTTTTTCCTAGGAAGATTTAGAAAGATTGTCCCCAATACCTTCTCTTTCTGGCTTCATTTTTGTTCCCGAAGATTAACACAAACAAGGAGAGTTAGGAATTCCAAGATTATAAATTTAGATAGGTGGGTTTATATTTTTGGAATTTCTTATAAATTTGAACGAAATTCGACCCAGGTATTAATTTTGATAAAAAATGAAATGACTGAGGAAAAATACCTGGTATCCTACCTGAAAAGGGATTAACTGGTATCAGGCTTAAATGAAACAATCCAGTAATAGAATCCGAAATCCTTACTTCTCAAATATCTATTTTCGATTTCTTATTTTGTTTTTCTTGGGCCTTATTGCTGCAATTGGAGCAAATTTATATGCGGCGCCTACCCTTCCTACTGTAGAAACCATTCGATTAACCCCTTCTTCCCCTGTCGAAAATATTAGTTCAAAAATGGAGTACAGGTACAGAGGTTACCAGTTTCGCCATTGTAAACCCGAAACTATCTCCTCTCTCCACCAATTGGAATGGCATCATAATGCAGGAAATGTTTTACGTTTAAAAAGGAGTTCATCCGGAAATTGGCTGAGATTTAGGCTTGCGAATGATGGAAAGGAACAACTCCACAGAACTTTGGCTCTACTTTGGTTGAATGTGCCTGACGCAGAACTTTGTTCCGTGGACTCCAAGGGAAATTTCGAGGCTGGATTTGCAGGTTACGACCTGGATCCGATCTGGAACGATTTTATTTCCCCACTTCCCCATTTTAATATACGTTTGGAACCGAAGGAAGAACGGATCTTCTATCTTTACGTATTGTCCAACGAGGATATCAACTTTCCTGTTCGATTATTATCAGAAGATGATTATATGGTGATCGTAAGATTACGGTCCGTTCTCTTTTTGAGCGTAGGATTTGTACTTCTTTTAGCTTTTGGATATAATTTGTACCTGTATTTTAAATCCAGAAAGGCTTTGTTTTTGGCCTTACCTTTTCATTTAACTGCAGTGGGAGCCACGTTATATTTTTTGCATGGAAAGGAATTTGCATCCATCGTAGGAAATGAGAACAATCTATTTCGTCATAACTACTTTCTATTTTTGGGAATCACTCATATCGCCTTCTTCTTTTATTTGGCAGCGTGGAATAAGGAAAATGCAGGCCTAGTATATAGATCTCCATTCTTCTGGTTAGTGTGTTTTGCAGGGATCCTATACCCTCTCATCCCACTTTATCAATTCTGGTATGATCATAGGATTTTAGTTTTAGTACTTAATTACGGATGTATGTTATTCTATTTTGGAAAGACTCATATTTCTTCCATACGGAATAATACTGTCTACGAAATGTTTTTTATCTCGGTTTGGGGGATTTTCCTCCTTCTGGATCTGTACAAAACAATTTTCCATTTCGACTTCTATCCTTATAATAGAATGGCAGTATATGGAGTATTGTATTACCTGCCTCCTCTGACAGTATTCGTATCCTTATTGTCCAGAGAGATATTGAGAAGAAAAGAAGAAGAAGGTTCCAATCGTAAGACACATCTTTCTTCCTTGGATGTGAAAGACTTTGTGGTTAAGATAGAATCCTTACTGGAAAACGAAAAAATTTATCTGACCAAGTCTTTAAAAGAAGAACATATGGCCAAGGAACTTGGGATTACTATTCACCAACTTTCTGAACTCATCAATACCGAATTCAAGACCAATTTTCCATCGCTTATCAATCAATATAGAGTGGAAGAAGCTAAAGTATTATTGAATGAATTTCCGGACGAAAATACCACAGAGATAGGTGCAAAAGCAGGATTCAGTTCCAGATCTGCGTTCTATCTGGAATTTAAAAAGTTAACCGGAACGAATCCGAATTCTTATCGTAAAGAAAGTAGCGGCAGAGGTGCTTAGGCGTTTACTCGGAAAAATATAACATCTCCATCTAAAACGATATATTCTTTTCCTTCTATCCTGAGTTTACCTTCTTCTTTTACTTTGTTCGGGCTTCCTGTTCGGTCCAGATCTTCAAATTTCATAACTTCCGCGCGAACAAATCCTTTTTCGAAGTCTGAATGGATCACAGATGCAGCGATTGGTCCAGTGCTTCCCACACCTGTAGTCCAGGCTCTTGCTTCTACTTCTCCCGCTGTGAAAAATGTTACGAGTCCCAAAAGTTTATAGGCTGCTTGGATCATTCTATCTAATCCACTGCTTGTTTCTCCTATCTCGCTTAAGAATTCTAATTGTTCTTCTTTGCTTAAGCCGGAAATTTCCTCTTCGAATTTTCCGCAGAGAGTGACAACTTCCGCGCCTTCTGCCTGGGCCATTTTTTTGACGGATTCTACGATCGGATTTTCTTTAGCGATAGCCGCTTTATCCGTGATATTTGCCACGTAAAGAACAGGTTTGGAAGTGATCAGATTGAATGTTTTGACTAGTTTTTGTTCTTCCGGTTTAATATCCGCAAGTCTTGCCGGTTTTCCTTCCTTCAAAACTACCATGATTTTATCTAAAACTGCAGTAGCTTCTTGTGCTTCTTTATTTCCGGCCTTTGCATTTCTGGAAATTTTTTGGTATTGCTTTTCTACCGATTCAAGATCCGCAAAAATAAGTTCCATTGTAACAACTTGTGCGTCTTCTACCGGATCTATTTTGCCGTGAACATGAGTGATATTCTCATCTTCGAACGCACGGACTACATGGCAGATTGCGTCTACTTCTCGAATATGAGAAAGAAATTTATTTCCAAGACCTTCCCCTTGGCTTGCACCTTTGACGAGTCCTGCGATGTCCACGAATTCCATGATTGCCGGGACTTTTTTCTGTGGTTTGTAAATTTCAACGAGCCTGTCCAATCTTGTGTCAGGAACTTCCACGATACCCTTGTTCGGTTCGATGGTACAAAACGGATAGTTTTGCATTTCGGCACCGGCCTTGGTCAATGCGTTAAATATGGTTGATTTTCCTACGTTTGGAAGTCCTACGATCCCGCAATTCAAGCTCATACAGGTCAATTTTTGGAAGAAAGAGAATCTGTAAATTCGTTTAGATTTACAGAAGGGAATAAGAAGTCTTTATTCCAGGATCCAAGACTTATTCGATTCTTTAGAATTTAAGGTTTGGACTTCCTCATTGATCCGGATCAGTCTTCCATTCCTAAAAAATAACTCTAAAATGCTGATCTTTAAGGAATCAGGGGTTGCTCCACATCCAAAGCTATACTCTCCATTAAAAAAACGCAAAGCTCTTGGTGAGGATAAAAGAACGATAGAAGGTAGAGTATCCGAAAGTTCTTTTTTAAAATTGGATAATCCTTCTGCGATCGGATTGGAGTCTTCCTTCGGTTTTTCACTCGGATCTTGAGCGAGTAAAAAATGGAATATCTGGGACTCGAAAGTTTTAGAGAACTGGATCTTAAAATCTCCAATCCAGGAAGATGGATTTTTTTCATCAGCTTGTACGGATTCTAGGGAAGGAGAATAGAATATAAAATTTAATCCAGCTTCTTCCTTTACCGTTAGAATTCCAGGTGGGATCACCGGTTGTTGTTTAGCGGAAAGTTTTGAGGCCTTTTTCTTAGATTTTTTGGAAGAAGAAACTTTCTTTTTAGCAATCCGTGCCTTCTCTTCTTGTTTAGAAGTAATTTCTTTAGTTTGCTCTTGAGATTTTGGAGTTTCCACTTTTGGTTTGGAATCATCCGGTTTTGGAGTCAGTTTCTCAGGTTGTTCCGTATTTGTATTCGTGTCTGGAGTAGAAGGTTTCTTTTTGCGTTTTGTGGCCTTCTTCTTTTTTGTTTTTTTATCAGAAGGTATTGCGGTTTCTTTTTTAGGAACAAGCGAATGATGACCGGTGAATATGATCTCTGCGCCCAGATTTTTTTTCAGTCTTTCTATTTCGTCCGAAGTTTTAGGAAGATAGGGAGCAGAAACAAGTAAAATTGCTCCTCCCCCTTCTTGGATTTTTTGTTGTTTATATCTTTTGTACCAAAGCCCCAAGGTTCTTTCGAAATCAAATGGAGTTTCTTTTTCAGACTGTAGAGGGCAATAAACCACGAGTCCTATCGGAGAATCTTTTCTTTCCGAGGAAACAGACTGAGTTTGGAGAGAAGGTCCTAAAAGAATTAGGACAACTAAAACTACCAGCGCACCTAATTTTTTGATCTCGAATTTTGGAATAAAATTCATTTGGATTAAGAGTATTGAAAAACTTCTTTTCTTATATTTTGGAAGTACTTTTGAAAAAGTTTTTGTTCTTTTTCTCTAAATTCTAATGTTCTGGATTCGAATTTAGGGTCTAGTTCGGAAAGGCGTTCATCCATTTCGGAAAGATGGGATTCTTCTTCCTTGATGATCCCTTTTACTGAGATTCCTAATTTTTTTTGGTCCAAGATCTGATCGTAGTTTTCGTAGACCAAACCGGCTCTTTCTTCTATTAATTTTGTGACATATAGATAGCAGAGAAATGATTTAGTATGTTTAGGAAAATTTTCCGCCGCAAAGGATCTTTCTACGGAAATATCTAATTTTTGGAAATAAGAAACGGCCGAGTATCCGCATAGTAAAGAGTCTTTCTCGAAATTTTCCGTACTCTCAGGTTTAACTTTTAATGCTAATTTTTTGAAATATGCGGCATGTCTTGCTTCTTCCGAAGCATGTCTTAAAACCATTTCGGAAAGAAACGCTCCCGTTTGGCTGGTATGAATTTTACGAGCACCGATATGTTCCAAAAGTGAAAGAGTGTTTAACCATTTAAAATGTAATTCGGGAGAAGATACGATCTCAGCTAATAGAGAATCAATTTCCTCGGAAGAAACGTTTGGATTTGGCTTGGTATCCGTGTTTTGGATCATGGATACTAGGATTTCTCCGGGAGGTCAAAAAATCATCCATTTTCGTTTTGGTTCTAAAAAATCTGCTTTCTAACTTATAGGATTCTACAAGACTTCCTCTGATGGCTTCCAATACTCTTGCTGCTATAGGCAAATACGGTCGTTTTATAAAATTCTCCCATACTTTATTCGCTCTTCCATTTGCGGGGATCTCATTTGTTCTCGCAATCTTACAAGAGCCAAGTCTTTCTCTTCTTGTCATGGGCCAAAAATTATTTTGGATCTTGGTCTGTATGGTAGGTGCAAGAAGTGCGGCTATGGGATTTAATAGATGGGCGGATCGTAAGATTGACGCTAAAAATCCAAGGACTGCAAATAGAGAGATCCCAAGTGGTCAGATCTCCGATTTTATGGCGGTGATTTTTATCATCGGATCGTCTCTTGTATTTTTTATAGGCAGCTGGTTTTTAAACCCTCTTTCTTTTTATCTTTCCTTCCCTACTCTATTTCTTCTATTAACTTATTCTTATACGAAACGGTTTACATTTTTCTGCCATTTTTATCTGGGATTGACGATCGGTCTTGCACCTCTGGCGACTTGGATCGCGATTCGGGAAGAATTTTCCTGGATCGCCGGATTTTGGACCCTAGGGCTTGCGTTCAATCTGGCAGGGTTTGATATTCTGTATGCTTTGCAGGATAGGGAATTCGACAAAAAAGAAGGCCTCCATTCCGTTCCTGTTCGCTTCGGAGAAAAAAATTCGTTTATTATATCAAGAATTTCTCATATTCTTTCTATTTCTTTTTTAGGAACTGCAGCTTGGTATTCTGGTTTTCAAGGAGCTTTCTGGGCTTTTTTAATTTTCGTGGGATATTTATTGTTTAAGGAACAAAAGATCGCCTCTGAAAATAAGGACGGAAATTTTCCGCCTAGTTTCTACCAGATACATTCCTGGATTTCTCTTGTGATCTTTTTAGGGATTTTGGCAGAAACTGGTCCGAATTTAGTTTCTCTATTTTCTAGGCTTTAAAGATGAGTGAAGAAAAACCGTTAAGACTGGTACTTGCAATGGCTGGGGCAAGTGGCTCCATCTATGCTGCCAGATTTTTGAAAGTTCTCATGGAAATTCCTGGAGAGACCTGGTTTGTTCCGAGCCCTGCTTCTATCCGAGTTTTTAAAGAAGAATATGAGGCAAATGTTCAAACCGGAGAAGACGTCCTAGAGTTTGTACGTAAAAAATGGAATCCTAAACAAGTTCATAAATTTCATTTTAGAAAATTCGAAGATATAGGTGCTGATATTGCCTCTGGTTCTAATATTTGGGACGGAATGGTGGTGCTTCCCTGCTCTATGAAAACTGTAGCTGCAATTCGCACGGGGATTACTGAAAATTTAATTGAAAGAGCAGCTGATGTTTCCTTAAAGGAAAGAAGGAAACTTATCTTGGTCCCGAGAGAAACTCCTTACAATCGAATTCATTTGGAGAATATGTTAGCTCTTCATGATGCAGGTGCAATCATTGCCCCCGCTTCTCCTGGTTTTTATCAAATGCCCCAAAGTTTAGAAGACCTGGGAGATTTTATGGCCACTCGGATTTTCAGGCTTTTAGGAAGAGAGATAGATCTTTATCCTCGTTGGAATCCGTAGATAAACGGTTAAGGAAAGGTACGTAAAAAATGGAAGAATTCGGGGCCCGGCGCCCCGAAATTTTTAAGGACTAACTGATTCTATTGCTTGGATCTTTTTGTTTAGATCAGAAGCATCTTCATATCTTTCGTAAGAGATAGCGTTGAATTTTTGCAGATACAATCCTACTAACTCTTCTCCGGTTTGGCCTGGAACTTCCAAAGCTTTGCGGAAATTATGAAGATCGAACTCAGGGTGTTTTCCTGAAAAAGTTTCCACCAGTCTTTCCATATGAAGCAGAGAAGCTTCTCTCGCGATACCGCTTGAGCGTCTTACTTTTAAAGAAAGATTAGCTAAGGCATCCAGATAATCTCTAACACCTTCTGGTTCTTTTTCCTGAACAGGAAAAGAACCACCTTCTCTGTTCTTACATAATTCTACGTATCGAATGACTACATTCTCGAAATGATCCATTCTTTCTTTGATATAAGAATTGGAATCTTCTTGTCCCGCAGGCATTTCGAAGTCTTTGATCTTTACCACATCATACTTGTCGTAATGATCTGTGATAATACGTTTTAGGTCTTCGTAACTGTCTAGGGAGACGGGAGGGAACGTTACAACTGGAAAATTTTCTCCTATTCTGAGAAAACTTACCACTACGTTGGAAGCTATAATTTTGCCGCCCGGAAATAGCGGATTTTCTCCAACAACGTTGCAATATACTATGAGGTTTCCGGATGGATTCTTCTCTGTACCTTTTTCGAACTTCACGGTTTGCCTCCCTCTGTACTAACTGACTGGCCCCAGAGTATTATTCCCACTTTTTTATCTCTTCGGCCAGGTTTTGGAGTATGTTTTTATAAGATTTTGCGATAATTCCCTCTGGTTCTTGAAAAACCAGAGGTTTTCCTGCTTCTCCAGCACTCATTACATCCATAGTAAGTGGGACCCCTCCCAGGAATTTTGTACCGGCAGAATCTGCTAATTTTTCACCTCCGCCCTTAGAAAAAATCGCGGAAGAGTGTCCACAATTTGGACACACAAATTCACTCATATTCTCCACAACACCTAGTATCGGTACTTTGACTTGTTGGAACATGGATGCGGCTCTATTTGCATCTAAAAGTGCTACGGTTTGTGGTGTGGTTACTAAAATTGCACCGTCTAAATCTATGAGCTGAGCAAGAGATAATTGTACGTCTCCTGTTCCGGGTGGAAGATCTATAAATAAGAAGTCTAATTCACCCCAGACGATATCATATAAAAATTGTTCTACCGCCTTTCCGAGCATTGGCCCCCGCCATACTACTGGTTGTTTCTCTTCTATTAAAAAAGAGAAAGAGATGATCTTCAGTCCGTCTTTTTCTAATGGATAAATTTTATCTTCTTCTGCTTTGAGTGCAACCTTGCCATTTACTCCGAACATTTTTCCGATAGAAGGTCCGTAAATATCTGCATCCATCACTCCCACTTTGTAGCCCATTGCGGCTGCTGCTGATGCAAGGTTTACTGTGACTGTGGATTTTCCAACCCCACCTTTTCCGGAACCGATTGCGATTACCTTTTTGACCCCGAGGATCTTATTGGAATCGTCGAGGGTCATCTTAGGATCTACTTCGAACTTGATTTTTACTTTTCCGACTCCTTCTTTTTTAGAAAGTGTCTGACGGATCTGCGCTTCTAATCCGATTTGTATTCTTCTATCTTGGCTAGGAGTTTTAACTAAGATACTTGTTTCTTCTTCTCCGATTTCTAGAGAACCGATCATTCCGAGAGACACGATGTCTTTTTTTAGCTCAGGATGTTTGATTTTGGTGAGTTCTCTTTGGATGTCGATTGGTTGGATTTTACCGGCCATTTGTTTCCTTTTCTTCGTATGAGATCATTTGTGTTTCTGTGAAT
This sequence comes from Leptospira neocaledonica, assembly GCF_002812205.1. Classification (NCBI taxonomy): domain Bacteria; kingdom Pseudomonadati; phylum Spirochaetota; class Leptospiria; order Leptospirales; family Leptospiraceae; genus Leptospira; species Leptospira neocaledonica. The sequence continues at coordinate 20,089 of NZ_NPEA01000001.1, forward strand.
TCCCCTTCTTCATTGGAGAATGCGAATCTTTTGATATTAAATTGTGTTCCGTTCCATTCCAGTAGATGGAAGCCACTTTGGTGTCTTTGATCTGAAATTCTAGTACTGGATGCGGAATTGATCACGTAGTATGGTTTTCCAGGATCCGGATATTTTACCCAGTTCGTATGTACATGACCATGTAAATAGGCTAAAGGTGGCCTTTTTTTCAAAAGTTCCGCTATCTCTTCCCTATTTTTCATTTTATGACCGGAACTTTCCTGGCGTTCCGGAGGATTCCAGATCGGATGATGACAAATTAGAATATAATGATCTAGTTTTTCTTTTTCCAAATATTCCAATGTAGAATGTACGATCTCTTCTCCCACATACCCATATGCATTCAATACGGAAAGTGGCATATTAGAGTCCCAGCCTACTAAAGCTAGTTTTCCTATTTTTTTAACTCGAAGATATCCGTTTTGTAACGGGATACTTTCCCCCATCCAAGGAGAGAAAAAATTCTCGTAATAAGGTAGATCGGATCCTTTTTTTCCGGCCGCAATATCTGTATAACGATCATGATTTCCAGGGATCATAAATGTTTTGTCCCCGAGTACAGGTTCTAGGATTTTTTTGGACTCATTGTATTCTTTCCAATGAGAAACGTTTGTGATGTCTCCGGAGATAATGATAGAGTCCGGATTTAAGGATTGTACTTTTCGAACGATTGCATTCCAGAGAGAGATCGGATATTTTTTCCTACGCCGAAAGGTATAGTTTAGATATCCCGGGATCATCTTGCCCTTCAGACTAGTGAAAGGAAATACTACGGGAAAATGCAGGTCCGATAAATGGACCAATTTCACTCGGAAACTTTCCTCCGGATCATTCCCAAAATTTCTCCTTTTTTGATGACGGAACCTTTTTCCCTGTCGATTCTCGCTAGTATTCCGTTAATCGGAGATTCCATCGGAAAGGAAGCTTTATCTGTGACTAGTTCGCAGACTTCTGCCCCTTCATTGATTTGATCCCCCAACCGAAAATTCCATCGAACTAGTTCGATTTTGTCGGTATCTCCCAGGTCGGGAGTGATTAGTTCGAAATCTTCGGTTTTTGATCCCATCTCTCTAAAACCAGCTTGCCGTATAGAGTCCACAAGCCAACGTGTACTAAATTTTCTAAGTTCCCTCCTATGGCAAACCAGAAATCTGTCCTCAAAGGGGCTCAAATCCTCCAAAATATAGAAGAACTCAAGCAGAGAAGATTCTTCCATTTAGAACTGAAAGGTCTAACGAAACCTACCAGAGATATTCTTTCCGAACTCGTTAACGGTCTCCTTGAAGAGATCGGTGCTAACCCTCTCGCTGCATTTCATCTTTTCAGCGGACTCATGGAGGCATTATTAAACGCGATCAAAGGAAATATCCGCCATATTATTTTCAGAGACGAACTTCTGAGAAAAATAGAAAAGCTTGGCGAAACCCAAGAAGAAGCGGAAGAACTACTTGAGATCATCATGGATACTTCTCCTCTTCGGGATGCGATGCAGAGATATGTGGTTCCGGATAAGATCAAGAAGCAGGTTCAGAACATTCTTCAGTTAGAAGATCGAATCCGTGCTAAAAAACAAATCTTAAAAGACGAAGAGAAAGAATTCTTAACTGATATCCGTTATAAACTTAAGAAAAACAGAATGAGAATTTCTGTTAAGATCAGGATCACTAAGGACGAACTGAATTTCAGGATCCGTAATGATTCTCCGATCCATAATATGGATTTTGGAAGAATAGAAGAATCCCGTATTCGTCATAAGGAATTATTCGACCAAGGAAATTCCGCAGACTTCTTCCGTCCTGAATTTTTGGACGAAAAGGAAAGTGCAGGTTTCGGGATCGCTATGATCGACGAAGGTTATTATACAATGGGTTTGAATCCGTTAGATCTTCTGACCATTACATCCGGTTCCAGAACTACTACTGTCTATATGAGATATCCATTAGAAGCACTTCGCGAAATGGCTTTTTAAAGAATATAACGACTTAGATCTTTATCTTCTATAATTCCCTTTAATTTGGATTCGACTGCTGCCTTGTTGATGGTTAATTTTCTTTGGTCTTCCGGTAGATCCGGGCCTTCGAAGCTTAGATCTTCCAAGAGCCTTTCCATGATCGTGTTTAGTCTACGAGCGCCTATGTTTTCATGCTTTTCGTTCATATCATAGGCGATCTTTGCGATCTCTTTGATCCCGTCCGGAGCAAATTCAATTTTAATCCCATCCGTTTCGAGTAATGCTTGGTATTGTTTAACTAGAGAAGATCTGGGAGCGGTTAAGATCTTTTCGAAATCGTCCATAGATAATTTTTCGAGTTCTACTCGGATTGGAAAACGTCCCTGCAATTCCGGGATGAGGTCAGAAGGTTTAGACATATGGAATGCTCCAGCTGCGATAAACAAAATATGATCCGTTACGATCGGGCCGATCTTTGTATTTACTGTTGCACCTTCTACGATCGGGAGTAAGTCTCTTTGGACACCTTCTCTAGATACGTCTGCGCCTGCTCTTCCTTCTCTACTTGCGATCTTGTCAATCTCGTCTAAGAATACGATTCCCATCTCTTCCACTCGTTTTTGGGCTTCTCTTTGTACCTTGTCAGGATCTAAAAGTTTTTCTGCTTCCGCTTCTTCTAAAACTTTAAGAGCTTCGGGGATAGGCAATTTTCGTTTTTTCTGTTTTTTAGGCATTAGATCGCCCAAAACATTTTGGATATGATTATCCAGATCTTCCATATTCCCAGCTCCGAATACTTGGAGCATCGGAAGTCCTTGTGGTCCTGCTTGTGGAATATCTATTTCTATAATTTGTTCGTTTAGTTTCCCAGATTTGAGTTTTTTTCTCATGGTCTCTCTGGTTTCTAAAAATCTTTTCTCTCTTTCTTCATCCGCTTCGTTTGTGGAAAAACCTATAGAAGGTGGATGAGGATCTGCGATGGAAGTTTTAGCCGGAAAAGGAAGTAGGATATCCAACAAAGCTTCTTCTGCTCTTTCCTTCGCCTTTGCTTCTACTTCTTTTCTGAATTCTTGTTTAACTAGGTTTAAGGAAACCATAGCGAGATCTCGAATAATACTTTCTACGTCTCTACCTACATAACCTACTTCCGTAAATTTTGTACTTTCTACTTTTAAGAAAGGAGCGCCGCAGAGTTTGGAAAGTCTTCTTGCAATCTCGGTTTTTCCCACTCCTGTAGGCCCGATCATGATAATGTTTTTTGGATAAATTTCTTCTCTTAATTCAGGATCTAGTTTTCTACGTCTAGTTCTATTTCTAAGAGCGATTGCCACGGCTTTTTTGGCGTTCTTTTGTCCTATGATATGCTCGTCTAGTTTGGAAACGATTTGTCTAGGAGTGAGTTCGTCATCCCCTAGTTTGGTTTCATTTGTTTGGGGAAGGAATTCGCTCATTGTCCGATTTCCTCTACAATTATATTATGATTTGTGTATATACAAATATCTGCGGCTATGTTCATGGCTTCTTTTACGATCTGAGAAGGTTCCAGATTTGTATGATTATAAAGTGCTCTTGCTGCGGAGAGTGCATAATTTCCGCCAGAGCCTATCGCTAATATTCCATCGTCTGGTGAGATTACATCTCCTGTTCCGGAAACTAAAAAGGATTCATCCTTATCTGCAACAATTAGCATTGCTTCCAGTCTTCGGAGAGCTCTGTCGGATCTCCATTCTCTGGCAAGTTCGACCGCGGATCTGGAAAGACTTCCTCCGTATTCTTGCACTTTTTTTTCGAATAATTCGAATAAGGTAAATGCGTCTGCGGCGGAACCTGCAAAGCCGGAGACAATTTTATCGGAGTAAAGTTTGCGAACTTTTCTTGCGGTGTTTTTCATGACGGTGTTTCCAAAAGAAACCTGTCCGTCACCTGCGATTGCTACTTTTCCGCCTTTGCGAACGCATAGTATCGTAGTTGCATGTATTTTATTTGGATTTATCGAGTCTTGCATGTGGGTGAGCCTTTCGGTAGACCTCTTTGATCTTTTCCTTACTCACGCTCAGGTAAACCTGGGTGGTGGATAGAGAGGAATGCCCCAAAAGCTCTTGGACTGCACGGATATCCGCGCCGGCATCGAGTAAGTCCGTTGCGAACGTATGACGGAATTTATGGGGGGTAATGGGTTTGTCCCATCCCATTCGTTTCCTTCTCTCGTTCAAAATATAACGAACCCCTCTGGTCGTCAGTTTATTTCCCTTTTGATTCAGAAAAATTTCATCGGATCTGGGACGGAATCTAGGACGTACATCCAAGTATTCATTTAAACTTTGGATGGCTTCTTTTCCTAAATATACGTATCTTTCCTTTCTTCTTTTACCCATAACTTTTAAGATAGAATGATCCGCAGACAATTGTACTAGAGTCGCGTCTACTAGCTCAAAGACCCTGAGTCCTGAAGAATACAATACTTCTAAGATAGCTTTATCTCTGACATTTAATATCTCGGATGCGTTCTCATTTTCGTATTCGTAATCTAAAATACTTTCTGTTTCTTCGATTCGAAAGTTTTTCGGGACTTGTTTTCTGGTTTTAGGAAAGTTCACGGAAAGGATGGGATTTCCCGGAACCAAATTATCTTTTAATAATACTTTATAGAATGTCCTAAGGCTGGAGAGTTTTCTGCTTTGGGTCCTTCTATCCAAACCTTGGTTTTTAGAAAGGAATGCAAAATAAGAGCGAACATCCACAGATTCTAATTGGTAAATTTCAATCTGTTCTTGTAAGCAGAATTCGAAGAATGATTTCAGATCCAGTAGATACGCGTTAAGAGTGTTTTGGGAATAATTTTTTTCTACTCTCAGATATTCGTAAAAACGAGAAGCGGCAGAATTCAGGATTTCGGAAGGAAATTGGGGAAGTTTGACCGCGTATTCGCTCACAGGTTTCTCCGGATAAAAGTTCCCGGAGAAATTCACCTTTCCGGGATAGTTTATTTATCGGAGGCTTTCGAAAAAATGATCTGTCTTTCCCGGACCCAATCCTGGATTTTTTGTTTTGCCTGGCCGAATAATTCGGGCAATTTGCTCATTTCTTCCTGGTTAAAATTGGATAGAACATGTCCTGCAGTGAGAGCGCTGTCTCCCGGTTTTCCTACCCCGAATCTGAGTCTGAAAAAATCAGGTGAACCTAGTTTTTCGGAGATATCCTTGATCCCGTTATGACCACCATTTCCACCGCTTTGTTTAAATTTGAGTTTGGAGAATGGAAAATCCACCTCGTCATGAATGACTAAAATGTTTTCGGGAGGGATCCCGTTTTTACGGGAGAGTTCCGAGACTGCTCTTCCGGAAAGATTCATATATTCTAGCGGTTTTAGAAAATAATAAGAAACTCCGTCCTTGTCTATTTTACCTTTTTCTTCTTTGGAAGAATGGTTTAAGTCCACCCCCCAGTCTTTAGCGAGATTGTCTAGGACCAGAAAGCCAATATTATGACGGTTTTTTTCGTATTTTTGACCGGGATTTCCCAGGCCTACGATCATCAATTTTAAGTTTGCCATGTAGGAAGAATTAAGTTCAGCATTTTTTCAGTAGCTAAAACTGCAGCTACTGTTTGGTCGCAATGGATTCCCATGGTCTTAAAATTTTCGTCCTCATGATTTTCCTGGGCCTTGTTCCAGGTGATCATTGTTTCCACAAGTGCATCCGTTTTTCCACCGGGAGGAATACGAACCTCATAGTCTACGAGTCTTGGAATAGAAAGGCCTGCTTTGGTAGCAATGCTAGTCAGGGCAGACATGAATGCGTCATAACCTCCATCCCCTTCTCCTTCCTCAGAATATTTATTGCCATGATATTCTAATTCTACAATTGCTTTTGGTCGGATTCCAAGACCTGAGTTGATCTTACATCCTGTGATTTTGATCGCTTGGACGCTGGAATTTCCGGAAACATCTGCGATGATAAATGGAAGATCTTCCGGCGTGATATTTTTGTTTTGGTCCCCAAGCTCTATTACTTTTTCCAAAACCTTTTTTTCGATTTCGGGAGAAAGCACAAGTCCGAGTTGTTTTAGGTTTTCTGAGATGCTTGCTTTTCCTGCGAGTTTGCCTAGTGCATAACTTCTTTTTCTACCGAAACGTTCCGGCAGGATCGGATTTGCGTATAAATTTCCCTTTTTATCCCCGTCCGCATGTACACCGGCTGTTTGAGTGAATACATCTTCTCCCACTACCGGACGGTTGGCGGAGATTCTTTTTCCGCTGAAAGCTTCTACCAGGCGGCTTGCTTCGGAGATCGCTTTTTCGTTTACTTCTGTGAGCACACCCGCTTTATCATGTAATGCTGTGATTACTGCTTCTAGCGGAGAATTTCCGGCTCTTTCTCCTAAGCCGTTTACGCTAACGTGTACACCTTTTGCTCCCGCTTTAACCGCGAATAAACAGTTTGCTACGGAAAGATCATAATCGTTATGCCCATGAAATTCGAAATGTAGTTCGGGATGTTTTTGGGTAAGAAGAGAAATTCCTGAGAATGTTTCGTCAGGAGAAAGAACTCCTAATGTATCTGGTAAGAAAATTTTGCCTAATGGTTCTTTGGAAAGATGAGAAACAAAGTCCAAAACATATTCTTTACTATTTAGATATCCGTTGGACCAATCTTCCAAATACACATTTACTTCCAGGCCATTCTTTTTAGCGTATTGGATGGTTTCGGATACTTCTTCAAAATGTTCTTTTGGAGTTTTTTTAAGCTGCCCTTCTAGATGTTTGAGAGAACCTTTCGTAAGTAGATTTAAGGTTTTTGCACCGGAGGCCAGGATCCAATCCACACTTTTGTGAGAATCTACAAATCCCAGAATTTCGATCCTTTTTTCCAAACCCTCGGAAGCAGCCCAGGTCATGATTCCTCGGACACTTTCTAATTCTCCCTGAGAGACACGAGCGGATGCGATCTCCACTCTATCTACTTTCAGATTTTGTAATAGAAATTTTGCGATATTTAATTTTTCGGAAGCGGAGAAGCTGACACCTCTGGTCTGCTCCCCATCTCTGAGAGTTACATCCAGGATCTGGACTTTTGGTCTTGTAGTTCCCATTATTTTAAATACTTTTTAAGATCTTCCGAAGACGGGCCCATGATTTCCACAAGTGTGGAACCAGGATTATTTGCGAGGTGAAGTCCGCCATCCTCTAAAATTTTTAGAAAGGAGTGTGCTCGGATATAATCGTCGGTCATTTTTTTCAAAACTCCCTCGCCAATCCCGTGCACCACTTCTACCAGGGTTTCTCCCTTCATGAATGCAGCTTGGATTTCCCGGTCTAAGAGCCGATATGCCTCTTCATATCTCATTTTGCGGATATAAATCGACTTGGGACCTTTCCGGTTCCCGTCCGAATGTTTCCCCCTCGCCATCCTGAGACCATCCTAGGAGGACCTTTTCCCTCGAAAAGAAAGAAATTGGATTTTTGCTTTCCCTTTAGAACCCCCATGGTAGAGTTTTCCTTTCCCAAAATGTAAAAAAGGAATCCTGCAAGATTGTGACGGAAGAAACAGAACGCAAAATTTCCAAGAATACGGAGAAACGTAGGGCCGCAATTTGCGGAGGAACTCTCGGAAGAGAGAACCGTTACTATATCCGTGGCCAGGTGGTGGATATTTCCGTCAGCGAAGAAATGACGGATCCTAAAAAATGGGACCTTCTCACCGGCTTATTCCAAGGACAAGAAAAAGAGATTACTCCATTTTTAGATTACGGACTTGAATCAGTGCGTAAACCGATCCTTGTAGCGGAAATTGTGGATCAGTCCGGTAAAATTTTACATCGTTCTCCTGAAATCAGGGGGGACGAAAGTGGGTTCTTCTTTCATGAATTTACCTTTCCTTTGGCTCCCGGAAATTACGTATTTCATATTCATTTTCTAAAACCGGATTCGTATAGGCAGTTTGGAAAAGATCTAGCCTACTTAAATACTCCCGGCAAACACGAGTTAGTTTCCCAAAGCCTAATCGGAATGGGAGCTTTACGTATCTTGGCAGAAGAATATGCAGGAATTGTAACTACTTCCGATATTGACCAGACCTATCTAGCCACGGATATACATTCCAATAAGGGAAAAATTTCCACATTATTCGAAACACCTGAGCAGAAATTACCTCTGCCCGGGATGCCTACATTATTCAAGGAATTGAGAGAGGCTACGTCGGATTCCCCTCTTTGTTTTATTTCCGCTAGTCCTCATTTTTTCAGAAGGACCTTACTTTCTACTTTCAGGACCCAAGGAGTAAAAACGGAATCACTTCACTTGAAGTATCTGGAAGGTACTTTGAAAGGAATGGTGGATAAGTTTTGGGACACTCTTTCTCATCCTACCAGATTTTTGACGGAAGGTCTTTGGGGAGCATTGGAAAGGGTGCGTAAATTCGCGGGTTCTTCTTTCCAAAGTTTATTCGACCAATTGGCGTATAAACTTACGATCCTTCTGAGAGATAGGATCTATCTTCCTACAAACTCCAAGGAAATTTTACTTGGGGACAATACGGAAAGTGATTATCTGATCTTTATTCTATACCAATTTATTCTGACTGGAGCCTTACAAGGGAAAGAACTGGAAGATTATCTCTATAAATTGAATTTTTTAGGAAGAGACGCGATTACTAGAGATAATGCAAAGCTCATCCGAGAACTTGCAGAAGAAAATCGTAGGATCCACGGAGATATTAATCCTGTACAGTTGGTTCTCATTAACAAAACAGAACTTGGACCTCCTTCCGACGAAATGAAATGGAATGTACGAAGTGCTCTTCCTACCGGTTTAGATCCTTGGAAAACGGAAGGAATTACACCTTATATTCCTACAGATGGTGCCTTGGGATTTGCACTTGTGATGGTTGAAAGAGAAATTTTGGATCTATCTTCTGTACTAAAAATTTCAGGGGATATGGCAGGGCAATGGTTCGAAGGAAAAGTGATAGAACCGAATGTTCTATTAGAACTTGCCAAAAAATTAGAATTACCTAAAGAAACTGACCCAATTCATAAAAAATTTGTAAAAACGTTAAAAGAAGTTTTGGAAGCCTAGGCTTCCTTTCTTCTTTCAAAAAACTTTTTGTAGATTATAAATCCGATAACTGCAGTCACGAAGAAGCCTGTAAAAATTTTATTATACAGAGCTAAAAATTCTAGAACCTTCTCCCAATGAGATCCTAAATAAAATCCGCCATAGATTAGTATCCCGCACCAGATAGTAACTGCTAAAGTGAATGCGGAGAAGAATAGCAAGGGCCTCATTTCCACCATTCCTGCGACGATGGAAACGAAAAATCGTATTCCTGCGGAGAACCTGGAAAAGATCACTACAACGACTCCATTTCTGGAAAACCAATCCAATGTTTTTTGTATGGATTCTTCGTTGTAGAGTTCCGATTTGAACGGGAAGTTTTTATTCTTCAGCCAATCCAATAGTTTATGACCGAATGCATACATTACCCAGGCACCCGCAAGATTTCCAACCAAGGTGCTTGAGACTAGTTCCCAAAAACTTAAGGCGCCTCTTGCGAGTAAAAATCCTCCGAATGCAGTGACAGTATCGCCCGGCCAAGGAGGAAAAACGTTTTCGGTAAAATTGGAAAATGCGAAAAAAAACCAGACAAGGGCGCTCGGCAGACCGGATACCCAATCCAATAGAGTTTGGATATAAAAATCGAATCCGGCGAATTGCATCTAGAAAAGGATTGTCAAGGGGGAAGCGTTAGATTCAACTAAATTTCGTGGAAGGCCGCAGTTTCTCGCATGTCCTCGGTTCGGTTCTAGTATTTTTGCTGATCGGGAATTTTTCTCTTTTTTCTCAAGAAACCAAATTACCCGATTTGATGAGTCCTGACCCTGTAAAAATTAAGAAGGTCAGAGATAGGCCTAAAATTTTCAGGCATAACCAACTTACCATAGTGGAAAAACCGTATAAGGCGCCTTCTTCCATTCCAAGCAATTTTGTTCCGGATGATTCAGAGGTATTGTTTTTTACCGAATTGAAAGCGGATCGCCTTCTGGAGAATAAGGAAGCGGTTGTAGTTTTTAAAACCTCTCTTCCAAAAACCACGATGGAGAGATATTACGAATATTTGATCTCCAGTTTTGGTCATAAAATTTTACAAAGCCAAAAATCTGAGGAGAAAAGTTTATATTTGGTGGATGTTCTTCGGCATAAGATTCTCGCGATCACCATCCATCCCGGAGAAAGAGGAAGTATCGTAAAATTATTCCAGAAAACCACGAATGGAGGTTTTTGATGTCCCCCAAAGAAGGACAGGAAACCAACCGAAAACTTTTTAACCTGATCCTAGGTGTGTTCTGCCTCGGGACAGGATTTCTATTATTCGTAGTTTTAAGACCTTATTTTTATTCAGCACTTGTTGCTTTGATCTTATACCTAGCGACACGCAAACAATACAAACAGTTAAGAAGATTGGTTGGTCCAAAATTTGAGCCAGTGGCTCCTTGGATCATGATCGGTTCCGTTTGTATGATCGTAATTCTTCCTTCTTATTTTATGATTCGAACTCTGATCGAGGAATCTCTTTCTATTCTATTCAAAATTAGAATCTCTCTTTCGGAAGATAAGATCATAGATACGATTATGAGTCTGAACATTCTCACAGATCTTTTTACGGATAATCCTTTCTTTTGGGTGAAACTTCCTGAAATTTACGGAGATTTTGCCAAGAATTATATAGATATTTTGAACTTGGATAGCTTGTACGCCGTTTTGAGCAATGCTTCTTCTTTTATTCTGGGTTCTATCGATCTTCCTGCCGGGATCATTATGAATCTGTTCTTTTCTCTTTTACTTTTGTTTTTCTTTTACCAAGACGGAAGGAAGATAGAAAGATTCATTTTGGATAACCTACCCTTCTCCACGGAAGTAGAAGAACAAGTAGGAAGAAAGATCGCATCCGCAGTGCAGACTGTATTTAAAGGAAATCTAATTGTTTCCATTATGCAGGGAGCTGGAGTTTATATTCTTCTTTTATTCGCAAAAATTTCGAACCCGTTCTTATATGCGAGTCTTGCCGCATTTTTTTCTTTAATCCCAGTGATCGGAACTTCAGTGGTTTGGCTACCGATTGGACTTTATTTAATGTTCATTGAGAACAATATCATTGGCGCCAGTTTATTTATGGTAATGGGTCTTACCCTGTATATAGTTCTGGAGAATGTTGTAAAACCTAAGATGTTGGACAAAAAACTTAGGATCCATCCTTTATTAATATTTTTGTCCTTGATCGGAGGCATCCAAGAATTCGGGATCATGGGACTGGTTCTCGGACCGGTTGCGGTTACAATGGTTGTGATCCTTTGGGATTTCTGGAAATTGTACAGAAAAGACTTTTTCGCCAGTTAATTTCTGATGGAAGAAACAAAAACATATTCAGTTTCCGAGATCAATTCTATCGTTAAACAACTTCTGACCGGTCCGGACATTCTCCGAAATATCTGGATCCAGGGAGAGATCTCCAATTATTCCAAATCCCACCAGGGTCATATTTACTTTAACTTAAAAGACCCTAAGTCACTCATCGCCTGTACTTTTTTCTCTTATAGTAACGGAAGATATAAAGGGAAACCTTTGGAAAATGGAATGGAAATCAAGGCATTCGGTGCCATTTCCGTTTATGAGCCTAGAGGACAATATAATCTAAATATTTCTAAAATAGAGGAGTTGGGACAAGGGGACCTTCTTCTCCAAATAGAAGAGTTAAAAAGAAAACTTGCGGCGCAAGGAGTATTCGATCCGGAAAGAAAACGGAAACTTCCTGCATTCCCTTGGAGGATCGGAGTCGCTACCTCCCCTACTGGAGCGGCGATAGAAGATATTATCCGTATTTCTAAACAAAGATTTCCTAATATAGATATTTTGATCTCTCCTTGTTTGGTACAAGGAGATGGAGCGCCCGAGTCTATTATTTCCGCAATCAAACAGTTGAATGACCCGAAATGGGATGTGGATCTAATCATTGCGGGTCGAGGTGGCGGAAGCACGGAAGACTTAATGGCGTTTAATGACGAAAAAGTGGTCCTCACCTTTGCGGAAAGTAGAGTTCCCATTATTTCCGCAGTAGGCCATCAAATAGATTCCGTTCTTTCCGATTTGGCAGCGGACCATTTTGCCCCCACACCTACTGCCGCCGCAGAAATGGCCGTGCCTGAAATGGAACTTGTAGAATCAGGGCTTGCGGAATTCGAAGTGAGACTTAAAACCGCTTTAAAAAACCAGGTTAGCAACTTGAAAGAAAAGTTTAGGATCCTCACGAATAAAAAAGCATTTTTAGATCCTAGGTCCATGCTAAATGATAGGATCTTGCAATTAGATGAGATCAATTCCAGGATTCATCTTTTGGGCAAAAATTATCTGATGAGTGCCCAAAACAAATTTAGTCCTGTATCGAACGGACTTATCACTTCTTTTAAATCTCAGTTGGAAAGAAAGAAGAAGGAATTCCAACTTCTCTCTGGAAAATTAGAAGGATTCTCTCCTTTAGGAACCTTAAAAAGAGGATATTCAGTAGTTCGTAAGAAAGGAAAAAAAGTCGTTACATCTCCGGCTCAGTTAGAGAAAGAGGAAGAACTAGAGGTCATATTGGCGGAAGGTAGGATTCGGGTTTCTTACCAAGGTGAAATACAATGAGTAAAAAAACGGAAATTAGTTTTGAGCAGGCTTTAACCGAATTGGAGCAGATTGCGGAAAATTTGGAAAGAGGACAATTGACCTTAGAAGAATCCATTAAATCTTACGAAAGAGGAATGGAACTTCGAACTCTTTGCCAATCTATTCTTGCGGAAGCTGAAGGAAAAATAGAATATCTTTCCAAGTCAGGGAGCGGAGAAACACAGAAGAAAACCGCGAGCCCTAAATCGGAAACTTCTTCTAGAGCTGCAACTCCACCTAGCGACGATGATGAGTTATTTTGAATAAATATAAATTTATATATGATTAAAAGAAAAGGCGCCGCATTGGCGCCTTTTTTATGAGATTTATAATCCTGCTTCTTTAATTAGAGAATTATAAATATATCCGTGAGATGCGATGATAATCGGAAAGAAGGTCACGTAGATCACGAAAAGTACTAAATAAGTTAAGTATTGGCTAATAAGTCCAGTGATAAAGCTAAGTATAAAAGCTGCTATCGCCAAACTAATCACCAATGCTATTGAACCTAAGAATATAATCCATTTTTTACCATAGGTGATTTCATTACTCTTTTTGATAGCTTGGATCGGATCGTAACCTTTATCAAATAATAGAAAAGTAGCTTGGCCCCATGCTACGCCGATTACGAATGCTGGAATAATAAAGAAAAGTACTCCGGCATAAAATCCTAAAATTACGAAACCTACGGTAAGAAAGAATTCACCTATGTATTTTCTGTTTTCTTTATTAAAAATATCCGTCGGTGAAAAAGATTCCCCTCTTCCGATCTTAATCGGAATCAGGATAAATAATCCTATCGATGTTCCTACGTTTAGGTATGGTATCCATACGGTTACTAACCAAAGAATAAAGGCAACGAATAGGGGGACAAAGTTTTTTAATCCTAATTCTATGCTGTTCCTGATGATACCGACTATACTTAGTGGCTCGCTTGTTGACATCCGTTTTGCTCCTTAATGGATCTGGAGACGGAAAGATAAGGCCGCGGAGGCGATTGTCAATTATTTATTAAACTATGGTCGCGAATTCACTGCACAGACAAGGTGATGGTCCCGGCATCAGTGACCGGAATGACCAAACAACGGGTTGAACCGTTAACAGTAGTTACACCTGAATAAGATTCTGTTCCGATATTCTCACTTCTAAATTCGACCTGGCTGAAATCCGTTGGGATTAGCACTGCGTTTTCTGCACCGATCCATAGGTCTGCTTCTCCACTAGTAAAACTAACGTTGAAGGTATTTGTTGCGCCGTTTCCGGTAAAAGAATAGAAATAATAATAATAACTAGCACCTGAGAATGTAGCGGTTCCCCCGGTAACGATAGATGAGACCGCAGAATCCGCACATCCGCCGGTAGGCACAGGAGTGAAACTGGCTCCGTAAGCCGAGTATAATAAGCTAGCCGCAGTATCATCCGTGGAGTCTGTGTCTCCATTGGAACAAGCTACAGTTAGCATAAGGAATAAGGACGGAATTAGGGTCTTTGGGTTCAATAAAGGCCTCATTAAAAATAAGCTCTTTTTATCTTAGAACCTACTCTGCTCTTTTCGTTCCAAAGACCAAACTTTTTCTTTTAGACTTATAGATACAAAAAGGCCCGCTTGGGAGCGGGCCTTGGTCGAATTTATTGGATACTTCCGCTTCTATTTACCGCGTTCTGCCACATTGAAGTGAAGAAGTCAGCGGATCTATAGACCGGCTCCAGATCAGAACGTTTAAGACCCTGTTGTCTTAAGTCTTCAAAGAAGTCAGGCATGAGCCCTATATGGGAGGCACCTTCCGTATTGAAGTCGAATGTTCTATTCCCGAAGGAGTATTTTCCAAGAGAAGGAGAAGCTGCAAGAGTTGCCGCTAATCTAATGGAAGCGTCCGGAGAGAAAGGATATCCAACCTTAGAAGCCTCTGGCTGTGCAATAGTGGAGGTTCCTCCAGGACAAGCACGGGTTCCATAACGAGGCCCAGGCATATGAGCAAATCCGTTAAAATCTGTTCCAATAGCAATCCTTCCATCATAAGCAGGATCTCCTATTAGAGTTTTGAGATATTGGTAGGATTGAGCGAATGTTTGGCTAGTTCCACCGCAAGCATGTGCGATGTACGAACCGTCGCTATTCTGTCTCCACTCACCTATCTCTTCCAGATTTCCTTGTCCGGTAATAAGGCCGATCATTCCACCTAATGTACTGATACGTTTAAGTGCAGCGCCTGTCGGGTTTGCCTCATGACGATTTCCTTTATTCGCCATATCATAGACGCCGGTGTGACCTGTTACGATACCAGGATAAGACTGTTGCTCCGCGAATGTGATAGCTCCATCCAAGGATTTTGCGGACATATGCCCAACGTCGATGATCATTCCTTTTTTCATCAACTCTCTAAGAACTTTCTGTCCGTAAGTTGTCAGACCTGCAGTGTTACAATCCTGTCCGTAGTGTTTACAATCGTATTTGGTTCCACTTCCGAGAATATTGTAAAGTCCTGCTCCACCGAATCCATTGGTTTTTAAGTGAATCGGGAATACATAACGTAGTCCTAAGTCATATAACTCTTGTACACCTTGTGTGATCATGGAATCGTTACAGTTGCTTCCGGTACAATCTACCAGATAGTCAACTTCTGCACCTAAGACCACTGCAAGTTTACCGCCGGAAATTACAGTCTGCGCTTCCGCAGGAGTTTTTACGATACGGAACCAACCTTGCCCTGGACCGCCGCTTTGTGCATCGATCCAAGCTTGCATATCATACACTGCCTGGGTTTGGCGGCGTAAGGTGTTCATATCGTTCAGGTCGTATACAGGATCGGTAGCGATTGCGATACCTTTGATGATATCAGGAAGTCCGTTATCCGTCGCTCCGAACATATAGTCACCGTTCACTGCAAGTACTACCATGGCTCTCATTCCGCCTTCATAAGCGCGTTTGATCCATTCATAATACATGGTTTGGTGAGTGTAACTATTGTTCGCAGGCCAATAAGGGAAGCCTGCATATCCTCTATTATCGTGACGGGCTGTTCCTAATAAGGCTCCGATAATATCGTCTTGTACGATTGCTTCTACTCTAGAGTGTCCAGCAGAATGTCCTTCGTCTGAAGTGCTCGGACAATCTGCGAGTGCAGTTGCAGCTGGGCCGAATGGAGAACCATGGAAGATTACTCCACCAAAACCTAAATTTGCCATTGGGTGAGTATGAAGATCCACATAACCTGGAAGTGTTCCGGTTCTCTTCAGAGAATCCTGAGCTCCTCTGTTGTAAGCTTGTGGAGCAGTTTCACAACTTGAATCTGCAACATACCATTCTCCCCACATTCCTGTGGCACCACCAGTGTTTACACAACGATGAGGAGTTGTATATGTTTTACCTGCTATGGTAAGAGGTAATTTAGCGCAGGCTTCTTCCCAACTTATTCCTACCACGTTCCAAATACGGGAAGAATACTTTCTTTTACCCGCATAAGTTCCCGAAGACTGACAACCGTCGTTCTTATGGGTATAGTTATAGATCCCGCCTTCGTCCGTTGCTGCCCAGTTCGCCTCGCAAGAATCATCGATCAGATCGAATTCTCCCCACATATTGAATCCGGTATTTTTGCAACGACTTGGCTTTGTAAATGTTTGGCCATTGATGGTTGCACCCGTATTCGCACAGGTTGTTTCCCAACTCTGGCCGGATGGAATCCCGTAAAGGATCGAGGAATATTGACGTTTCCCCGGAAAAATTGCAGTGCAACCATCCTTCTTAAATGTTCCCCAATATGGATCACCGAAAACGGACGTACTCGTGACAAAAACAGTCAGGAATACGACGCCTAACGCAGGACCTCGTAAAAACCGAGTTTTCATACGTTTCTCTCCCTACTTACTAGTTTGTATGTTTTTTGTATTCTTCGGTTACGTTTTTCAGCTTTTTGCCGTATAGTTCTTTGCCGGCTAGGATCATTCTGCGTTTTTCGTCATCAAGGCGCTCTGGATATCTATCCTCCATTAGGCGCAATAGCTCCAGTTGGTCTTCCTGGAGTTTTATTTGTGAGGTATAATATTCATCGATTTCTTTGCGGGTCGCCTTGTTGGAGTAAATTTTTCCGTACAATGTGGCCCAATGTTCTAAGAGTTCTTCCTGAGCTTTTTTTTCTCCAGCATCTTGGGGAGTAGCAACTGCCACCCAATAAAGATTATCGGGAGTTTCACTTTTTAAAAGAGAAGCGGATACGACTGCGTTATCTTCATTATAGGGAGAAGAAGAAGTTCCCAGTTTCATAAATCCGGAGAAGATAGAGAGCCCTTCCGAAAAAACATTTTTGGAAGAGGATTGAGAAGCTCCGGCCTGACTTCTAGTAAAAATAAAAATGAGAACAACTACAATAAAAGCAGAAGAAATCAGTAATGCGTTTTTCTTAGATGGCATCGGCCAAACAGTATATTACATTCCGCTCCTTTATGCAAATTCTTTGTAATTATTTATTAGAAAAATGTTATAAATATTTGGAAACGCGCTCTAGTATTTTTCAAGATTGAAAGAAGAAGTAAAATCGGTACTTAAGTCATAAAATTATAAACTAGAACAGGTAGTTCTATGATAATTGCTTGTATTCTTGGAGATAAGTACATTCTTTTTTCCGGAATTTATGGCTTTTCTTGTTCATCTTTTTGACAAAGTTTTTTCACTAGTTTTCCTAAATCGAATGATCGGACAAAAAAGGGAGTTTTTTAAAAGGGAAAGGGATAAATATGGGACTATGAGGGCGCTCATTCGATTTTTTTTCGGGCTTAATTATCGTTTTGCTCTCAGGCAGTATAGAAAAGCAAAGATACTTTCCTCCGTAAATTTTGCTCCTGTATTTACTCGAAACGCTTACCTTGAAATTTTAATCGTACTCAGATATGTTTATCTGATCCTGCCTATCATCATTTTGCCTTTTGCATTTTATGATATTGTGGATGCATTTTCGGATGCGAAGGACAATTCATTCGTTCTATTCGATCTGGTATTTTATGCCGTTTTTTTGACGATGAATGTTCTTTTGAATTCTGGTCGTTTGCATAGGGCTGGCCTGGATCGAATCAAATTACTTTGTAGGATCGGGGTCCTTCTTCTTTCCTTAACCGGGACCTGTATCACAGTTGTTGTCTTTCCCAGACTTCCTGAAATTTCGCTCTTCTCAGGCGCAATGTTCAGTGTGGCAATCATGTTTAGATTTCCGGACCAAACTAAGTATTTCGTGTACACCATTAATTACGCAATCTTATACTGTTTTATATATTATACCGGGAATAGAGAACCTGTACTTTTACAAAACCCTTTGGTGACCTTGTTTTTGATCCTAATTTTTGATCGTGTGTCTTTCCTAACTTTGGCGAATACCTATCTGAAAACCCAGAGGATTATCCGTTTGAATGAAAGGTTGCGAGAGGAAGATACGAATAAAAGTGATATGATCAGCATTGCAGTTCATGATCTGAAAAGCCCACTTTCAGGGATCATGAGTATTAGCACAATTTTGCGCAAAAACTTAAAATCATTTTCGGATAAGGAGAAGAAGGAGATCCTTACTGATATAGAAAGTTCTTCTAGAAAAATTTTAGGGCATATCGACGATTTAGTGGGAATTGCTGCTTCCGGTTTTGAAAATATAAAAATAGATTATAATATTTTGAATATCAATTCTTATATAAGATCTACCATCCAAAACTTCGATTACCAGGCATCTTTAAAACGTATTCAATTCCACACTCAATTTGAAAAAGAAGATCTAAAGATTCGTTCTGATAGAAAGGCTGTCGCGAGTATATTAGATAATTTAGTTTCAAACGCCGTAAAATATTCGCCTATAGGCGGTTCCATCTTCATTCAATCTAAATTAGTAAAAGATAAGGGAGACTTCATACAAATACAAATCAGGGACGAGGGAAAAGGATTTACCGACGAGGATAAAAAACTTTTATTCTCCAGGTTCACTCGTCTATCTGCAAAACCTACAGGTAACGAACCTTCTACAGGTGTGGGTCTTTATGCGGTTCATAGATTGGTAGAACTCCTTGGCGCAAAAATCAGTTTGGAGAGTAAGCCCGGACAAGGAGCTACGTTTACACTTCTATTTGCCAAAACCAAAATTTCAGATTGACCATTTCAGAATTTTTTATAGAAATCGCTAAGCATGGTGAGAGCTGTTCTAGTCGAAGATGATAAATTGATGGCAAGGACCATCCAACATTATTGCAGAGAGGCATTTGGAAAAAGCCTAGTCTCTCTCAAAACCTTCGATGAATTAACTCCTGCTCTTTATAGTATTCGAGAAAATCCAATCGACCTTCTTCTTTTGGATATCAATCTTAAAGGACAATCAGGATACGAGATACTTAAGCTCCCGGAAAAAGATTCCTTTTATACGATTGTGATCTCTTCGGATAAGCAGAACGCAGTAAGCGCCTTTGATTTTGGCGTTTTGGACTTTGTGGCAAAACCATTCACTAGAGAAAGATTTATCGCTGCGATAGATCGTATGAAGTCTGCTTCCGCTTCTAAGGCGGATTCTATGCGCAAAAATAGTATCTCTCTCAAAAAAGACGGGATGATAGAAGTGATCCGATTCCAGGATATTCTATATCTTGAAGCTTCGGGTAATTTTACCGAGATCCATCTAAAGTCTGGGAGAAAAGAGCTGATACGCAAAACTATGGAATCAGTTCTTTCAGAACTCAATTCCGATTTTTTCCGTTCTCATAGATCTTTTATCATCAATCTTTCCGAAGTGAAGAAGATACTACATGGAAAAGGAAACCATTTCAAAGTTCTTCTAGGTGATTCTGCAGAAGTTGCTTTATCCAGATCAAATTATAATACCCTAAAAGATATGTTGGGTTGAATAACTTACAACATATTCGAATACCAGTGAAATCTCGAATTTCTATTTAAGCAAAAAAAAGCCCGCAGGGTTTGGCGGGCTTAAGAAAAATCTATTTCGTTAGATTTCTTTATTGGATGCTCGCACCTCTTGTGACTGCATTCTGCCACATAGTGGTGAAGAAGTCAGCGGATCTATAAACCGGTTCCAGATCAGAACGTTTTAAACCTTGCTGTCTCAAATCTTCAAAGAAGTCCGGCATAAGCCCTATATGAGCTGCTCCTTCTGTATTAAAGTCGAATGTCCTATTTCCGAAGGTATATTTTCCAAGAGAAGGAAGTGCTGAAAGAGTTGCAGCTTTTCTAATGGATGCATCCGGCGCAAAAGGGTATCCTACTTTAGCTGAATCAGGTTGAGTGATTGTGGACACTCCTCCTGGACATGCGCGGGTTCCGTAACGAGGTCCAGGCATATGAGCGAATCCGTTAAAGTCGGTTCCGACACTAATTCTTCCGTCATAAGCTTGGTCTCCGATCAGATTTCTAAGATACTGATAGGATTGTGCGAATGTCTGAGTAGTTCCTCCACAAGCGTGAGAAATATAGGATCCATCAGAGTTTTGTCTCCATTCCCCTACTTCATCCAAATTTCCTTGTCCTGGGATCAGCCCGATCATTCCACCTAATGCAATGATACGTTTGAGCGCTGTTCCGGTTGGATTTGCCTCGTGACGATTTGCTTTATTCGCCATATCGTAAACACCGGTGTGACCAGTAACAATACCTGGATAAGCTTGTTGCTCAGCGTATGTCAGTGCTCCATCCAAGGATCTTGCGGACATATGACCTACGTCTATGATCATCCCTTTTTTCATAAGGGCTTTCATGATCTTAGGTCCGTAAGAAGTTAAACCTGCAACGTTACAATCTTGGCCGTAATGTTTACAATCGTACTTGGTTCCGCTTCCTAGGATATTGTAAAGACCTGCACCGCCGAATCCGTTTGTTTTCAAGTGGATCGGGAAGATATAACGTAAACCTGCGTCATACATTTCCTGAACACCTTGGGTGATCATGGTGTCTGTACAAGTGGTTGTAGTACAATCTACTAAATAGTCTACTTCCGCACCTAAAACAACCGCAAGTTTACCGGCTGCGATCACACTTTGTGCCTCTGCAGGAGTTTTTACGATACGGAACCATCCAAGGCCCGCTCCCCCGCTCTTCTGATCGATCCAAGTTTGCATATCATATACTGCTTGGGTTTGGCGACGTAAAGTGTTCATGTCGTTTAGATCATAAATTGGATCCGTTGCAATTGCGATACCTTTGATAATATCAGGAAGACCATTGTCCGTTGCTCCGAACATATAGTCACCGTTTACTGCAAGCACCACCATAGTTCTGAGGCCACCTTCATAAGCACGTTTGACCCACTCATAATACATTGTCTGGTGAGTGTAGCTATTGTTTGCCGGCCAATAAGGGAAACTTGCGTATCCTCTATTATCATGTTTTGCGGTAGAAAGTAGAGCTCCGATAATATCGTCTTGTACGATTGCTTCTACTCTGGAGTGTCCTGCGGAATGGCCTTCGTTAGACATACTAGGGCAGTCCGCGAGTGCAGTAGCAGGTTCTCCATAAGGAGCTCCATGGAAGATCACTCCTCCAAAGCCTAGATGAGCCATCGGGTGAGTATGAAGATCCACATAACCTGAAAGAGTTCCAGATTTTTTGAGAGAATCCTGAGCACCTCTTGCATACACTTTTGGAGCGGACTCACAACTTGAATCTGCAACATACCATTCTCCCCACATACCTGTGGTTCCGGTATTCACACAACGAGTTGGAGTTGTATAAGTTTTACCCGCGATAGTAAGAGGCAATTGAGCGCAAGCAGCTTCCCAGGTAATACCTACTACGTTCCAAATACGGGAAGAATACTTTCTTTTGCCCGCGTATGTTCCGGAAGTCTGGCAACCGTCATTTTTATGAGTCCAGTTATAACCTCCACCGTCGTCTGTTGCGGACCAGTTCGCTTCGCAGGAGTCGTCGATTAAATCGAATTCTCCCCACATATTTAAACCGGTGTTCTTACAACGACTAGGCTTTGTAAATACTTGGCCGTTAATGGTTGCTCCCATATTCGCGCATGTAGTCTCCCAGCTTTGTCCCGAAGGGATCCCGTAAAGGATGGCAGAATACTGACGCTTGCCCGGGAAAATCGACGTGCAGCTATCCTTCTTGAATGTTCCCCAATAAGGATCCGCAAACACGGATGCGCTTCCTGCGAAAAACATCGTACATACTACGAAGCCGAATACGGATCTTCGTATTGACCGATAATTCATAATTCTCTCCAAATCTATTTTTGGTTTATGTGTTTTTCATATTCATCTTTTACGTTTTTTAACTTTTTAGCATATAGTTCCTTGCCAGCTAGGATCATTCTTCTCGAATCGTCATTCAAACGTTCCGGATATCTATCCTCCATGATCTTCAATAGCTCCAATTGATCTTCTTGTAGTTTGATCTGAGCCGTATAATACTGATCTATCTCTTTGCGGGTCGCTTTATTGGAATAAATTTTTCCATAAAGAGCCGCCCAATCTTCTCGAAGTTCATGTTGGGCTTTTGTTTCCGCGGCATCTCTCGGAGTTGCCACAGCTATCCAATATAAGTTGTCAGGAGTTTCGTTTCTCAAAAGAGAAGCAGGAATAAGTCCTTCTTCATCTTCATTGGAAGAAGAGGAGTTAAGGCCTAAAAAATTAGATAAAGAAGAGAATCTTTCGGAAAAACCGCTTTTGGGTGAATGAGAATGGGCAGCCTCAGTGTCCTTCGAAGAAGAAGGAATCACCAAAAGAACAAATAAGCTTATGATAAGAATGGATACGGCAGCCAGTGCTATTTTTCGCGACATACTAAGAAGGTATAAGTATTTGTACGTATGTGCAATGAGTTTGGGATGAAAGTGGATCTAAGTATGATGAATGGAAAAATTCTTATTCTCCCCTTATATAAGGGGAATCTTTATAATCGATCGGTTGTTATATAAAGTGGTTTCGGCAGAGCGGCCTGATTTCGCATAACAAACACGTTATTATGCGAAATCAGGCAAAAAAGGGACGTTTTTGGACGGAGTATTTGGCTTTTTCTGCGAAAATCCGGGAATTTGTGTAAAAGGCTGCGACAGCGATGCGAAGGGCTTTAGTCCGGGCTTGCCCGGATGAGCGCGAATGCGCGAACCCGTAGAAGCGCGGTCTGAGCGTTAGCGAAGAGTCGCCCTAACCTGTATTTTTGTGGGTAAATGGCCGTTACTTTTCAGGCTTTTTCGTAGTAAATATTGGATAAAATTACGTAAATTATCGCAAAAAGACTAAACAAATGTGGATCTACAGGGTCTATTAACTAGATCGTAAATTGGCCGAAATTTGGTAAGATTTGAAGGAAAGACAGAGATGGCTCCCCCTGCAGGGCTCGAACCTGCGACCCAGTGATTAACAGTCACTTGCTCTACCGACTGAGCTAAAGGGGAGTGTCGTGGTAGCAGAATCCAGTTTTTAGAAATGAGGCAGGCTGGCAATGAAAAATCTTCGAGACATAGGTATTTTCTGATCGGATCTACAAACAATTTTTCCGGCAAAAACCGAACAGCTTTTGGAAAAGTGCTACCTGAAAATGCGAAAGCTATAGTAGCGTGACATAATCCAAAAACGCACTATATTTTGCCGGAGTTTCATAAGGAGCATGCTATGAAGCTAAATAAACATTTCACTTCACCTGAGAAGGGATTTTCCAAGGACTTAAATTGGGTTAAAAGGAATTCTAAAATTTCTAACCCGGATGGTTCTGTCGTTTTCGAAGCTAAGGACATTCTTGTTCCGGACCAATGGTCTCAAGTTGCAGTAGATATTCTTGCCCAGAAGTATTTCAGACGCAAAGGAGTGCCAAAATACTTAAAAAAAGTAGATGAAAAAGGCATTCCAGAATGGTTACAACGCTCTGAACCAGACACTGAAAAACTTTCTTCTTTAAAAGCAGAAGATCGTTTCGGTGGAGAGGCTTCCGCACAGGAAGTTTTCCATCGTTTAGCGGGCTGCTGGACCTATTGGGGATATAAATACGGTTATTTTTCAGACGAAGAAAGCGCTAAAACTTTCTACGAAGAAGTCTCTTTCATGCTGGCTTCTCAAATGTCCGCTCCTAACTCCCCTCAGTGGTTCAATACTGGATTACATTGGGCGTATGGGATCGACGGTAAATCCCAAGGACATTTCTATGTGGATCCTACCAGTGGAAAATTGGTAAAATCTGCTTCCGCATACGAACATCCACAACCTCATGCATGTTTTATCCAAAGTGTAGATGATGATCTAGTCAATGAAGGTGGTATCATGGATCTTTGGGTCCGTGAGGCTCGCCTATTCAAATACGGTTCCGGAACAGGAACCAACTTCTCTAACCTGAGAGCGGAAAACGAATCCCTTTCTGGTGGAGGAAAAAGTTCCGGTTTAATGAGTTTCTTAAAGATCGGAGACCGTGCTGCCGGTGCGATCAAGTCTGGCGGGACCACTCGTCGTGCTGCTAAAATGGTATGTTTGGATGTAGATCATCCGGATATCGATCGTTTCGTAGATTGGAAAGTAGAAGAAGAGAAAAAAGTAGCTTCTCTTGTAACTGGATCCATTCTGAACAACAGACATCTGAATGCGATCATGAAAGCTTGTTACGAGATGGAGGGAGAGGATCGTTTCGAACCTAAAAAGAATGCCGCTCTTAAGAAAACCATCGTAGAAGCTAAGAAAGTTTTAATTCCAGACAATTATATCAAAAGAGTGATCGATCTTGCCAGACAAGGATACAGAGAACTTATATTCGAAGAGTTAACCACAGACTGGCAATCAGAAGCATACAATACCGTTTCCGGACAAAACAGCAATAACTCTGTTCGCCTTCCGAATGAGTTCATGACTGCTGTAGAACAAGATCTTCCTTGGCATTTATATAACAGAACTGAAAAGGAAAAAGCTCTCAAAGAAAAAAGAGCTGCTAAACCTGCAAAAACCATTAGAGCAAGAGATCTTTGGGATAGAATTTCTTTTGCAGCTTGGTCTTCTGCTGACCCTGGAACACAGTATCATACTACCATCAACGAATGGCATACTTGTCCGGAAGATGGAAACATTAATGCTTCCAACCCATGTTCAGAGTACATGTTCTTGGACAATACTGCATGTAACTTGGCTTCTGCGAACTTACAGAAATTTGTAGATCCTGAAACTCTTGTTTTCGATGTAGAAAGTTTCCGTTATCTTTGCCGCCTTTGGACAATCATCTTAGAGATTTCCGTGACCATGGCTCAGTTCCCTTCTAGAGAAATTGCAGAACTTTCTTATAAGTTCAGAACTCTTGGGCTCGGATATGCAAACCTTGGTTCTGCATTGATGATCATGGGAATTCCATATGATTCCAAGGAAGCAATGGCGATCACTGGTGCCATCACTTCTATCATGCATATGACCGCTTATGCTACTTCTGCGGAAATGGCAAAAGAGCTCGGACCATTTCCTGGTTATGAGAAGAACAAAAAGCATATGCTTAGAGTTCTAAGAAACCACAAAAGAGCGGCGTATAATGTTCCTTCTGAAGATTACGAAGGTTTGACCATCACTCCTGTAGGAATTGATCCTGCATACTGCCCTTCTTACCTTTTGAAAGCAGCTCAAGAAGATTCTGATAATGCAGTTTCTTTAGGAGAAGCTCATGGATACAGAAACGCACAAGTTACAGTAATCGCACCAACAGGAACTATCGGTCTTGTAATGGATTGTGATACTACTGGTATCGAGCCTGATTTTGCTTTGGTGAAATTCAAAAAATTAGCGGGTGGTGGTTATTTCAAAATTATCAACCAATCCGTTCCTTTGGCTCTTCGTAAACTTGGATACTCCCCTTCCGAAATCGAATCTATCGTGAATTATTGTAAAGGACATGCTACCTTAAACGGAGCTCCTGTAATCAATACACAAAGCCTGAAAGAAAAAGGTTTCACGAACGAAATCTTGGAAAAAGTAGAAGCTTCTCTTCCTTACGCGTTTGATATTAATTTTGCATTTAATAAGTTTAACTTAGGTGAGAATTTCTTACAAAAGAACTTAGGGATCGCAAAAGAAACGTATGATTCTTTCACATTCAATTTGCTCGAACATTTAGGTTTCTCTAAAGATGAGATCAATAAAGCAAATGATTATGTTTGTGGAACAATGACCATCGAGAACGCTCCTTACTTAAAAGAGAAAGATTACCCTGTATTCGATTGTGCGAACAAATGTGGTAAATACGGAAAGCGTTATCTTTCTTATGAGTCTCATATCCGCACTATGGCTGCAGCTCAGCCTTTCATCAGCGGTGCGATCTCTAAGACGATCAACCTTCCAGAAGATGCAACTATTGAAGATATCAAAAACGCATATTATATCTCTTGGAAAATGATGGTAAAAGCGAATGCACTTTACCGTGACGGATCTAAACTTTCTCAGCCTTTGAACTCCGTATTGGAACTTCTAAATGGAATCGAGTTAGAAGAACAAGAAGAGATCGCAGAAGCTGCGGTTGCTAAAGATCCTTCTCAATTTGCAGAAAAGATCGTTTATAAATATATCTCTCATAGACGTAAACTTCCTAACAGAAGAGCCGGTTATACTCAAAAAGCAGTTGTTGGCGGTCACAAAGTTTATTTAAGAACTGGTGAATACGAAGACGGACAACTCGGAGAGATCTTCGTGGATATGCACAAAGAAGGTGCAGCATTCAGAAGTTTGATGAACGCATTTGCGATTTCAGTATCTCTTGGTCTACAACATGGAGTTCCATTAGAAGAGTTTGTGGATGCATTCACATTTTTCAAATTCGAGCCAAATGGTATCGTGACCGGAAATAAACATATCAAAATGAGTACTTCCGTAATCGATTTTATCTTCAGAGAACTTGCGATCACTTACCTGGGAAGATACGACCTTGGCCAAGTAGCTCCTGAAGATCTAAGAGGAGACGAGATTGGATCCAGAAAATCTTCTGAGTCCATCCAACCTAAGGCACCTGTTCAACCAGTAGCTTCTGCAGTAGTGGAAACTGCTCCTGCTTCCGAGCCGGAAACAATTTCCTACTCTCAGATGATGAGGACAGAGAAGCCTAGCTCAGGAATTGCTCTGATGGAAGAGATCAAAATGGCAAGGATCAAAGGTTATACTGGAGATTCCTGCACAGAATGTGGATCTTTCGAGATGGTAAGAAACGGTTCCTGTTTGAAATGTATGTCCTGCGGGGCAACCACTGGATGTTCTTGATCTAAAGAGTTCCAGTCTGGATAAAAAGAAAAACCTCGGGTAGCAGATTGTTATTCGAGGTTTTTTTATGACTTAATGCGACAGTGTTTCCGCCAGATATAAGATAACTAACCTTATTCTGAAAATTCAAATTTAGCTAAATTAGCCCCTTTGTAACAATAAAATTCGTAACTAACAGGTTCCCGAAATCGGAAGACCTTTTCTATTAGGATTTTATCATATTTTTGGATCAGAGAATCATACTTTAATTTTAGATGATCCGGTAATTCGATAGGTTGAATGGGTCGTTCGATTTCCAATCCGTCGTCCAATTCGAATTCCAGGACCAAACTACTTTCTCTCCAATTGATAGTCGTTTCAGTTTCTCCAACCACCCAATTTTTAGAAATATGAATATTGTCTTTATCGATTATTTGTACAAAGGAACTCGAAAGAAGGAAAATGCCTGCGACAATCATGGAGCCGTAGCCGATTTTTTTAAAAACAAAATCACTAATATGCGGTAATATAAATTTTATAGTGTATGAAGAGATGATAGACGCGAATGCTATAGAAAGCCCTAGATACAATGCCAATTCGGAATAAAAACCAAGACAAATATAAACAACTAATTTGAATAAATGCAAAAATAATTCGTTAGCTGCCCTGGTTGCTATAATTTCCTCCTTATTCAGACCGTATTTAAGATAAAACCTATTGAATACCAATCCAATTGCGCCGGTAACCCCTGATATAAAACCGGAAAAGAATCCGAGACAGGCTAAAATATAGTTCGGATCTGGAGTTCCTGTTTCATCAGGGGCTGTCTTCGGTTTCAAAATTTGCGGAAGGTTTGCAATTAGAAAGAACGAAATCAATAATTGGAGATATAACGGATTAAGGAATTTTAGTAACCAGGCTCCCAACAAAACCGCAGGTATTGAAAAGGGAACAAACCAGTAGAATATTTTCCAATGTATACTTTTTCTAAATACTATAATTCTAGAAACGGAACTGACTGCGGTGCCAATCGTTAAAGAAAACGGAACGAAGGAAGCAGCTAATAATCCTGTCAAAATCGGGATCAGTATTAGGCTTGCGCCTCCTCCGCATACTGCGCTTATCCAAAAAGCTAATATCGAACCTAAGAATAAAAGGACTAAGGTGGATATCATTGGAGGTCATACGTTTTACTATTAAGGAACGGGGCCTGCCCCAGGCAAACCTGCAGGAGCGTTCAAACCGGGGATCTTGAATTCAGGTCTTTGAAAAGTCCCAGTGATCGGGATACATTTCCCACTTCCGCTTTTTTCAAGAAGATCTAAGGCGCCTACGATGATTTGATTTTCTGCAGCAGATGCAAAATTCCTTTCTAACTCGAAGCAGGCTCTTAGATTCAATTGGGAATTGGCGATCGAATCTGAAAGTCTTAAGTTCCCATGTAGATCTAATCTTGCGACTGAAGTATCTATGATAAATTCTTCGAATTCCACCATTCCTTGGTCAATTCTGGAAGTGATGAGTATCTTATTTACGAAAAAGTTTTCTATTTTTCCTATAAAAGGAATTTCGGGAAGGTTCGGGAAGGATCCGAATTTTCCTTCCGGCATTTTAAGTGAGAATGCTCCACCAAATCTGCTGGCTGGAACGCTTAAAGAGTCCAACTGCAAATGGCCTTCTAATTCACCTATGTTTCCTAAAGTTTGGCCGTCGTAATCTACTTCCAATTCTTCTATTTCGAAATCACCGTTTACCTTTTTTCTTAATAAAGAAAAAAGGCCTGCCTTGATCTGAGCGTCTTTAGATCGGATCTTAAACGTTTGGCCCATGATCTCCATAGATTTTACGGAAACTTTTCCGAGTAGGACGGAGACTGATAATTCATTAAAAAATACACTACTTGGTTGTCCGGAAGATGAATTCATGAGTTGTCGGACTATGTTTTCGTAAGGGAATAAAAGGATCAAAAAAAGAAGGAACGAAACTAAACCGCTTCCGATCAGTATGAGTTTTTGTTTGAGAGAAAATCTGGGAGTATCGTCCTCCTCTAATTCATCAGGAGGTAATTCCTCCAATTCCATCGTGAGGAATTCTTCTTCCTCGTTTGAGATGAGTTGTTCCTCTTCTTCTATTTCTATTTTTTTTGCGCGAGCCATCTTATTTTCCGGGGGCGACACTATAGGCCGCAATTTTCATGTTCACGTCGTAGGTATTCTTGTCTTGGTAAGGTTTATTAGTTTGGAAATACTCCACCCGGGCATTTACTTTATTGCCTTTTTCAATATCATATAAAACTGTCATAATATTTTCCAAAGGAACGCCTCTTAGGCTTACTTCGAAAATAATTACCTGGTATTTATCTTTGTCGATCGGTCTAGCAGGGATCGGTCTCATTGTTGAAATCCTTTCCTTAACTCCGTTATCCGTAAAAATTTTTTCCAATTTAGCTGCAAAGGTACTTTGGTCATTCTCTCCCGTATTTACAGATTCTAAACCTCTAAAAAATAGATATTCAGAAATCGTGCTGTCTAATTGAGCAACAAGTCCAGGGGTATTGCTGACAGTCTCAGAAAGGTCCGTTCTAAGTTTATAAATTTTTCGGACCACCAATATTGCCAGAAGGAGCACTACCAATCCAGCGGCGACCAATACTAAGATTTTTTCTCTAGGTTGTAGTTTTTGCAACATAAGCTTAATCTAATCGCCGCCTCGATCTTCTATTTTAGACACGACTTCCAGTTTTATGACAAAAAGTGTCTTAAAGGTTTTAAGGCCGTAATGCTGTCCTTTATTTTCCGTTTTTACAGTTTTAAATAAAGGAGAACGTTTTAATGAATTTTCAAAAACTCCGATTTCTGAAATTTCATTTACAGCACCCTGGATCGAAACAGTACCGTTGTCGTAAGTAATACTCTGGAATAAGAAAGGTTGCATCCCTGGATCAGGGAACTTTAAGGAAATTTCATGTAGTACGTCTAAAACACTCGGTTTAGAAAGATACTTTCTATATAGTTCCGTTTTTCTTTCAGCGCCATCTCTTAGGCTTTTTGCAAATTCTATTGGATCCCTGTTAGAAGGAACACTGGAACCGGTACTCGATTTTACTTTTTCGGCCAGGATTTTATTCGCTGCTGCGAGTTTTCTTTTATCGGAAATGATTCCTAGGAAAAATACTCCGATCAAAAGAACAAAAGAAACCGAACTCAAGATAATATGAGGTTTGAATATACTGATATCGAATAAATTTTTATTAAGCCTTTTGACATAAGGGGTTTCCAAAAAATCTATTTTAGATTTTTTTGATTGGATTAGATGGTATGCCATTCCATAGCAAGTGGCAAATCTATCCGGATCGGCGCTTAAAAAATCATATCTTCTCGCTTGGATTCCAAGGTTTTCTCCTAAAAAGGATTCCAAGTCTCTGACCTTACTTCCTTCTCCGGAAAGAAAAACAACTTCAGGTCTTTCCGTTTCTTCTAAGGAAAGAAAACTTCTTCGGACTTCTTCGCTTAAGGACGTAAAAAAATCCTGAGCAATGCTGAACGCCTTTTTGATATCTCCGATTTTAAGTTTGTATTCTTTTGCAAATAAATTTAAACCGTCTTCCGGAGAATGGAATGGCTCGAATTGAATACTAGTCTTTAAGGCTTCTGCTTTATCTTTAGGGATCTTTAATGCTTTTGAAATTTCTTCTGTAAGAGTATCCCCACCTACGGAAAGAAAACGTGTATGAGCGATCTTTCCATCCTTAGTGACATTCAAGATTGATTTTTTGCCGCCTATATCCAACTGGGCAACATTTGCAAATTGGATCTCTTTATGCAAATGTTTGGAAACAACAGAACCCAAACAGATTGAATCCACAAAGATCCCACGGAATACAAGGCTAGATTCCAGAAAAGGAGAGGCTAATGTATCAAACTCAGAATGATGAGAAGTATAAGTGATCACATCCGACTTCTCTTGGTCGATTCTCCAAACGGATCCTAATACTTCTACGGTTTCCATAGGAAAAGGGACCCTACTTTCTATCTCAAAGGGGATTACTTCTCTCACTGCTTTTTCGGTAGTTAATGGGATGGAGATCTCTCTAACAAAGAGTCTGTCTAGTGAAAGAGAAAGTACGATCGCATGTTCTTCGGCAAAGTAGGTATTTATAAAACGAAGTACATTTGTTTCGTATTCTTTTTCTTCCATTCTGGAAATGGGCATGGATTCCGCTCGAAGCAAGGTCAGGTTCCCTGCTACTCTCTGGAACAGAGCACCCTTTACGGAATTCGTACCGTAATCTACGGTTAAAAACTTTTCGTATAAGAACATTAATCTTCTCTATAATATAGCATCAGGTTATTGGTCAGGTCAAAAATTCCGGTGATCCTGCGGACAATTTTAGGGCCTTTCATAACATCGGAACTTTTTTTACTATTATAGTTTCTTTCTACTTCCCCGACTGCGCTGATCCGGAAAATTTCACCCTTTGTTTTGATCCTTCCACCGGACACATCGGTTCCTTCTCCCGCTAATTCTTTGTAGAGAGAAAGCCCGCCCACGGAAGGTACCTGAAATTCCGGGATGGTCTCTAGATCCTTAATGTCCTTCAGGTAGCCGCCCTTTTTGATTTTCATTTTCATGATCTGAAGGACGGATTGGCGGTTCATAAAATCGGATAGAGACATTAAAACGAAGTACGGCGCGGCGTTCAAGTTGATTCTATCGTCGTAATTCCTCTGAAAGGGAACAAATGCTGTCAAATTATTTGCTAGTACGAAATCGGACTCCCCGATCAGGCTTTTCTCCTCGTCGGACATAAAATCCTTGGAATACTTTTGTTCATAGTCGGGAGGTTTTTGGGAGCCATACACTATTTTAGGGTCAAAACCTTTCACGGAGGTAAGCTCTGATAGAGAATACATATAAGCATTTTTGATTTTTCTGGGAGGTGTCAGTTTTTCATAATAGGAAATTTCGAAATTCCCCTGACTATCATCATCCAGCCAATCAATCACAGGATTGAAAAGGTCCCTCTTCATTCCCAAACGTTCCAGAAGTCTCTGGGCCATTTCTTGGTTTCTTAAATTGAGTTCTTTTGTGTCTGCATTGAAGATAGAATTTAGATTAATTTTTCCATCTTCGCCTTGGATCTTATAATAGATCCACCCTCCTCCCATTGGAACTGGCGGCGGATTTAGGCCTATCCCGGATTGGTATAATTGTTCTTCTGGAATTTTTCTAAGTGCGGCCAAGGCTCCTTGGAATCCTGCCTTTGCTAAAAGAGAAGCCTTGAAACCCGACATTTCTCCTTGGGAAATTTTATATTCCGCCATAGATCTTTCCGCAAAATCTAAGGTGGTGGTTAAAGCAGCCACACCGATTCCTCCGACTAAGAGCAAAACGATCGCTCCTCTTCTTCTGGAAAATCTTCTGCCTTTTAGACCGAGACCTGAATTCATTTCAGAAGCATCCCTGGGAAGGCAAGAGTTTCGAAACGTCTTTCCTTATTTCCCATATTCGCGATGATCTCTATCCGGATAAGGCGTGGGATACTTTTTCTTTGGAAGGAGTCCCATTCTTCTTCCCATTCTTTTCCCGTTTTGGAAAATTTAAAGGAGAGAGATTTTACGTTATCCAATAACTCATATTCTTGTCCGCCCACGAAAGGATATTTGTCGACGATCTCGTCTTCTCTTCTCATCAATTTATAATAATCAGTACCGTCTTTTTGTTTTAGATAATATTCAACTTCTCTTACTTCTGGAAGGGCAACTTCTTCCGAGTTGGGATGAACCGCTGCAAATACTATAAAATGATCCTTGGTACTTTCGCCAGGATGTCTTGGACCATCTTCTGATTTGCGTCCTTTTCTACTTACAAAGACCAGATTTTTTTCGGTTTGAAAATAGAATGCCATGGTCAAAGTACTTCGAATATTTTCGATAACGGAAATCGCCTTTTCTCTATCTACACCTTCGGAGCCTGAAGTTGGGCGAGTGACTTTTAAAATAGTCGCATAAGTCCCGAATACCATTCCTAGCAGAACACCTAATAAGGCTGCGACTATAGTTAATTCTATTAGCGTAAATCCGGACCTTTTTCTTTTCCGAAGGAACTTAAGAAAAACTGAATGTAATGAAAAAAGTTTCATATCAGTTCATCCTGGCCTTATAGGTCTCGATCGTGTATTGTTCCTTTACTGGAATTCCTTGGTTATCCCTTCCACCTGTAGGATATTCTATCGTTACATAAATATGAAATACAGCGATAAGTCCGCCTGTTGCAGAACCTTGGTTATTACCTGTTCTTTTGGCGATGAGCTGGTTCATGCTGGAGTTCGCACCACCTAGTAGGTCCTCGGGTTTTTTGCCGCTATCCTTTCCTGCCATTTTAAGAAGATCTAAATTCTCTTCTTTTATAATCGTAGTAAATTTCCAGTCTTGGTAGCCGGGAATTTCTCCAGAGCTGGTGTCTGCTTGTAGAATGGTAGCGGAATCGATCTGGGCCATTTTAATTTTTGCTAAGTGAGTGGCTTCCATTTGGAGTGCTGCCACTTTTTTAAGTCGTATTCCTTCCGAAACCACCATTAGTACATATAGAAGCCAACCGGCGGCTAACGCAAACGCCAAGGTCATTTCTAAAATAGTAAAACCCTGTCTCTTTCTAAGAGGATTTTTTCTTTTAAAACTTACTCGTGCCATATTGCTCGCTACGTTTGTACTCTTCCAATTGTTCCTTGGAGACTACAACTTCTCCGTCCTCTATTTCCGATTTCCCACCATAACGTTTGATGATGAGTGTTCTTGTGATCTCCGGATCCGGACCTAAATGGATATAAAAATCTTCCGCCACGGCCATAGGAGAGAATGGAATGCGGATCTTTCCGGTATTGTATCTATAACCTCGTCCATCCATCACATCTACAATGGCGGAAGAACTAGGAAGCTCCCTGTCCTGGAATACTGGAACTTCCTTTAAACCGGTCTCGTCCCTTTCCATGTCGAGGATGGTATACGTTTCCGTGTCCACGTTTAATTGAAGATAGACTGTCCTTTGATTGATCTTCGCCCTTCTGAAGCAGAAGTTCACAACGTCATGTAATAACATTGCTTCTTCTTGGGCGCCTGGTGTGAGCAAATTGACTAAGGAAGGAAGGACAAGAGCGAACATTACTCCGATCAGGAATACTGCGACTCCCAATTCGATCAATGTGAAGCCGGAACGGATCCGGCCTTTCGCTCTTGGACCCACTTTAGTTTATTTTTTAGCGCCGGATGCAGAAGTAAATTGTGGCGGATATTGTTCTTCTTTAGTGATATCAAAGTCTGAATTTAGGCCTTCTCCACCTTCTGCTTTATCCTGACCATAAGTTATAATCTGTATCTCGCCCGCTCCATCGTATCTGAGTTTGTATGGGTTTTTCCAAGGGTCATTGATAGAATCCTTGCTGCTTACCATAGGGATCCAGGTCTCAGGGATTTCTCCGTTAGTCGGTCTTTCTACTAGTGCGTCTAGACCTTGCTCTTCGCTAGGATAACTTCCGAATTTGGAAGCATATCTTTCTAGATGTAATCTAAGTTCCTGTTTGTCTTTTTTGATCTTCATCTTTGCGGTCTCGATGCTCACTCCACCGAAATCCACGCTGACAAGAATGATAGTCATCAATGCACCTAAAATGGCGACGACGATCGCTAATTCGATAAGAGTGAATCCTTTTCTCCGTTTGTTTCCCGTTTTCAAAGTCGGTTCTCCTATTTCTATTGTTATATACCTTGTAAGTTTTGGGTCAAGCTGAACATCGGAACGATGATCGCTGCCATAATGATACCGATCGCAAAACCCATAAAAACGAGCATTAGAGGTTCAATTGCCTGGGTCGCATTTTTTAGAGCGGAATCCACTTCTTGGTCGTAGATCTCTGCAAGCTTATTCAACATCTCTGGAACCCTGTCCGAAACTTCTCCGGCGGACATCATACCTATGACTAGTTGCGGCAATATCTCTGACCCAGTGAATGCGGCAGAAAGTTTCTCTCCTTCTCGAATTCTATCGCAAGCATTCCGTATTTCTTGTCCGAAAACGGAATGGTTAACGATCTGTTCTACAATTTGGAGAGAAATAATGAGAGGAACCCTGTTTGTAAGAAGAATTCCTAGGTTCCTGGCAAAATTGGATATAAGTACTTTTTTATTGAGTGTTCGGATGATTGGTATCCCGAGAACGAACTTCTCCCATTTTTCCTTACCTTCCGGAGTGGATTTATAAAAGAAGAAGCCCACAACTCCGGCACCTATCAGCGGGAAGATCAAAAACCAATAGCCTGTTAGAATTCTGGAACTTCCGATCACGATTTGTGTGATTACTGGAAGTGTTGCATTAAATTCTACGAATAGATGTTCGATCTGAGGAACTACCGTAGTGAGTAGGAATATGATCACGAGCTGCAATAGGCAGAAAATAATTCCAGGGTAAACGAGTGCGGTAGTAACCTTTCCTTTTAGCTGTAGGTTTTTTTCTTCCATCTCCGCAAGACGCATGAGCGCGGTTTCATAATCACCTGTCCTTTCTCCTACTGAAACAAGAGAAGGATACTGGTTCGGAAATATATCCGGATGTTTTCTCATCGAATCGGATAAGGAACTTCCTTCCGTAATATCCGCTTGCATTGCGATCACAACCTTGCGAAAAACTTCGTGATCAGTCTGCTCGATGATACTGGATAACGATTTGTCTAGAGGAATACCTGCACCCAAAAGAGTTCCTAATTGTCTGGAAAAAAGACCGATTATTTTTTTAGGAACTCTATAAAGAAGTCTAGCTAAGAATGGAAAAAGTTCTCTGTCTTTTCTTTCCGCATCTTCGGAAATTTGACGAACATAGAAACCTTTGCTCTTAAGTTTTGCTCTCGCGGATTGGATATTGGGGGCGTCTATTATCCCCTTCTCTTCCTTTCCTTTTTTGTTAAATGCAGTATAAGTAAAAAGCGCCATGGAAGGAAACTTAGGTAACCCTTAGAACTTCGTCCGGGGTGGTGATTCCATCCAATACTTTTCGGATCCCATAATCTCTCATAGTAGCAAATCCGCTTTCTAAAGCAACATCATTGATCTTATTCGTATCGGATCCTGCGAGTATCGCATTTTTGATTTTACTATCTATGATTAGAAGTTCATATACCCCGGTTCTTCCTTTAAATCCGGTATTCATACAATGGGAACAACCCTTGCCCTTATACAAGACTCCACCTTTCAGATCCTTTTTGGAAATACCGATGGATTCCAGTTCTTGAGGAGTTGGTTTATAAGAAATTTTACATTCTTTGCATATAGTTCTTACAAGCCTTTGGGCCATAAATCCCAATACTGTAGAAGTGATTAGATAAGGTTCAATTCCCATATCCACAAGTCTTGTCGCTGCAGAAGCGGCATCGTTTGTGTGTAAAGTGGAGAATACTAAGTGACCCGTTAAAGAAGCTTGGATTGCGATCCTCGCAGTTTCCTCGTCCCGGATCTCTCCCACCATGATCACGTCCGGGTCCTGACGTAAAATTGCACGAAGGCCGGTCGCAAATGTAAGCCCTATTTTTTCCTGCATCTGCATTTGGGAGACGCCATCAATCTGATATTCCACTGGGTCTTCGCAGGTGATAATATTTCTTTCTTCCGTATTCAGCTCGGTCAAAGCGGAATACAATGTGGTGGATTTTCCGGATCCTGTAGGACCCGTTACTAAGATGATGCCGTGAGGTTCATAGATAAGAGTACGAAGTGTTTTAACAAGATCCGGATAAAATCCCATTGTCTCCAAGGAATATTTCTGGTCTGTTTTGTTCAAGAGACGCATAACGATACGTTCTCCGAACTGACATGGAATTGTGGAAACCCGGATATCTACATCCTTTCCTGCAAGTCTGAGTTTGATCCTACCATCTTGTGGTAGTCTGTTCTCTGCGATGTTCAGGTTGGACATGATCTTGATACGAGAAGTGATCCCCGCATGGTACGACTTGGGTGGAGTTAATACATTATGAAGAATACCGTCAATCCTGTAGCGGACCACTAGACTTTTTTCATAAGGTTCTACGTGTATATCCGAAGCTCTCTCGTTTACTGCCTGAGAAAGGATCACGTTCACCATCTTGATGATAGGAGCATCGTCTGAAAGGTCGATCGTCTCGTTGTCGAAACCTTCTGCAAGTTCCGAGAAACTACCTTCCATTTCGTTCAACATATCTTTCGCTGCTGCGGATGTAGTGTCGAACTGGGAATGGATAAGTCTCATCACCTCAGGTTCAGGTGCGAGTATGAAGTCTATTTTAAATTCTTTTAATGCAGAACGTACATCATCCATCGGGTGAAGGTCCGTAGGATCGGAGACTGCGATTTTAACGTTCTTCTTATTTAGCTCGAAAGGAACTATTTTACTTTTTTGGATGAGTTTGAGGGGGATACGGTCGTAAACTTCTTCCATTCCCTTGAAATCCAGTTTTTCCCTGAATTCCATTTTGTATAGGCGGGCCATTGCCTTGAGAACGTCTACTTCTCCAGCAATCCCTTTTTTTTGAAGAATATGTCCTAGGGGTAAATGATTCTTTTTTTGTAGTTTTAGAGAGTCTTCTAGATCCTTGGCGGATATGACCCCGTCTTCTACAAGAATATCACCTAGAGTTTTCACTGTCTTATTCTCCGCGTTCCTTGATGGTGGCTTCTTTGTTTAGAACCCTTTCCCTTTCGATTTCGTATCTTTCTTGTTGTAACTTCTTCTTAACAGTCATCTTATCAGCAAGTTCACGATTGTCCAAGATATGTGGAGTAATAAAAACCATCAAATTGGTCTTTTTTAATTGTTCGGTAGTTCTACGGAAGATCCAACCCAGATAAGGAATATCTCCGAGTAACGGGATCTTGATCAGGCGTTTTTGTTTATCGTTGGAGATCAAACCCCCGATCACAATCGTTTGTCTATTATCTATAGTGATTGTGGTTTTTACTTCCCTTCTATTGAATGTAGGGTTTCCTCCCGCGAGTGCAATAGAGGCGATATTTTTGATCTCTTGTAAAAGATCTAAAGTAATACGATTATTCTTATTCACATGTGGAGTGAATTTTAACTTAATACCTGTTGGACGATATTCATAGTTGTCCACCGTTACTGCGTTTGCACCGCCCAAACCTGCGTTACGGCTTTGGGTTCTGACTGGAACATCCTGTCCTACGTTTATCTCAGCCTCTTGGTTGTCCAAGGTCAAAACTTGAGGAGCAGATAATACGTTGAAGTTCTCATTTCCTTGGTTAGCACTCAAAATCCCTAAGATTTGTTGGGCCCCCGCTTGGACGAAACCAAGAGAGAAGCCGGATAACGTGTTCAGGTTCGGGTTGATCCTACCGCTGGAGTTAATGATATTTCCTTCTTTGGCAAGTCCCGAGTTGAACTGGCTATAAGGACCCTGCCCTTGGAATCTCCAGTCAATACCGAAGTCATTTGTATCAGTCGAAGAAAGTTCTACGATCAAAACTTCCAATAATACTTGTTTTCTTGCAGAGTCCAAAACTCGGATAATTTTACGGATCTCGTTCCATTCGGATTCAGTTGCAGTAACGATCACTGAATTGGATTCCTTATGAGCAACCGCTTTGATCTTTTCTACTTTTGGAGCAGGTGGAGGCGGTGCTCCCGGGGCACCACTTGCAACAGGAGGATCTCCTACGATAGGATTATCCAATTTGATCAGAGTAGCGGCAATCTTCTCCGCTTCACTGAATTCTAATGTATAAATATGAACATCACCAGCAGAAGCAACCGCTCCAGGGCTTGTCTCGTCCGGTCTTACGTCCAACTCATTTACTAAAGTGAGTAATTTATTGATATCTGCAGTAGAACCGGAAAGTACGATCGTATTCGTATTTCTATAAACGATAATATCAGTGTTTGGAGAAGTTAATCTTTTTAAGATAGGCTCCAATTCTTCCGGTTTTACATTTTCTACCGGAATGATCTGTGTGATAATACGATTGTCTAATGCTTCCGTTTCCGGGATAGGCTCCTTACCCACTCTCACGTACGGAGATCTTGCAAGTGCATCCTTTAATTTTACGATAGTGATCAGATCCACTTCTTCCACGATAGCAAATCCCATGGACTCCAAAACGGCCTTCATGAACGGAAATGCATTTTTGATTGGGATCTCTTTTTGGGAAATGATAGTAATCTTTTTACCTTTTAAACTCTCATCCAATAGAATGTTTTTCTTTAGGATCGCGCTCATCCCTTTTAGAAAATCATTAAGTTCTGTATCTCTCCAGTTCGCATAAAAGGTTTTTTCTTTCGTATCTTCAGCGGTTGGGGCAGTACTTCTCTTGCTTCCTTTTTTGGAGGCCTGAGATAGTAAACCTTCGTTCACAGAAAGAAGAAGTAAGAACGCGAATGTTGCGTTTCTCAAATATCTGGATCGTAAATCTATTTTGCGCATTTAATCTTTAATTCCGGATGATGAATTCATAGGACAATATCTTGCCCATTCTCTCTACGTCTACGGATACTTTATCGGCCGTTTTCAAGGAATTCCATATCTCCATCATTTTCACCGTATCGTTTAAGGGCATTCCGTTTACCCGCCGCACCACATCTCCGGTTCTAGCTCCCAGAGAATAAAAAATATGATCGCTGCCTATGCTGTAAATTTTGTAACCTGCGATCGTGTTATTTTCCAAATAAGGACCGAATTTTCCCTTATAAAGTTCAGCTACGTTCGCTAATTTTCTATTCACATCCTGTCTGGACAGAATTTTACGGACCGTATCCGCTGCAGGCGGTCCGCTAGGAGAATCTGCTTGGGCTCCCAATTTGGCCCTGGCTTCTCCAGGTGTTTGGCCTATCTCCACTTTGAGAGACTGCCCCCCTTTTTCCAATACTACATGGTTGAGAAGAATGGACTTTACCTTGTATCCGCCCACTGCATCTCCCATTGCGAATTCTTCCGCGCTTTGTTTCCCTTTTTCTAAAATAGTTACTCTGGCAAAACTCCAGTGACCGCTTAAGGTTCCGGTAACTCTCATTTCTTCGCCTTCTCCGGTATCCGGAGGTGCTCCAGGGGAACCGTCTACTCCGGCGGGAGTTTCACCAGGAGGAGGAGCCAAACTTCCCCTAAATAATGAACCGGTTACCATTTCCTTGGACATTTCGACCGTGATAGAATTTTCGGCCACGGGTCTTCGTGGGGCCGCAGTGGAGGAACCTGTTTGCACATTCGGGGTCAGAAAAAGTAGAAGGATCCCTCTACAAAGATATGCCAAAGAGAAGGAAAAAAATATCACGACAGGGATCAGAACATAGAATGTATGTTTTCTGAATTCGATAAAAATTGCGTTCATTGCGCCCTTCGGATATTTTTTAAGGAATCATTCTAAAAAAGCCGGATCCCAAAATATTGGTCCCGGCTTTTGGAAAGATGATCGCTTAAAGTTTTGCTACCTTGCCTGGGTCCAGGTTAGTAACAATTTTTAAGGTCTTCCTAAGAGCCACCTCAGGGTTGATCCTTTTTCCGTTATAGAACACCTCGAAATGGAGATGGGAACCTGTGGCGGAGCCTGTACGACCTACGGCACCTATGACCGTGCCTGCTCTCACTTTCGTTCCCTCTTCCACTGTAATTTTAGCGCAATGCGCATACATGGTTCTATAACCATTTGGATGGTCTATGATAACTGAGTTCCCGTAACCGCCATTGACTCCGGCAAAACTTACCACACCATCTGCGGAAGCGAGTATTGGTGCTCCTTGAGGGCCAGCCATATCTATCCCAGTATGGTAACCGCCTCCACCTGTGTGGAATGGATCTTTTCTTTTACCGTATCTGGAAGAGAATCTAGCGCCTAAAACAGGAGTGATGAATACTCTTTTATATTCTATCTTTTGGCGGGAAGCATTTCCCACTTTTACTGGAACACTTAAGCTCTGTCCTACTTTTAGAACGGAACCTTTGTTTAAACCGTTTGCTTCTGAAATTTTAGCGGCAGTGGTTTTTAATGATTTGGCAATCCTGAATAAAGTATCCTTAGGTTTTACGATATAAGATTTTATAATAAAGCCGCTCTGGCTAACTATCTTGGAGGAAACAATAGGATTGATACTAATGAAAGAAGGGAGTTCCAAATTGGACTTATCTTTATGATAACTAAGAGAAGAATATTTGTCTTCTTCCCATTCTTCCGGAGATTGGGAGAATAATTGTTTGATTTTACGTTCTTCCTTGTCCGTAAAGAAAGAAGAGTCCTTATTCGCGTAATCATTGATCGCGTTTTCGTAATTTTTAAGCGGATCGGCCGATAAAGCAGAAGCCACCATGGCGGATATAATGGGAAGGCAAAGAATCGTCCGTTTCACATATTTAATATCGGCTGCGTCGGGATGCCTTCTTGAACCTAGTGGGGAACGACGGCTACTTTTTCTTTTTATATTCCGTGAGCTCATTTGCAACGATCTTATCCAAATCCTCTATACTGATGGTCTTTTTCTCTAAATCTTCGTTTACCTGATAGGCGATCAGCCTGCCGATTGCATGTTCCCTTTTTTGGTCCGCAGGGAAACATTTCACTTTAATCAGGGAAGGAGTCGATTCGATGTAGATTCGGACCAACATTCCCTTCTTAAAAGTTTCGGTCATGGAGACTTTTGTGTCTTTTTTAAGGCTGTATATCTTATCTTGGTAATGCTCGTTGATCTCGAATAACTTCTCTTTTTTAATCAATCTGGCTCCGCACTGTATAGTAAATAGAGCCAATAAAAAAGCGAAGAATCGCACCATTTCATGCATAACTTACTGAAGGTCCGGATGTGATAAACTAGTTTTTAGAAAAAAAGCGCGAGGCCTGAATTTTTCCGCACCTGTCCCGGTATGGAGACATGTAAACTGACCAAATTTTTTGGGGCTTCTCTGGAGGGAATACATCCATTTCCGGTATCTGTAGAGATCAATATCAAAAGGGGCATTCCAAGGTTCCAGATCACAGGACTTCCGAGCCCTTCTATAAAGGAATCCTCAGATAGAATCAGGATCGCGATAGAAAACAGCGGATTTGAATATTCTCTGCAGAACATTTTGGTCCATCTTGCTCCTGCTGGCAGAAAAAAAGAAGGGACATACTTAGATCTTCCCATTGCCGCAGGGATTTTATATTTAACGGGTCAGATAATTCCTTCTGAAAAACTAGAACAGTTTCTTTTCCTAGGCGAGCTGGGACTGGATGGATCCATAAAACCTTTGAAAGGAATTCTTCCTATTCTTTCAGGTTTGGAAAATACCGGTTTTACTGCTGCGGTTGTTCCTTTTGGAAATAGGAAAGAAGCTTCTATTCTAGACAAATTTCCGATCTACGCAATTTCTCATCTAAAAGATTTAGTTTCCTTGGCAAAGGGTGAGATCAAGTCCGAGCCAAGAGGAAATATAAGGATCAGATCCGAAGTTCTACCTTGGAAATCCGAATTTCATAAAAGCCAATTGCCCGCAATACGAGCGGTGCAGATTGCAAGTGCCGGTTTTCATCATTGTTTACTATCCGGTCCGCCAGGTGCCGGAAAAACAATGCTCGCGAAATTGGCACATGGATTTCTTCCCGAGATACGAGAGAAAGAAGGAATCGAATTATTAGGAATTCGGTCCTTACAAGAAATATTATCCGATACGGAAGTAGAAAGGCCTTTTAGAAGTCCTCATCATACTGCTTCCGATATTTCATTAGTTGGTGGATCCATCGGCTTAAGAATGGGAGAAGTTTCTCTAGCAGGGAATGGAATCTTATTCTTAGATGAACTTTCGGAATTTCATTCTAAAAATTTACAAGCCTTAAGAGAACCAATGGAAGAAGGGAAAATTACAATTTCCCGGATCAGCGGTTCTATGACCTACCCTGCTTCTTTTTTGTTTATTGGAGCCACCAACCCTTGTCCTTGCGGATATTACCAAACTTTAATAAAAGAATGTAACTGCAGTGTTTCAAATATCCGGAATTACCAGTCCTCCTTTAGCGGACCATTTTTGGATCGGATCGAAATATTTTATCATCTGGGCCTTTCAGGAAATTTAGATGGGGAGAAGGTTTCGATAAATCTAAAATCTATTCGAGATTCCATCCAATCCGCCTCGGAAATACAATACAGAAGATTATTCAGAGAAACGGGTAAATTATACAACGGAAGATTACGAGGAGAAGAAGTGGAAAGAATGATTCCACTTTCCAAGGAATGTGAATCTTATTTTTGGAAGGCTAACAATTTACAAAAGTTCAGCATTCGTAAGGTGGCCCATTTTAGGAAAGTAGCAAGGACGATTGCGGATCTCGAAGGTTCGGAGGAAGTGCTTTTGAGGAATTTGGAGGAGGCCCTTG
This sequence comes from Leptospira neocaledonica, assembly GCF_002812205.1. Taxonomy (NCBI): domain Bacteria; kingdom Pseudomonadati; phylum Spirochaetota; class Leptospiria; order Leptospirales; family Leptospiraceae; genus Leptospira; species Leptospira neocaledonica. The sequence goes on from NZ_NPEA01000001.1 coordinate 63,323, forward strand.
TTTTCCTGAATTCCGGATGGTCTCCGGAAAACAGGGCCGTAACCTAATTTGTTCTTTCGACGGTTTTATTTTTGTGGTTACTTTGACAGGAAATGCGAGAGTTCCATAGCGATCTTATCGATTGCGAAATCAATGTAGTTTTCGTCCTCGATCTTCTTCTTATAGTCCTCGAATTTCCGCTTTTTGATCGGAACTCCTCGTTTTCTCAGAATCACTGGGTCTGGTCCGAACGGGTCGGACCCGGCCAAGTTGCCGAGAATTTGGATGCTTTTCATAGTTACTTCCTTGTAACGATTTAAGGTCCTCATCCTTGAGAACCCGCAGACAATTCGAAAATCGACTCGTTTTTGAAATCGCTTAACGATTGTTTTAGAAGAGATGAAGATAATATTTCAGTTCCCTTTTTTCGGTAACTAAGGCCAGCGAGAAAGAGACAAAATGATCTCTAAACGAAACGTTTCTGCTCAAATAATATGCTGCCGCCGTTTTCATTCTTCGGATCTTTGCCTGACTGAATATTTCCAAGGGGTGAATAGGGGAAGTTTTAGCCCAGTACTTCACTTCCGTAAAATACAGGACGTTTTCTTTCTCGCTAATTATGTCGATTTCTCCCTTTTGGATCCGGAAGTTTCTTTCTAAAATTTTATGACCTTGCTTGAGAAGAAGTCCAGCGGCAAGGTTTTCTCCTTCTTTTCCTTTCTGTACTTTTCTTTTGGAGCGAGGTCCCATACCAGAAACCTGTTTCGGAAAAGAAGAATGGAGAACACTTTTTGGGTTTAGAAGTATAGATCCAAAAAAAATTAAGAGGTTACAGTTGCTTCCTGAAGATCGAGAGCCTTGACAATAAATAGATGATTCTCTTTTACCAAATCCACTAAGACCAAGTTACGAACGAAAGTTCCATATTCGTCCTTTATAATACGAATAGAAGGCCTTAAAGGTTTATCTGCATTCGCAGCAAGAACGATCCCTACTCGTTTGTCTGAAAGTTCCACGCAAGAACCCACGGGGTATAAGGAGACTTGGTTCAAAAATGTGCGCACAATTTTCAGATCAAACTTACCCACATCCATACTGATCATGGATTTGATTGCTTCGTGAGGAAGTACTCTTTGTCTATGAGGTCTGTTAGTGATAAGAGCGGAAAAATTATCCGCAATTGCATAGATCCTCGCATTCTCCTCTATCGCAGTTGCTGCGATCTTTTGAGGATACCCTTTTCCATCAAAACGTTCATGGTGTTGTAGAGCCACAACCGCCAAACTATTCTTAATTTTGATCCTCTGGGTAAGTACCTGGTAGCCTATGATCGTATGTTTTAGAATGGATTTGTATTCTTCGTCGGTGAGTTGGTCCGTTTTTTCGGAAATGGTTGCGGGGACCTTTGTCATTCCTACATCCGCTACCAGACAAGAGATCGCAAGATCCACCATTTTAGGACGAGAGAAATCCAGAAGTTTTCCAATGATAAGAGCATAGAATGTGGAAGTAGTGATCTGATTATATAGATAATACCCCGGATTATTCATTCCAAGGATTAAATACGAAAGATTATTATGTGTCCTTACAAAGTCAGCTAACGCTTCTCCTTGTTCTCTTACTGGACCGAAATCGAATATCTTATCATCCGCAACTTTTCTATAAACGTCTTGTACTAATGCGAAAGTGTTTTTAAATAGATTGGAAAATTGTACCTTAATACGGTTCAGATTATCGTAGATTCCTTTTAAAGGAAGAAGGTCCTCGTCTACGATCGTGCTGATGATAAAATCCTCTAATTGGGTTTCCAATCTTTCAGGATCTACATCGATTACTAGGATATCCCCATGGGTTAATACCTCGGTGATCCCGAATCTTTTCAAACGTTCCAAGTCCGAATCAGTGATCGGAGTATTAGAAGTGATGAACAGATTTTCTTTGTCCAGATAAACGGGCTTTGTAAATCTCATACCCGGCTTCAATTCGGACACGTTCAATTTTTTCATTTTTCAAATTCCCTTGTTGCTTCCGCTTTTTGGCTGAGTACGAAAGCAAAAACACCCGCAACCGCTCTGTATAAATTTTCCGGGATCTCTTGCCCTACCGGTATCGGAGAAAGAGCCTCGGCCAAAGGCGCATCCTCCACTATCGGAACTCCGTGTCTTTTAGCCACACCCTTGATCTTTTCACCTAAAAGTCCTTCTCCCTTTGCTAGGATTTTAGGGCCTTTATTCTCGTCCGGTGTAAACTTTAGGGCGATTCCGAATTTCACGCAGTCCATTCCCTTCTCTGTAAAGAGGGCTTATATTGTATCCTGAGTTCCTGGAATCTAACTCCCGATTCTTCCAAGAACTGCATAAATTTTTTACGATTCCGACCTATATGCAAGTACAATTTAGAACTAGTATAAATAGCGGTTAGAACAAGGTCCGATGCATCTTCTTTTTTCCAATGGAATCTGTACAAACTCGGGCCGTCTTCCTTGGTCTCCATAAAGAGCACAAATATTCGACCCGGATCGGTTCCACCCAAATATGCTTCCGCATTTCCATCCTCCCATTCCCACTCGAAATAGGGAGTCTCCGCTTTCCATTCGAAATGAGGAAAATAGCTCTTCAAAAATGCCAGAATACTATCTTCGGAGATGGGACCTTCTTCTTTATGTAGTACCTTCTCCAAAACTCCTGTGAGTCCTTTTTCCAAAGGAGAAAAAATTTTAGAATCATCCGTTTCTAACGTTAGTTTCCTTTCCTGTATTTTCCATTCGGAACCGCTACCGGATAAGGTTCGAGATAAAAGTAATTGTTCTCCTGTGAGAAGACTTGTTTTAGTTTCCGCTTCTAATGTTTCTCCTTTCCAGAGAAGTTTTGCCTTTCCGTCCTTCGTACCTTCTTTCACCCAAACCCTGAAAAATGGAGCTTCTTTGGATTCACCTTCGAATAATTCTGGATTTTGAAGTTTAGTAGAAGAACTGACTAAGAAAGAAATTTGATGGGATTCTGGGACCTTATCCGTTTTTCGGACCTGAGGATTTTGGTTTTTATCAATCGGGTTGGGAGGAGGAATGGGAAGCATGGAATTTTTTAGTGAAAGACCTTCTGTGGATTCTTGCTAGTCCCAGATCCCGGATTGCTTGTTCATGTGCCGCACTTCCATATCCTTTATGCCCTTCGAATCCATAACCCGGAAACTTAGAAGCAATCGCTTTCATAAAACGATCACGTTTTACTTTTGCGATGATGGATGCGGCCGCGATACTTGCGATCCTGGAATCCCCTTTTTTATAATAGTAAGACTGGCGTTTTACCTCTTCCGATTCCTTGTATTTTGAAAAATTATAATTTCCGTCTATTAAGAGCAGAAGTTTTCTTCCGGTACTTTCTATCGGAGCTTCGGAGCCCTTTCTATAACATTTCAGTATACCTTCTAATACTGCTCTATTGATCCCGTAACGATCTATATAGGTGTGGGATAAGAATGCGTGAGCGGTTTTGTGGGCAGTTTCTTGGATCTCTTGAAATAAAGATTCTCGTTTGGACTCTGTGAGTTTTTTAGAATCGTTCAGTCCTTTTAAGATCTGTCCCAAATAAATCTTTTCCAGGACCTCGGGTGTGAATAAAACCATTGCCACAGATAATGGGCCCGCATATGGACCCCGTCCCGCTTCATCTATTCCGCAAGGAAGATGATCTGGAAAAAATTTCAATTCTTCCGGTTCGAAATTTGCGAGAGGCATTGGTTTTAAGGGAAGGTAAAAAGGAGGAGAAGAAGAGATTGCGGCAGAGAATTCCGCCGCAACTAAAGAAGATTCTTATTCCGCAGCAGCGGTTTCAGCAGGAGCAGCAGCTTTTGCTTCTTCAGCGGTTTGGCGCTTTCTGTCTTCTGCTACTAAGATTTTTCCGCCTTTCAACTCGCGAATACGAGCAGATTTTCCAGAACGTTCTCTTAAGAAGAACAGTTTAGAACGACGAACCTTACCTTTACGTACTAGTTCAATTTTAGCGATACGAGGAGAATAAAGTGGGAATACTCTCTCAACACCTACATCGTAAGAGATCCTACGAACAGTGAAAGATTTTCCGTTTCCGCCGTTGGAGATGGAGATCACCACTCCTTCGTATACCTGGACCCTTTCTTTGCCGGATTCTTGGATTTTATAATGGACCTTTACAGTATCCCCAACATTGAAATTAAGGGTACGATTCGCTTCTGTAGGAAGTCCGCCTTTTAAAAGTTCTTTCATAAATTCCTCGTAATATCAGGGTCGACTTTCTTTCGATTGGCATTGCGCCAAGATTCTATCGCCGCGTGGTTTCCGCCCAAGAGAATTTCTGGAACCTTCCAACCATTGTATTCGGAAGGTTTCGTATATTGTGGATATTCTAAAACATCCCTTTCGTTATGAGATTCTTCTTCCAGGCTCTCTCGGTCGCCTAAAAAGCCGGGCAAAAGCCTGGACACAGCATCTGTAATACAGAGGCTAGCCAAATCTCCGGCTGAAATTACATAATTTCCAAGGGACAGTTCTATGTCAACAAGATGCTCTGTTACCCTGTGATCCACTCCTTCATAATATCCTGATATAAGAGTGATTGGTTTTTCGAGCTTGGAAAGTTTTTCTGCAACGTTCTGATCGAATGGTATTCCGGAAGGAGTGGTAAGAATTACGACCCCTTTATCTTCTCCCAATGATTTTAAGGCCAGGTCGATTGGCTCTACTTTTAAGAGCATTCCCGGACCTCCTCCATAAGGTGTGTCGTCTACCTTTAGATGTTTATTATTGGAGAAGTCCCGCAGATGTACGATGTTTACGGAGAACACTCCCTTTTGGATTGCCTTCTCCTGCAGTCCTTCGGAAAAGTATGCTTGGACTTTAGCGGGGAATAAGGTAATAAAATTAAATTTCATTCCAATCCTCAGGACTTTTTAGAACGATCTTACCTTCTTCTAAGATTATATTTCCTACATGTTTTTCCACATAAGGAACTAAGACCTCGGAATCTTGCGTCTCAAAGACTAAGATAGAATGTGCCGGATTTTCTAGAATGTCCACTAATTCCCATCCGAGTTCCTTTCCGTCTTCGGCAATTGCTTTCAGACCTTTTAACTCGAATAGATAATATTCTTCGTTTTTGGATTTGGGAAAATGAGAACGATCGATATACAGTTTTCCACCAGTTAAGGAAGAAGCTTCTTCCGGAGAATTGATACCTTCTAATTGTAAAAGTATCTTTCCTGCTTGTAGGGTTGCTTTCAGGATCTTTACAGGTATTGGTTCCCTGGAGGAATATTCTAGGGTAGCTTGGATTGGAAATTTGAGCCCCGGAACGGAACTATCCTCTGCAACCAGTCGGACTAAACCCTTCAGTCCGAAGGGTTTTCCTAAATGTCCGGTTAGGATACGAGTCTCAGTCAATAATTTCTAAGGAGAAATTTTTTCCGGCTTTGATGGAGGCTGCGGTTAAGATCGCTCTTAAGGACTTAGCGATCCTACCATTCTTGCCGATCACTTTTCCCACATCCTTCGGGGAAACCCGGAGTTCTAGGACGGTTTGTTCGTCGCCCTCGATTTCCTTTACGGAAATCTCCTCCGGATGATCTACTAGAGAAGTAACGATATAGCGGATCAGCTCTTCCATTACTTCTTCAGAGATTGTTTATATTCCGCCCAGATCCCCTCGTGTTTAATGAGGTTCAGAACGGTTCCGGTAGGTTGAGCACCTTTGCTGAGCCAGCCTAAAATTTTCTCTTTATCCAGGACTGTTTGGCTTTTCACCTCTGCTGGGTGATAGTGTCCAAGAATATCGATAAATTTACCGTCTCTAGGAGAATGGCTATCTGCAGCCACTACTCGGTAGTGAGGGTTGTTTTTGGCTCCGGTTCTTTGTAGTCTGATCTTAACCAAAGTAAAATTCCTTCGAATAAATAAGGATGGGCTTACTGCATGAGTTTGCCCTAATACGCCATAATTTCGCGGAAAGCGGGACTGTCAATATTTAATAGCAGTATTACTTTACTAGACTTTTTAAGCGGATCCCATTCTCGCTTGGGTCTCCGGATTTGAATAAACCCGCTCCCACAACACAAATATCCACTCCGGCTTGGGCGAGTTCTTTGATATTTGTATCATTGACTCCCCCATCTACTTCCAGTTCGATCGGGTGATTGGAGATGAGTGACTTGACTTTTCTGATCTTGTCCATTCCCCCATCCACGAATTTTTGCCCGTAGAATCCAGGCTCGACAGTCATTATGAGTACTAGATCAATATAAGGTAGAAGCGTTTCCAATGCAGAAACTGGAGTCCCAGGGTTCAGAGAAACCCCTACTTTCGGTCCATTCTTCTTTATTTCCTGAGCTAAACGAATCGGAAAACGAGTAGTTTCCGCATGGAAAGTAATGCAGTAAGGATTCAGCTCGTAATATTTGTGAACGTGATTTTCAGGCTTCTCCACCATGAGATGAACGTCCAGTGGGATTTGGGTCATTGCTTTGATCTCTTTATTGACCGCTTCTCCGAAGCTGATCTGAGGCACAAAATTTCCGTCCATCACGTCCATATGGACTAGGTCGATTCCTTCTTTTTTAAAATCAGGAACTGTATTTGCAAGTGCTGTAAGTTGGGTGGCTAAAATAGAAGCGGAGATTTTCAAAATTCGTTCTCGTAGTCTTTGGATTTTACTTTCGAACCTTTATCGTCCAAAAGAACCAGAGTCACATCTCCTGTTCTGTAAAAGACGGTTTGGATTTTTTCTCCCTCTTGGTAGATTGTGGGAGCGCTGATTTCCACTTGTTTGGTTTCGTCGTTTTGATCTTTTACGATCAAAGAATACGTTCCGTTTTCAGGAGCCTCATAAACGAAACTTTCATATCCGCTTTCTACCCTATCTTCCGGCTCGAAATAAAATACCTTAAACTTGTATTCGTTTCCTACTTTTTGGACAGATTCAATCTTTCCATTATCAGGACGAAATTTGGTTACAACCACTTCTGCCTTGGAGGAAATTTTTGCCCTTACTAGAGCTCTTTGAGCGAATGCAAAAGAATCACCAGGTTTAAATTCTAATCCTGCTTGGGGCTCTCCTTCTTTTTTCTTGGTAGAAGGTTTTGTAACTAGTAAGAATACTTTTTCACCAGCGGTGATATTTTTACCTGCTTCCGGGATTTGGTCCACTACTGTATCAGGTTGTTCTCCTTCTTTTACTTCCACATAGGTGATCCCACCCAATGTTAAAGAAACGTAAGTTTCTCCCGAAAGAACTTTTTCCATGGAGTTTTTGGCGGAGACCAAACTTTGCCCTTTTAGGTTGGGCATATCGATTCGGTCTAAACCGATATTGACAGTAAGAGAAACTTTGGAACCTGCTTCTACTTCTCTTCCGGGACGAATGGATTGGTAGATGATGATACCATCTGTTTTGTCCGGATAACGTTTGGACTCCAATCTGACTTTCAGCTGGAGACGCATTAATTCGTTATGGACTTCGTTGTACGGTTTACCTACTACATCAGGCATGACCACCATGGTGGCACTTTTCGTACGAACGAATACTACTAAGAAGGCGGCTATGAAAAAGACTACTAAGCCGAATGCGATGAAAAAAAAGTAACCCCCGATAGGGAGATATTTAGAGCGGAGTTCTTCCTTGGTCACTCGAAACGATCCTCGTCCGAAATACGGAAACCGTTCATGAAATCTGCAACAGTCATTCTGTTCTTATTTTCCGGTTGGACGGAAAGGATCTCTAAGAAACGGCCATCTCCACACTGGAAAATAAGGGCCTTTTTGTCCATTCGTTTCAATTTGCCTGACTCTATCGTCGTTTCGGAAAAATCCACAGGTCTTGTTTTCCATAAAATCAAACGTTTGCCTCTGAAACTGCAATATCCGCCCAGATCTGGACTTAATGCACGAATTCGATTATGCAATTCCTCGGCAGAAAGTTTTAGATCCAGGACTCGATCTTCTGCCTGGATTTTAGTACAATAAGTTGCATTGGAATGATCTTGTGGAGAGGCCTCGAAGGTAATTGCTCGGGGGCCTTTTAAAAGTGGAATTAGGCTTTGGATCCCAGCTTGGGTGATTTTTTCCATGAGGGTTCCTGTATCATCTTCCAGGTCTATTTCTACTTCTTGGATGGAGATAATATCTCCTTCGTCCATTTTTTCTCCCAGGTATTGGATACTGATCCCTGTTTTAGTATAACCCTTCCAAAGAGAAGTTTGGACTGGAGATGCCCCTCTTAGATCGGGAAGAATCGATCCATGTAGATTGATAGAACCGAATTTAGGATGAGAGAAAATTTCTTTAGGTAGAATAGATCCGTAAGCAAATACAACATAGAGCTCCGCATCGAACTTGGAAAAGGTTTGGAGAGCTTCTTCTTTTTCCTTTTTTATGGATTCGTATTGGAAGACTGGAAGATTTGCAGAAATTGCAATATCCTTTACCGGACTTGGGATAGGGGTTTTACTTCTACCCTTTGGGCGATCCGGATTTGTGACTACGAATTGTACTTGGATCTCTGGCTCTTGCAGTAGTGCCTGCAAGAGTTTGGCAGAAGGTTCCGGGGTCCCAAAAAATGCGATTTTCATTAAACAAGATCCAATGGATCAAAATCCAATTCCAGGTAAACGTTTTTAGAAATTTTAAGAGGTCGGATCTCTTTTTTTAGGATCTCTCTCCATTTATTCTGCACTGTCGTTTTGATCAGTATATGATTTCTGAAGTTTGCATCTATTTTATAAAAAGGACAAGGAGCAGGACCTAACACAACTGTATTTGGTTCAGGCAAATGTTTTTTTAGGACTTGATGCACTTCTTCAATGGTTTTAAGAGAAAGACTTTCGTCTTTGGACCTGGATAAGATACGAACCAATCTGGAGAATGGCGGATAAAAAAGTTCCTCTCTTGTTTTGATCTCCGATTCGTAAAATCGAATATAGTCTTGGTCTAATGCCATTCGAATGATCGGATGATCTACTGTATTTGTTTCAATCAAAACTTCTCCCGCTAGATCGGATCGCCCTGCTCTTCCAGCTACTTGAGTCAAAAGAGAAAATACTCTTTCTCCAGCTCTAAAATCCGGAAGACCTAAACCAATTCCCGCGTTTAAAACTCCAACTAGAGTGACTCGTGCAGCATCTAATCCTTTGGAGATCATTTGTGTTCCTGTGAGAATATCTATCTCACCATCTACCAATCTTCCGATCACGTCGGTAAGAACACTTTTGTCTTGGATAGAATCTTGATCTAGACGTTCTACCTTTGCACCTGGAAAAGTTTCTAATAGAAATTCTTCTAACTTTTGGGTACCAGTTCCCATCATTACTAATTTTTCTCCCAATTTAGTTTCTAATCTTTGGAGAGAATCTGAAAAACCACAGAGGTGACAGATAACGGTACCTTTTTTATGATAGCATAGATGAGACGTACAATTCGGACAAGGAATGTATGTTTTTTCCTTTTCGGAATAAATGAGAGGACTGTATCCCCTTCTGTTTAAAAGAAGAATGACCTGTTCTTTTTTATCCAATCTCTGTTTGATCGCAAATGTAAGTTCAGAACCGAGAAGCCTTGCGTCTTTTTTATTTTCTTCGATCCTGACTGTCGGAGGTTTTGCGGTCCCAGGTCTTTTTGTAAGAACTTGTAAACCTATCTTTCCGGTTTTAGCAAGATGATATACTTCTAAAGAAGGAGTTGCCGATCCCAAAACTAAAACTGCTTTATTTGTTCTGCATCTTTGTAAAGCCACCTGCCTTGCATGATATCTGGGTGTAGAATGTTCTTTAAAAGAACCGTCATGTTCTTCGTCTATAATGACTAACCCTAAATTTGAGACGGGTGCAAATACCGCAGATCTTGTACCTACTGCGATTCTTTTTTTGCCTTGAAGAAGGTCCGTATATGCTTTGAATCTTTCTGAAACTTTCAAGGCAGAATGTAATAAAGCGATCTCTCCCGGAAACACAGCTTCTAATTTACGAATAATATGATAAGTCAGACCTATCTCCGGAACTAAGAGTAAAACTCCTTTGTTCGAGTTCTGGAGAATGTCCCGAATTAAATGTAGATAAACTTCCGTTTTTCCACTTCCGGTAATTCCAAATAGAAGATGGATGGAATCCTTTCCGAAATCGGATTTTATATTTTGGTAAGCAGCTTCTTGTTCTTCGTTTAATTTAAAGGGTTCTGAGGCAGTGAGTCCTTCTGTAAGTTTTACTTTAGAATGTCTTCTCCCAGAAGGGATCATCTTGTGGATACATTCCCCAAGAGAAGCGAGATACTGCTCTTTTACCCAATATGCGAGCCCAATCTGTTCTTCATTGATAACTGGAGTTTTGTCTATGACCCGATCTACTTGTAAAACCTCGTAGTTAGGTTCATTATGATGTAAGGATAATACGATCCCTTCTTCTTTTCTTCCTCTGAGTTTGGCTTCTACCCTCATTCCGACTTGGGTACCTGGAGGGACCTCGTAGGTGAATGTGTCCTCTAAGATAGGAAGATCGAAGGTTAATTCTGCGTATTGGATCAAATTTTTTCTTTAATCTCCTGGTGAAAGATCCCAAGTTGAGAGAGGATACTTTCTTTGACTTCTATTTCCTTTTTTTTGGCTTCTTGGAATTCGGGAGAATCTGCCTTGCTGGATTTTCTTTTTTGTTCAGCCGCTAAAATCGCTTCCGGAGAACGAAGTACTACCATAGGGACCCCGAGTTGGAATTCCAAAGTTTTACCCATTTGTTTGAGAGCTTCTTCTTTTCCGAAAAATAAAGTGGCTGCAGCGCCTAAGAGTATAATTCCTTGGATCCCTTCTTCTTGGATGGTTTCCTGCACTTGGACTTTACAGTTCTCAGTCCTTCTTTTCCAATCTTCTTCACCGGACCTGTCTTGGGAAAATAAACATCCCGGAAATTCTTGAAAATAGAACTCCTTCATTGTGAATCCGAATACTTTTTGGATCATTCTATCGAATACATCTTCCGCTTCGCTGGTCCTGAAAATTTTTAAAGGAGAAGTTTTTACATAGGATTCCTTTCCGGAAATTGTTTCACCAGTATAATGAAGTACTAATATTTTCTTTCTACCTCGGATGATAAAATGTCGGATAGCGCTAAGGCGATCCGGACAAAGTTTGCAGGAAAAGTTTCGGTCTTCTTTTTTCGGTGGGATCCTCATTTGGATCCCAGGCACGGAGGATTCCTTTTCTTTTTTAGAGCCAAGAGAGGACCAATTCCAGGAATCTTTCCATTCCAACTCCAGATCTTGGGGATCCTTTTCTCCCTGTCTGCGTAAGATGGGAAATTCTCCTTTTTGGACTAAAAATTTAAAGTCCTGTAGAATGCCTTTTAATTCCTGAAATACTCCAGGCTTAGTCATGGATATCCTCCGCCTGAATTCCTAAGGATTTCATTTTTCTATATAAGTGTGACCTTTCTATTCCGAGTGCTTTTGAGGTCTTGGAAACATTTCCTTCGTTAGTCTGTAGCGTTTTTAGAATATACTGTTTTTCGAATTCTTCTTTCGCTTTTTTGAAGTCCCCTTTTTCCACCAGGTCGTTTGCTTTTACGAAACCGGTCATGGAATCCTTCACATCTTGGGCACGTATAATATCACTTACGGTCATAATACAAAGTCTTTCGATTACGTTCTTTAATTCTCTGATATTTCCCGGCCAAAAATGGTTTTCCAAAATAGAAACTGCTTCCTTCTCAATAATTTTGGGAGTAAGATTATTTTCAGCGATCGTTTGCCTTACATAATGATCTACTAAAAGTGGAATATCGGATTTACGATCTCTTAAAGGAGGGATTACGATCGGAATTACGTTCAACCGATAATATAAATCTTCTCTGAACTTTCCTTCCTTGATTGCTTCTTCCACCGGGATATTAGTGGCGGCGATAATTCTAACGTCCACAGATACTTGTTCTGTACTTCCCAACTTTTCGAATCTTTGTTCTTGTAAGATACGAAGCACCTTTGCTTGTGTGGATAAGGACATATCGCAGATCTCATCCAGAAATAAGGTACCTCCGTTGGCGGCTTCGAATTTTCCGATCCTTGTATCAGTAGCACCTGTGAATGCTCCTTTTACATAACCGAAAAGTTCCGATTCTATCAATTCTTCGGGAAGTGCGGCACAGTTAACCTCTACGAAAGGTTGGTCTTTTCGTTTAGAATTTTTGAATATAGTTTTAGCGACTAATTCCTTTCCAGTTCCATTTTCCCCATAGATAAACACCCTTGCGTTCGTTGCCGCTGCTTGCGCGATGGAAAATTTCACTTTTTGTATAGCCGGAGAATTTCCTAAAATTTCATCGGATTCTAGTTTAATTTCAGTAGCTTCCGATTTTTCCGAATATACTAATGCTTCTTCTACAGCTTCTAAAACTTTTGCGATAGATAATGGCTTTTCTAAAAAGTTTAATGCGCCCTTTTTGGTGGCTTGTACCGCGAGTTCTATGGTTCCATGCCCTGAGATCATAACGACTGGGACGGTGGGATATATTTTTTTGATTTCGTCTAGGATCGCGAGTCCGTCTTCCTTTCCGAGCCAAACGTCTAATAAAACTAAACTTGGTCTTTCTATCTTAAGATGTTTTAAGAAGTTTTTGCCGGAAGAGAATTGTTCCGCTTCGTAATTCTCGTCCCCCAAAATATCTTGGAGAGATTTACGGATTTCCGGTTCGTCATCTACTATGAATATTCTCATTAAGCTACCGGGAGTTCTATCCTAAATTTACATCCGCCTAATTCGGAAGAGTCCATAGAAATATGACCATTATGATCGATCACAGTTTTCTGGACGATTGCGAGCCCAATTCCTGAGACATGTTCTTCCTTGGTAGAATAGTACGGTTCAAAAACCTTGGATCTATATTCGGGAGAAACTCCGATCCCATTATCTTCCACAAGTAAAACCACAGAACGTCTCATAATCCTTTTTTCTAATACGGTAGAAATACGAACTTTTCCTTGAAAGAGACTAGAGTCACCTCTTTGCCTTCTCTTTTCGATGGCTTCCACTGCATTTTTGAAAAGATTGTTCATGATCCCTAAAAACAGTTTTTTGTCCAAAAAGATTTCAGGCAAATTTTTGGCGAAGTTCAGTTCTATGTGGATGCCTGGAGTATGTTCGAAAAGTTTTGCACTTTCTAATACTACAGGCTCCAAATGTTGGTTAATGAGTCTAGGTGCTGGCATTCTGGCAAATTCAGAGAATTCATTTACTAGATGTTCCAAAATTTTTACCTGACCGACTATCGTTTCACTTCCTTTGGTGACGATCTCTTGGAATTCTTCCGGAACTTCGGAGTTTAATTTTCTGCGTATTCTTTCTGCGGAGAGCTGGATAGGAGTTAACGGATTTTTGATCTCATGAGCCATTCTTTGCGCCACTTCTTTCCAAGCCGCAATCCGTTGAGAATGCATCAATTCCTCATTTTTGGACTTTAGGTCCTTCACCATTTGGTTAAAAGATTCTACTAATGCTCCTATCTCGCCACCTTCCGTAAGGGGAAGATTGATATCTGTATCTCCTAAGGAAACTTTTTGAGTCGCATTTGCAAGATCTATGATAGGCCTAGAGATTTTTCGGGCAAATACAAGAGAGAAGAAGATGGAGAGTAAAAATGCAAACACGGTCAGTAAAGTAATGGTAAGCCTGACTTCATAAGGAAGTTTTTCCTTTGCTAGATCCGCGGTGATATAGTTTTTCCTGGTATTGATAAAGGAATACGCCCTGGCTTCCTCTCCCTGAAAAACACGTTTTCCTAATATAAGAAATTTCGTAGGATTTAATGAATCTATTTTAAGTAGATAAAATCCCAAATTTTGGTTCAGAGCCAGTTTTTCGGAAATACCTTCTATACCAAAGCTTGTAAATTCCTGCGGAGAAATCGCTAACTTCAAGGATCTGTTTTCTAGTATGGCCGTATTATTATCATACCATCCCACATAATAATTTGGATTAGAAATCAGATCCAACTCATTTGCGCGATTCGTTAGTAGATTCGGGTTTGGATTTTGCCTTTGGACAAGATTTCTGAATAGTTTAGCTTTTTCTAATAGATTTCTTTTTTCTAGATCCAATTCTTTCCGGACAAAATGGTCCCCTGCTTCCAAAGCCTGGGCAATATCTAAACCGTAAAATCCTTCGAATACTCTTCCAATCACATTCGAGGTGAGTAAGAACACCGGAAAAGAAGGAAGCATTGCGATAAACAAAAATGAAAGAGAAAGTCTATAACGAATGGAACTTTTAAGCCTTCCGGTTTCTAAATTCCTACGATTCCTATAAAAATAGGAAAGGATCAGGAATAAAACGACTAATGGAACTGTATAATAAACGTAGATCAATATCCGATCTACTATATCTATATTTTCAGAATTTCTGAAATGGATGATTTCCGCTGAAAGAACGGCAATGAAGATCACTCCAGATAAAATGAGAAGGTCTCGAAGATAATATCGATTCTCTTCCTCTACCCGGAATGGAAACCATTTCATATCGCAAAATCGCCTTCCACCAATTTGGCTAATGCATCTGCGGCTTCCTCTTCCTGGACGCCTTCTGTTTTGATGGAAAATTCCTGACCGGGCGCTAAGGCAAGCATCATGAGTCCCATGATACTTTTACCGTTCACTTCCACCCCGTCTTTGGAGACTAGAACTTCGCAGGAGTATTTTGCCGCGCAATTCACAAAGACAGAGGCGGGACGAGCGTGCATCCCTGCGCCGTTTTCGTTAATTTTGAGGTGGATTTCTTTCAACTTTTCCTTGCTGCAAATATATATTTAATTTTTGACTGAATTCAGCCGCCGCATTCTTTCCAAGTTTTTTCAATCTTTGGTTCATTGCGGCGGTCTCTACGATAATCGGAATATTTCTTCCTGGTCGAACAGGAAGTTTGATTAAAGGAATATTTACACCTAAAACTTCTTCCGTTCTGTTTTCGAGCCCGGTCCGGTCGAATTCTTTTTCTTCCGTCCATTCTTCCAAATGGATGATAAGTTCGATTAGTTTATGGTCTCTTACGGACCCGATCCCGAATATATCTTTTATATTCAAAATTCCTAATCCTCTGATTTCCATATGATGACGCAGAAGGTCCGAACAGGTTCCTATCAGATAACTTTCCGAAAGTCTTCTGATCTCGACCATATCATCTGCTACTAGTCTGTGGCCTCTTTCTATGAGTTCGAGTGCAGTTTCACTTTTTCCTACTCCACTCTTACCTGAGAGAAGTATCCCAATCCCGAATACCTCGATTAGAACCCCATGTCTCATGGTTCTGGGTGCCAGACTTCTGTCCAAAATTTGAGAAATAAGCGTGATGAACTTATGAGTAGAAACATCCGAACCCAAAAGGGGAATATTCAGACGATCGCAGTATTCTACAAAGATGGGAGGAGGAACATTTCCGTGAGTGAATATAATACAGTTTAAATGAAAATGGAAAAAATCAGCGGCGAGCTTTTCCATATCCTCGCCCTCTTTGGAAGTGATATAGGCCCATTCCCCTTTTCCAAAAATTTGGATACGATCATGGGCAAAACTTTCGTAGAAGCCGGTGAGAGAAAGACCAGGTCTATTGATCTCAGAACTATGGATTCGGTTTTGGAGTCCATTCTCTCCTGCGATAAGTTTTAAACCTAATTCCGGATGGTCTTTTAGAATATTAGAAACATTGATTCCGGGAACGGACATGAGTTACCTTGCTTCCAGAGATTTTACTTTTTTTCTTTGGTTGGATGGTAAAATTTTTAGGATTTTACGGTACTTTGCCACAGTTCTTCTGGCGATCTCAATCCCTTTACTTTCTATTTTTTCCACTATGTCCTGATCGGAGAGTGGATTTTCGGGATCTTCTTCTTTTACTAAAATGCGTATAATATCATGGATGGTTTTGGAGGATTCCATTCCACCTTCCGAACTTTTGGATTTTAATCCGGAGGAGAAGAACCATTTTAATTCTAAAATTCCCCATGAAGTTTGTACATACTTATTGGAAGTGATACGAGAAACTGTGGATTCATGAAGATCCAATCTTTCTGCTATATCTTTTAAAGTGAGAGGTTTTAAAAACCTCACTCCCTTGCGGAAAAATTCAGTTTGTAGTTCTATGATTGCGGAAACAACTCTATATAATGTTTGTCTTCTTTGGTTTACGGAGCGGATCAGCCATTCGGCGGAATTTAGCTTGGTGGAAATATATTCCTTGTCTGAATCCTTGGCGCCGGCTCCTTTTTTGAGCATTCCCTTGTATTCTTTATTAATTTTTAATTTAGGAAGCCATTCATCATTCAGCAAGATGCTGAACTCACCTTCAATTTCTCGAATGATCACATCAGGGACTATATAATCCGGTTTTTGGGGAGTGTATAATGTTGCGGGGAATGGCTCCAGTTTTTTGATCTCAGCTGCCATTGCTTCAATCGCTTCCACAGGAAGCCCCATCTTTTTGGAAATTCCTTTATAATCCAGTTTTTCCAGGTCTTTTAGATAATTTAAGATGAGATCGTGTAAATTTTTATCTTCCGGTTTTAGTATTCTTGCTTGGACATATAATGTTTCTTGGATACTTCCGGCACCGATTCCAAGTGGATCCAATTGATGGATTTGTTCCAAAACTTTTTTGATTATTTTGGCGGAAACTCCGATTTCGGCGGCAAGTTCTGCCTGTGTTTGGGAAATAAATCCTCTATCGTCCAGCATGGAGATCAAAACTTCTGCGACCTCCATTTCTTTTCCTTTTAAGGAGGAGATCCTGAGTTGCCAAAGTAAATGTTCTGAAAGGGATTGTGCGTTAGGAGAAGATTCAATGTATTTTTGGTTTCTATCGGAAGCGTCCGTACCTCGATATTGGGGCTTGTCTAAACTAAAAGAATCCTGCCAACCCTGATCCGAATTTTTGAGAAAGTCGTTCTTCTCTTTTCTTCTTAGATCATCTACGGAATAGAGTTCCGGGCTTTTGCTTCTTTCTGAGCCGGGTTCCTCTTCCAGCATTGGATTTTCCACCAGTTCTGCACTGATTCTATCAGCGAGCTCCAGAGTAGACAAAGGCAGAAGCTCTATCGACTGGCGCAAGTCTTGCGTCATGACAAGCTTCTGTGTCTGCTTCTGTACTAACTGGTGGTTCAGATTCACAGTTTGAAGTCCTCTCCTAGATACATTCTTTTTGCTTCTTTATCGTTCACGAGTTCTTTAGGAGTTCCCGCGATTAAGATCCTACCGCTATGCATGATATATGCTCTATCCGTGATCTTTAATGTTTCTCGAACGTTATGGTCGGTGATTAAGATGCCTAGTCCCTTTTGTTTTAAACTATTTATAACGGTTTGAATATCTTTTACAGCTATAGGGTCAACCCCTGCGAACGGCTCGTCAAGAAGGATAAAATCCGGATTTGTGACTAAGGCCCTAGCGATTTCGCATCTTCTTCTTTCCCCGCCTGAAAGTGTAAAACCTTTTTGGTTAGCCACTCTCATAATCTGCAATTCTAACAGTAGTTCGTCTCTTCTGCGAATGATTTCTGATCTAGGAATGTTCAGAGTTTCTAGGATTGCTTCTAGGTTTTCTGCAACGGTTAATTTTCGGAAGATAGAAGCTTCTTGTGCAAGATAACCTACTCCTAGTTTTGCTCTAGTGTGCATAGGAGCTTCCGTAACATCTTGGTCATCTATAAACACATGACCTGAATCAGGTTTTACGAAACCGACAGACATATAGAAGGAAGTAGTTTTTCCGGCACCGTTCGGACCTAGTAGACCTACTACTTCTCCTTTGCGAACATCGAAACTGACTCCGTCTACAACCTTGCGTTTATTGTAAATTTTGATTAAGTTTTGGCATCGGATCCTTTGTCCCATTATGTAAGCCTAATTTCCTAAATGGACTCCTTCTGTCAGAATTGATCTTCCTTCTCTTGGATAAAAGACGATTTTTCCCGCTCTTAGAATCTTACCACTTCGATTAATCCTAGGATTTCCTTCTAAAAGTACAGATTCGTCGTTTTCAAAATAGGTAGCATATTCACCTTGTGCCTCTGTGGACTTGGATTTGATCCAGATATTTCCTCGGATCACTGTTTCTTTTTGATCCAAGAAACGTTCGAATTCTTGAGCAGTGATTGTGCTTGTTACCTGATTCGAATTTTTGTCTAAAAATTCCATCTTACCTTCATCAGTCAGGTGAAGATAGTTTTCGTTCCTAAAATAATCGAATACGTTACCCGAAAGAAGGAGATTGTTTTCTCGATCATGTACTTTAATATTCTTTCTGGCCTTAATGATACGAGAATCTTTTCCTACTGATTCAATATTATCAGAAGTTATCTTCATATCTTTTCGCAGGACTGTCGCATTTCCACTGATTAGAACTGTGCGATCATTTTCTTCGTTAGGACGACTTTCTATTCGATCCCCTTTTAGGATGGTAAGAACCGTTTGTTTTTTCTCATTTCCTTCCGGATCTTTTTTGGTCTCTTCGGAAGATTGGAATAATACTGTATTTTCTTCTAAAAGTATTCTGCTTTCGTTTGTGTAGAAGGATAATTTTTTCCCGCTCAAATATCTGTTCTTAGAAATTAAGATCGGATTTGGATCCGTAGTGATCAGATGTTCCGATTCTTTAAAAATCGCTTCTGCGCAAAAGATCGTAACTTCCGGATGATTTACGATTACTCCACCATGTAATTTTGTGACCTTAGTATTTAATTCTCGATCGATCTGTTTTGCGGAAATAACAGTGGTTTTTCCGGTTTTGTCCCGAAAGCTCAATCTGGGTCTTTCTTTGATATAAACCATTTCGGAATATTTATCATATTCTCCTACTCCAGCTCTCATCACAGTTCCGTTTTCTTGATCTTCTATATGTACTCCGTTTTTTAAAAAAGCTTTATATGCCTCTTTTCCGAAGACCTCTATTCTATTTGCACCCAATTTTACTTTTTTATGTTGGATCCAAGCTCCGCCTTCTAAACTAAAGATTGTGACTTTAAGACCCTGGACTTCTTTGTCTTCTTGGGTAAGTGCATTTGCACCCCAAAATGTAGGAAAACTTTCCTTACGTTTTGGATCTACTTCCCCAATTCCTTGGAAACTTTTTGGATCCAATGTCTCCGCAGAAAATAAAAGTGGGGGTCTTGAATGAGATTTCGCCGGAGAAGTAAGCAAGAATACTAGATAGAATAAGACTAGGATACGTTTCATTTTTCTTTAGGGGAAGAAGAAAGTGGATTGGAACCGCCTTGGGTAATCGCACTCGGTCTTAAGATTGTAAACTTGTTCAAGTCCTTATCGGCTCTAAGACCCACACCTCTGATATGTGTTCCGTTTGCATCTATCACAACTTCTTCATTGGAACTGAGTTCTTTGGTCTCATCGTTATAATCCAATGATTTTGCTCTAAGAGTCCTATGTTCTTCCGTTTTTAGAAGAATATTCCCGGTGAGTTTCATCAATTTAGAGATCTGATTGATCTCACCTTTTTCACCAGTGAGTTTGGACTTGAACTTTCCATTCTCATATTGATCAAAATTGATCCCATACAGAACGTATCTTTTTTCGTCAGCATAAAGATAGGCTTCTTCTGCTTTCAATTTCCATAATATAGTTCCATTTCCGTCATACTGGTCTTTTGCAAAATTTTTGAAGGAAACAGTGGAACCTTTTTCTTTTTCTTCTTCTACACGAGTGTATTTAGCGTCCGATTTTCCGCCGGAATAGAATGATACTAAGAATAAAAGCCCTAGTCCTACTCCTAGGCCCGGACCGTATTTCTTAAGGGTGTCCGAGTCTATATTTTCGAGTAGGAAAAGGAGTATGCGGGAATACAAGGGCTCGTATCGATTAGCGGTTTAGGATTTCCTGTTTTACGTAACGGTCTAAACCGACCAATTCCTTTAATAAGGATTTAATTTCGGAAAGAGGATATTGTGTAGTAGCATCCGAAAGTGCTTTTGCAGGATCAGGATGTACTTCCATAAAAATACCTTCTATCCCGAGTGCCACTGCACTTCTTGTCATACTCGGAATATATTCTCTTTGTCCTCCGGTGATATTTCCAGCTGCTCCAGGCAACTGTGCGGAGTGAGTCGCATCGAATACTACCGGAATATCGTAACTATGTAATATTGGAACCGTTCGTCCGTCGAATACCAAATTTCCGTAACCGAATGTAGTTCCTCTTTCGGTTACCATATACTTTTCGGAACCGGATTCTTGGATTTTTGTTTTGATATGTCTACAGTCGGAAGGAGCTAAGAACTGCCCTTTTTTAACATTCACCCATTTTCCGGTTTTAGCGGATTCTGCGATAAGATCTGTTTGTCTGCTTAAGAATGCAGGAATCTGATACATATCGATCACATCTTTGAGTGGACCTACTTGAGTGGTCTCGTGAATATCTGTTAGGACAGGAACATTAAATTTTTTCTTAATATGTTCTAAGTGTTTAATCCCTTCTGTAAGTCCTGGACCTCTATAAGAAGAAACGGAAGAACGATTTGCTTTGTCGAAACTACTTTTAAAAACGTAAGGAATCCCAAGTTCTGTGGTTATCTCCAACATTTCCGCACAAACTTTTTCGAGTAAGTCCCTGTTTTCCATTACACAAGGACCTGCGATTAGGAAGAATGGATTCTTTCCTCCAATCTTTTTACCGCTTAAAAAATCCCTTTCTTGGGCAGTTTTATCGCTCATTATGCCTTCCTTGCAAATTTGACCGCAGCACGGATGAATCCGGCAAATAATGGATGCGGTTTTGTAGGTTTTCCGGTGAATTCAGGATGGAACTGAACTCCTATAAACCAAGGATGATCCGGAATTTCTACAATTTCAATCAGGTTTTCATCCGGAGAAATACCGGAAAGGATCATTCCTTTCTCTTCGAATCTCTGTTTGTATTTATTGGTAAATTCGAATCTATGTCTATGTCTCTCATAGATCAGCTCTTGTTTGTATTCATTGAATGCCAAAGTGTTTTTCTTGATCTTACATGGATAAGATCCTAAACGCATTGTCCCACCCATCTGATCAATATCCATCTGCTCTTCGATAAGAGAGATCACTGGATCCGGAGAATCAGGTCTGAACTCTGTAGAGTTTGCATCTTTTAGACCAAGCACATTCCTTGCATATTCAATCACAGCACATTGCATTCCGAGGCAGATCCCAAAGAATGGGATCCCTTTGGTTCTTGCATGTTGGATTGCGGCGATCTTACCTTCTATCCCTCTATCTCCGAATCCACCCGGAACTAAAACGCCATGTACGGATTTTAAAACATCCTTCACATTTGTTTTATCCAGTTTTTCAGGATCTACTTTGATAAATTCTACATTTGCTTCGTTTGCAATTCCGCCATGAGATAAACTTTCATAAACGGAACGATATGCATCATGAAGGGAAATATACTTTCCAACAACTGCGATCTGAACAGTATGTTTTGCGGATTGAAGACTTTTTATAATCTTCTCCCATTCCGTAAAATTGGATTTTCCAAGTTCTAAACCTAATGTTTTGAGAACTACTTGATCCAGCTTCTCTTCTTTGTACATTTTAGGGATTTCGTAAATGGAAGTGCTAATATCGGAAGCGGAGATCACATTCTCTTCTTTTACGTTACAGAAGGAGGAAATTTTTCCTTTCATTTCCTTAGGCATAGGTTGGTTCACACGACAGATCAAAATATCAGGTTGGATTCCTAATGCCAAAAGTTCTTTTACTGAGTGTTGTGTAGGTTTAGTCTTTGCTTCCCCTGCTACTGTGATGGTAGGAACTAACGTAACATGAATGAATAAAACTTGAGTAGGACCGTGTTCGTATCTCATCTGACGGATTGCTTCTAAGAATGGGATGGACTCGATGTCCCCCACTGTTCCGCCTATCTCTACGATCACGAAGTCGGTCGCATTTTCTCTTGCAAGAGTATAGATCCTGTTTCGGATCTCGTTGGTGATATGAGGAACAACCTGGACCGTTCTTCCTAGATAATCCCCTTTTCTTTCTCTTTGGATTACAGTATTATAAATTTGTCCAGTGGACACGGAATTCTTACGAGTGAACTTGGATTTAGTAAATCTTTCGTAATACCCGAGATCTAAATCAGTTTCTGCACCGTCTTCGGTCACATACACTTCACCGTGCTGGTACGGACTCATAGTTCCAGGATCGATATTGATATAAGGATCCATTTTTTGCAGGGAAACGGAATAACCCCTGCTTTCCAGAAGGCATCCAAGGGCTGCAGCGGATACACCCTTTCCAAGGGAGGAACAAACACCTCCGGTCACGAAAATAAATTTAGTTTTGGACAAACCGATCTCCTACCTGCTGAACAGAGTTTTCTTCAGTCTCGGAAAATCCAACTCGGAATTTCGTAGAATTGAGAAGTTAATCTAGGGTTTTTGCCGAATACGCCGGATCAGGTCTGTGCTGGAAAATCCAGGAACAAAGGGTAGAATTTTGACTTCTCCACCCAATTGACGAACAAGAGGAGTCTCTGGAAGTGCTTCCAGATCATAATCTCCCCCTTTTACGTGAATATGAGGTGCTACCTGGGAGATAAGTTCTAAAGGAGTGTCCTCGGAGAATACGCTGATATAATCCACGAAGGAAAGACAGGAAAGAAGAAGTGCCCGATCTTCCTCCGGATTTACTGGACGTTCCGGACCTTTTAGTCTTTTAACAGAAGAATCAGAATTGATCCCAACCCAAAGAATATCACCCAAATCCCTTGCTTGGGAAAGATAAGTAAGATGGCCTTTATGAACTAGATCAAATACTCCGTTTGTAAAAACGATCTTTTGGTTTGCGCGGACCTTCTCCGAAACGTTTCTAACTTCTTGAAAAGGAATAATTTTCTCGATACAAGAAGAGAAGGAAGACCTCATTGAAAACTTCCTCTTTTCTCCAGAGCTTCTAAAAGTTCTTCTAAAGAAACAGTTTCTGCTCCCAGTTTTCCGACTACAACTCCTGCAGCCGCATTCGATACGATTGCAGCTTCTAATTCTCCTAAACCAGCAGCCAAGAAAGAAGTATACACTGAAATCACAGTGTCCCCAGCTCCTGTTACATCGAATACTTCCTTGGCAACTGTGGGAATATGGTAGGTCTTGGATTCGGAAGAAATATAAAGGCTCATTCCTTTTTCTCCCCGAGTGATCATCATTGAAGGAGAATGTAAATTTTCTGCAATCTTCTTAGCTGCTTCTTCTACTTCTGCGTTTGTTTCTAATTTTTTACCTAGAGCTTTTCCTGCCTCGTGATGGTTGGGGGTCATCACAGTTGCCTTTTCATATTGGAAAAAATGGGACACTTGCGGATCCACTGTTACGATCTTTTTATGTTGTTCGGCAATATCGATTGTTTTGCGAATGAGACTAGCAGTTAAAGTTCCCTTATCATAATCGGAAAGAACGACTGCATCCGCTTCTTGGATGATCTTAGAAAAACCATCTAAGAGTTGTTTTTCTTCCGCATCACTTAAAGGAAATGTTTCTTCTCTATCAATACGGCAAACTTGTTGGTGACCTGCGATCACTCTTGTTTTTAGAATGGTGGGAACTTTTTCAGAACGGATAATTGTGTTTTTGGAAGAGATTGTATTTTCTGTAGAAAGAAGATCATCCAGAGTTTTAGCAGCCGAGTCGTTACCCGCTCTACCCAAGACGAAAGATTGAACTCCTAAACGGGAAAGATTTTTTACTACGTTTCCCGCTCCACCTAAAGTGGTCTTTTCGTTTCTGACCCAGACTACCGGAACAGGAGCTTCCGGAGAAATTCGATTTACTTCTCCGATCAGATACTCGTCCAGGATGAGGTCTCCGATGACTATAATTTTAGTCGTTTTTAATTTAGAAGCCGCTTCCAAATATCGCTTTTTATCTAAGTAGTACAATTTTAAACCGGTTTTACAATTTGATTTGCGTTTTCACTTCAACAGGTTAGGATAAATCCTAGGTGTCAAGAACTACAATTCCGATCTTTCCTCTTCCCGAAGTCATCTTATTTCCAGGCACATTTCTTCCTCTTCATATTTTCGAGCCTAGATATAGGATGATGTTGGATTATTGTTCCGAGTCCGGCGAAGAAATGGCGATCGCACCTATTAAAATGGAGCCGGGTAATTTAAAAAGTCCTCAACCTGAGATCGAAACTATTTTTGGTTGGGGCACGATTGTTCGAAGAGATCCACTTCCTGATGGAAGGTCCAATATTCTACTCGAAGGCAAAGGTATCGCAAAACTGGAATCTTACGATACAATGGAACCTTTCCGGATTGGAATTGTAGAAAAATTAGAAGCTGATTCCAAATATATCGAAGATAAAATATTTGTAGAGATCTTCGATCGGATCTTATATCTCACCAAACGAATTCTACTTTCAGAAGGTGCTAAGGAAGAACTGATCCTCCGAATGAACGATCTTTGGTCTCATCCTTTCCCAGTAGATTTTATTTCTTCTATTCTAAATTTCAATTTTAAGAAGAAGCAGGAAATCCTTTCTAGCACGGATCAAATCCTAAAGGCTCAGCTTCTTGTGGGGATTGTAGAGGAGATGAATCTAGGAGAATGAGAGATAAAGGAGACTCAAGAGCGGTTTCACACAGAGGCACAAAGACACGGAGACATTTAGATTTAGTCCCCCAAAATTTCTCTCTGTGACTCTGTGTCTTTGTGTGCAAAAACACTGTGCCTCTTTCCAACTTTGCGGCTTAATTTATAACTTTCTTAAACACTCTGCGTGACAGAACAAATCTATCCAACCACCATTTCATCCGGATCTTATCTATCACAACTCCGCGAGTAGAAGAAGCATGCGCAAATTCCTCTCCATTTAAAACCATTCCCACATGAGTCACTTTGGATTGGTTGGGAGAAGCGGAGAAAAAGATCAAATCCCCAGATCTCATTTCATTATGAGAAACCCCAGTTCCCATTTTGGTTTGAGCACTAGATGCCCGAGATACCATTTTTTCAGGAACACCTATACGACCATCCGTCAAAACTCTGAAAGTAAAACCTGAACAGTCCGTTCCGGTTTTTGCAGCATTTGCCCATTTATAAGGAGTTCCTACCCACTCCTTGGCTACTTTTTGCAGGATAGAAGAAGATAAAGTTTCCCAACTTTCTTTGCCTGGTTTGTCCGGCTCTGTGGGTTCTCCGGGTTCGGGTAAATTTGGAACTAAAGGTGGATCAGGCAAAGGTTCGATCCTAGGTCTGTCTCCTATTACGATTCCGCCTACTTCTTCCAAAGAAGTTTCTACAGCACGGGCAGATGCATATTTTTGAGCGGATGTTACCTTCTCCCCTTCATGCAATTTTTTTAAATTAGAAAGAAGAATAGTGGAAGCTCCATCCAATTTTGAATCGAGCACTGCTTTGAAGGAGTTTTCCGTTTTTGCAAAAGGAATACTTCTTCCTTTAGAAGGGAATTGATTCAGAATTTTAGAGGCTAAACGATTTTCCGGAAAATCTACTAACTTTCCCGCGATCAATGCCCTTCCACCTGCAAGCACCGAAAAACCGTCCCATTTTTTTTCCATGGCAGCTTCTACAAAACGGTTTCGTACTTCTTCTCTGATTCCTGCTTTTTTGGTTTCTTTAAAGTATAAACCTATATAGCTAAAATCTTCCTTGGAGATTTCCCGTTTAGAAACAACCGGGATTGCATCTTCTGCTTCTTCGAATGTGAGTCCTTCCTTGACTGCAAAGTCCAAATTTACTATAAGTTCTGCGGTTTTTTCAGGACTCACACCTTCTAAGATTGCCCAAGGGATCACATTTTTAGTGATTTTTAGGACTTCTTTGCTACCCGCTCTTTGTCCTAATTTTTGAAAAACGGAGTTTTTGATTAGAAGTGTTTGAGATTTGTCCCAATCGCTTTTAAGTAAATCCTCGAAAGGATCTGCAAATATCGAAACAGAGAATAAAAGAAAAATATTAACTACTATGACCCGAATTCTCATTTTACACCATGCATCCAAGATTCTAATTTTTTACGGAAAGAAAATAAACCGATCGCAGTGATTGTAGGAAGAAAGAAGAAGATCAGAAAAAACGCAGACAAGGATTCTCTTCCACCCATGTATCTGGTCAATTCTCCTGCAAGCACATGAGCGAAGAAGTTTGCCAAAAACCAAAATCCCATCATCATAGAAGCAACTTTTACTGGAGCTAGTTTTGTAACCAAGGATAGACCTACAGGCGACAGGAATAATTCTCCGACGGTTAAAAGCAGAATGGAAAGAATGATCCATATAGAGGAAAACTTTTCGGTAGATCCAAAGGTTACTAAGGAAAGCAGAAGATACCCTAATCCTAAAATGATCAGTCCTAAACAGAACTTAGTCACTGTGGAAATATGCCTGCCTGATTCTTCGAATTTTTTCCAAATCCAAGAAACGACTAAAGCCAAACTCACTACAAAAAGTGGATTGAGAGATTGATAATTTGCCGCAGGAATTTCCCAGCCTAAAATATTTCTGTCCACATATCTGTCTATAATCAGGCTTAAGGAAGATCCGATCTGTTCATAAGAAGCCCAGAATGTGATCGTAATTGCAGAAAATACTAAGATCGCAAATATTCGTTCTCTATCTTGTTTCGGATCCTCTCCTTTTAGATCCGAGAGCGATTCATTTCCATTCGCTAAGAATGCATCTGGATTTACTCTTCTTCCTAAAAATCCGAAGATAATAAGTCCGATAAGCATTCCGACTGCGGCGATTCCGAATCCATAATGCCAACCTTTATATTCTGCAAGATTTGCGCAGGCCCAGGTACCTAAGATCGCTCCCAAATTGATTCCAAAATAAAATATTGTAAAACCGGAATCTTTTAGTTCGGGCTTACCTTCTAATTCATAAATTCTTCCAACAACAGTGGAAATGCAGGGTTTAAAAAATCCGTTTCCTGCGATTAAAAGTCCAAGTCCTAGATAAAATGTCCAAAGACCATTGAATGCCAAGGAAAGATGTCCGAACATCATGAGCACTCCGCCCAAAAAGATAGATCGTTTATATCCTAGGAATCGGTCTGCAAGTAAACCTCCGAGTATCGGAGTCAGATATACAAAACCATTATAAAATCCGTATATTCTCCCCGCCTGAGCGTCTTGCATCAGAAGTTCTTTTGTGAGGAATAGAACAAGAAGAGCCCTCATTCCATAAAAAGAAAATCTCTCCCACATTTCTACGAAGAAGAGAACATATAAACCTCGAGGATGAGTTATTTGCCTTTGGCTCTGGATTTCCATTCTGGTTCCGGGATTTTGGATTCTAAATTTGCGTATCTTGCGGCTACAAATAGATGATCAGAAAGTCTATTCAAGAATCTAAGGTTTTCTGCAAAGATCTCGTGACCTTCTTCTTTATAATGTACTAGGTCTCTTTCTAGTCTTCTGGCTAATGTTCTGGAGACATGTAAAAAAGAAGAAGATGATGATCCGCCGGGTAGAATAAAATTTTTCAAAGGAAGAAGTGAATCTTGCCAGAGATCTATTTCCTTTTCTAATTCTGAAATATCTTCTTCTAGGATACAGGAAGAATCATCCTTCTTCTTATATCCTGCGAGCTCGG
Organism: Leptospira neocaledonica; assembly: GCF_002812205.1. Lineage (NCBI taxonomy): Bacteria > Pseudomonadati > Spirochaetota > Leptospiria > Leptospirales > Leptospiraceae > Leptospira > Leptospira neocaledonica. The sequence goes on from NZ_NPEA01000001.1 coordinate 90,888, forward strand.
ATCCCAATTCAAAAAGTAAATTTTGGATCCTCTCCAATGATTCTTTTAATTTCGAGTCTTTTGTTAGGAAAGAAATTGCAACTCCTATGCTTGAGTTCAATTCGTCTGCGGTCCCGTATAATTCTACTCTCTTGTCTGATTTGGAAACTCTCGTCCCGGAAGCCAAGGATGTGGTTCCGGAGTCTCCCTTTTTGGTATAAATTTTCATGATTCAGCCTGAATTTAGGGGACAGAATTCGAAAAACTTCGGAAAATTCCCGCAAGAAAAGCAGTTTTAACGGAAAAAAAGTTGCGAAATGGCTAAAGTGGGTGGTAGAATGGAGGCAGATTTTCCCTCTTTTGGATTATCGTCGATTGTGACTTTAGTCTTGAGGAAAAATCGTAAAAAAAATCTCCCCACAAAAATAAGGGAGTGAAATTCGCAGTGGAAATCCGGGTTGCCCGGGAGGTTCTCTCCTCCTAAAAGCCCGGCCTAATAGTTCGGACGGACCCGAACTCTCGCTACAGGGAGGTTGTTGATGATTATCAATCACAACATCAGTGCTCTTCGTGCAAATAATGTACTGAAGACAGTCAATCACGAGCTGGACAAAACTACCGAAAAATTATCAACCGGGATGAGGATCAATCGTGCCGGTGATGATGCTTTGGGATTTGCTGTTTCCGAAAGGATGCGCACCCAAATTCGGGGCCTTGCCCAAGCAGAAAGAAACGTAATGGATGGAGTTTCCTTTATTCAGGTTACCGAAGGGAATCTGGAACAAGTGAATAATATTCTCCAAAGATTGAGAGAATTATCCATCCAAACTTCCAACGGGATTTACTCGGATGATGATCGTAAACTCGTTCAACTGGAAGTGGATCAACTCATCGAAGAAGTGGACCGCTTAGGTAAAACCGCTGAATTCAATAAAATTCGTCCTTTGAGTGGAGCCTATTCCAAGGATTCTAAAAATCCAATCCAGTTGCACGTAGGACCGAATCAAAATGAGAAGCTCGAAATTTTCGTGGATGCTATGAATGCCGGTGCTCTTCAATTGGAAGCAAATGGGAAAAAACAGACTCTGTCTACTCCTGCTTCTTCCAATGCGATGATCGGTATTTTGGATAACGCGATCCAAAAGGTAAATAAACAAAGATCCGATTTAGGAGCTTATTATAACCGTTTGGAAATTACAGCGGAAGGCCTGCAGGCAAACTATATTAATATGGTTTCCGCGGAAAGCCGAGTAAGGGACGCGGATATGGCGGAACATATCGTGGACTATACCAAAAATCAGATCTTAACCAAAAGTGGAGTTGCAATGCTTGCGCAAGCAAACATGAGACCGGAACAAGTGGTAAAACTTCTGAGTGAAAGATTCGGATAATAAGAACAGGTTTTCTGAAAATTCGAAGAGACCCGTCCGAGAGGACGGGTTTTTTATTACAAGAGTGTAATTGGTGAAAGTTTAGAATTTATCCGCTTGTGCTTTGTAAGCAGCTGCTTCTTTTTCGCAATGATCAGCTAGTTTTTTATATTTTTCCTTCTCCGCCACATCTGCAGTAGCTTTTCCTCCATGGGATTGACCGGCTAAGGATTTATACTTATCAGCCAATTCCTTATGGTCTTTTGCTTTTTTGCTAAAATAATCCTTTGCGATCTTTTTTAGATCCGGGGTGGTTGCTTCAGCAATGAGTAGATTGTCTAACTCGGTAAATGAGTAAGCATTACCTGCTAGGATCAGGGAAAATAGAATGGTTGCTAAGGTTTTTTTCATAAAAACTCCTAATTTGTGCCCGCTAATTTTACGGGTTGTTATTCTTGCAGTCAATATTAAATTGATAGAATTTAACTTAACATTATATGAAATGCGAAATGATTTAGATCAACTAATTTAAGACTTTTTGAAAGTCCCTTTTTTTGCATCGCATTCTTTTTTCGTTAAGGAGATCCAGCCCTTCCCTTTACAGGAGTTTTGCCCCGAGCAGGAATTTCCGTTTGTATGACAGTCACTTTTTCCCTTGCAAGAATTGACCCCGTGGCATTCTCCCTTCGTATTATCAGAGCCTGAATCCTGCTTTTCGGAAAATACTTCGCCGGATAGAAATAGTCCGGAGATTGCTGCCCCGATGATCAGTTTTTTAGTAGTATTGTTCATTTTGTTTCCTTATTAATTAAATTGATTTCGTTCTTCTTTTTTTGGCGATTGGAAGAATTGTTAGTATATTTTCCAGTTTGCCTTCCTTCCAGAGCATGTATATAGGAGGATATACTAAAAGTTCCAGAATAAAACTAGTCACGAGTCCTCCCACCATGGGTGCCGCAATCCTCTTCATTACATCCGAACCTGTACTTGCTGACCACATAATCGGAAGAAGTCCCATCATTGCAGCAAGTACAGTCATAATTTTAGGGCGGATCCTATGCACCGCTCCGTGTATAATCGCCTCTATCAGATCTTCTTTAGTTCTCAATCTTCCTTTTTTCTTTGCGTCTTCGTAAGAAAGATCCAGATACAAGAGCATAAACACTCCTGTCTCAGCATCTAATCCCATGAGAGCGATCATTCCTACCCAGACAGCTACCGATATCTGGTAATCCAGAACGTATAAAAGCCCTACTGCGCCTATTAGAGAGAAAGGAACAGCCAGAAGTACGATGGAAGTTTTTATATAAGATTTGGTATTGAAGTACAATAACAAAAATATAATGAAGATCGTTAAAGGCAGAATATACATCATTCTTTCCCGAACTCGTATCATATTTTCGTATTGGCCGCTCCATACTATGGAATAACCGGGAGGAAGAAGGATGGAATCGGCGACCTTCTTCTTGGCCTTATCCACGAAACCCCCGATATCCGAGGTGGAAGGATCCACATATACATAGCCTGCCAAAAATCCATTCTCGTCCCGGATCATGGAAGGACCGGTTTTTGCTCCTATACTTGCAATTTCAGAAATTGGAATATGACCGAATTCTTTTGTAGGTACTAAGATAGTTTTGATTTTTTCCAAAGAATCACGCAACTCTCTAGGATAACGTACATTTACGGAAAAACGTTCTCTACCTTCTATGGTTTGGGTGATCGGTTCTCCACCGATAGCCGCTACTATGATCTGCTGAGCAGTTTCCACGGAAATATTATATCTTGCTAATTTTTCTCTTCTTAAATTTAGATCCAGGAAATAACCGCCCGCTGTTCTTTCCGCAAATACGCTTCGGACATTTTCGTCCGTTTTAAGAAGCGCTTCTATTTTTATCCCGATGGATTCAATTTCCTCCAGAGAAGAACCTAAAATTTTAATTCCGATCGGTGTCCTCATCCCTGTACTGAGCATATCGATTCTTGTTTTGATCGGCATGGTCCAAGCGTTGGTCGCTCCGGGAAATTGCATTTCTTTGTTCATCTTCTCCACTAACTCGTCCTTTGTCAGTCTTTCCGAAACAAAAGGAAGAAATGGATATTGGAAAATCCTTGGTAAATTGGAATAGAATCGATCCGCCTTTCTCCATTGGTCTTGAGGTTTGAGAAGGATCACTGTTTCCATCATTGAAAAAGGTGCAGGATCTGTAGCAGTATCGGAACGGCCTGCTTTTCCAAAAACACGTTTCACTTCCGGGAAACTTTTGAGTTTTTTATCCATCGCGATCATGAGCTTTTCTGCTTCCGCTACGGAGATCCCGGGCAAGGTGGTGGGCATGTATAAAAAAGATTCCTCATATAGCTGGGGCATAAATTCAGAACCAAGGCTGAAATATACAGGAATGGTTAGAACCACCAGGGTGAATGCAGAAATTATAATGGTTTTTGGTCTATGAAGAACATAACGACAAGCTGGTTCGTAAAACCTAAACAGTATTTTACTGACAGGGTGTTTTTCTTCCGGATAATATTTCCCGACTAACATCGTAGTCGAAATTTTAGAAAGAAGAGCATTTTTGAATTGGAACGGCTCCATTCTAGTGAATAACATCCTAACTGCTGGATCCAAGGTGATTGCTAAGAATGCTGCCACTGCCATTGTTATATTTTTAGAATATGCTAATGGACGAAATAACCGTCCCTCTTGGTCTACAAGTGTGAAAATTGGAAAGAAGGCAACTGCAATCACAAGCAGAGAGAAGAACACGGAAGGGCCTACTTCTAGTAAAGCTTCTAACCGAACAGTATGGTAGTCTCCAATCCTTCCTCCAGCTTCCCATTCTTCTAATTTTTTGTAGGCGTTTTCTACTTCTACGATTGCTCCATCCACGAGTACGCCGATCGAGATTGCCATTCCTGCTAAAGACATGATATTAGCATTGATATCGAATAGATTCATCGGGATGAACGCGATAATCACTGCAATTGGGATTGTAAGAATCGGAATAATGGCAGAAGGAAAATGCCATAAAAAGATGAGGATCACAATGGAAACTATGATCATTTCTTCTATCAATTTGAATTTCAAATTGCTGATTGCATGTTCTATCAACTCGGATCTGTCATAGGTAGTGATGAGTTCTGCACCCTTTGGAAGATTCTTTTTAATTTCTTCCAATTTGGTTTTCACTCTTTCGATTACGGAAAGTGCATTTTCCCCATGCCGCATTACTATGGTACCAGCGACCACATCCCCTTCTCCATCTAGATCCGCGATCCCTCTTCGAATATCTGGTCCAAATTGTACTGAGGCCACGTTTTTGAGAAGAACTGGAGTTCCATTCACATCTGTAGAAAGAGGAATATTTTCTATATCAGCTAAAGAGGAAAGATATCCTCTTCCTCTGACCATATATTCAGCGCCGGAAATTTCCAGTAATCGACCGCCTGTTTCCTGATTACTTTCTCTTACTTTTTGGATTACGGTTTCGAAATCTACATTATAAGATCTTAATGCGTTCGGATGGATTGTAATCTGGTATTGTTTTTTGAATCCACCGATTCCCGCTACTTCTGAAACTCCTGGGACCGAATTTAATAGGAATCTCAAATGAAAATCCTGGTAGGTTCTTAAGTCGACCAAGGAATTGTTCCCACTTTGGTCTATCAATGCATATTGGTATACCCACCCAACGGCACTAGCATCGGGACCCAATTCTGTTTTTACACCTGCAGGAAGTGACGATTGTATTCTGGAAAGATATTCCAAAACCCTGGATCTGGCCCAATAGATATCCGTGCCATCTTGGAAAATTACATAAACATAAGAGAAACCGAAATCAGAAAATCCTCGGACCACTTTTATCTTTGGTGCACCTAGAAGAGATGTTATGATCGGATAGGTGACCTGATCTTCCATGATATCAGGACTTCTGTCCCAACGAGAGTACACGATTACCTGAGTATCCGAAAGATCCGGTATCGCATCGAGGGGGATGGTCTTCATGGACACATATGATGCGACTAAAATCGCCGAAGTGACCAAAAGAACTAAAAATTTATTTTCTGCGGAAAAACGAATGATGGATTGGATCATATACTTTTCCTCAGTGAGTATGAGAGTCGGAGCCGAATCTGATCTTTGCTTCCGAATCGATCAGGAAGGTGGACTCAGTCACAACTCTTTGTTCTTCTTTCAAACCGGATAAAATTTCTACCCAAGGGTCAATATTTTTACCTGTTTGCACTGAAACCGCTTGGAACCTGTCGGCTGCAGTTTGCACATAGGCGATTTTTTGTTTTCCTGTATCCAAAATTGCAGAAGTAGGAACAGATAATATCTTCTGAAGAGGGACTTCTATCGTCGCGTCCCCAAACATCTGAGGTTTTAGGAGTAGACTCGGATCTGAAACTTCACTTCTCAATCTAAGTGTGCGGTTGTTTTTGTCTAAGATTACATCTATACTTTTGATCCTTCCTATAAATTCTTTCTCAGGATAAACATCCGTTTTGAATTTAATAGGAAGTCCTACTTTAGCCGTAGTAAAATCTGATTCATAAATTTGTGAATAGATATGTGCCCTACCCGATTTTCCTCCCAAAATCAACTCGGATGGGTCTCTTGCTCCGGAAGTCCAAATTTTAATCTGGTCCTGACTCAAACCCAATTGTCTAAGCCTTAGTTGTAAATTTCGAATGATCTCCGGAGAAAGAAATTCGGAAGAACGAACCGCTTCTTTGTATTCGCTCAAGGCAGAATACAATTCCGGATCATAGGCAACACTTGAATAAGCGTTTATCTTTTTAACAAGATTTCTTCTACTTACAAGCTCCGTTTTGATACCGATCGATTGTTGTTTTTCAAAAGAAAGGACCAGCTCTTTGGAATTTCCGTCAGAAGAAGTTTCAGCAAGATGTACCTCATTTTTTGATAAAGATTCCGCGGCCTGCAAAGAGCTACTCGCGTTTGTATGATCCTTATGTTCGAAAGGATCTTCCTTTTTGACCAGGTCCATATTGCAGATAGGACAGGTTCCTGGACGATCCGAAGTATAATGAGGATGCATCGGACAATAGTAGATATCCTTTTTAGAAGAACAGCCTGCTAACAAGGTTACAAAAACCAGAATGGCCAAAAGTTTGCCGATCCAAACTGTAGATGTGGGAAGAAAAAATTTATTTGGCTTCATGGATGATCTTCCCACAATCTTTCATTTTTGAATCGTATGGGTTTCGGATTTCTTTACCAGAGGCCAACCATTTCTTTTTAAGCATTGGACAGTAAAAAACGGAAACTCCTGATTTATCATGATGACCAACGACAGATTCTAATTCTTTGGACAAACGTTCGAATAATTCTCTTTTTTTAGAAAGGTCACTAGTTTTACCTAACTCTTCTGCGATCGGAAGTGCCCGCTTAAATTTTTCGGTATCCTTCTTATGATCCGCATCTTCTTTCAAAAATTGGATCAGTTTTTGAACATCCAGGATTCCTGGAGCTTCTGAAAAGATGGAAGAATGGATCTTGGCAACTTCCTTCAATACAAACGTTTCTTTACCTTCATGGGCGAATAGGTTTCCCGAAATCAAGATGGAGATTAAAAATAAATAATGTACATTTTTCATTGGTTTTTCCTCAGTTATGTTTCTCGTGTTCTGGAGTTTTGTTATCTTTATAGATGAAACTCAGTAATTTTAACGTATTTAAAATGGATTCGTTTTTGCGCTCTTTTAGATCTTCCAGACGTATTTTGGTATTTAGGATTTCTGTCTGAGCAAGAAGAGTATCCTGCACATTCACCTTTCCGGAAGCATATTGGAATGAACCTGCTCTAGCGGACTTTTCCAATTCGGGGATCAGTCTTTTTTCTACCAGACGGATTTGGTTAGAAACACCTTTGATATAGGCCAGATTCCGATTTAACTCGGAAAGCATTTGTACTCTAGTTTTTTCTACGGAGTCCTTGCCGACTTCTGCGAGATGTTCCGTTTCTCCCGTGATAGAATTCCATTTGAGTGCGGACCAAACCGGGACTCTCATATTCACGCCAAAACTGAAAAGATCTCCTCTGTATTCAGTGGTATCCATAAGTCCGTAATTTAATGGTCCTTGGTCCAAAGCAAACGTTTGGGATCTACGTTTCATATAAGAGAAAAAAACTTCTGTTTGAGGAGCCAGAGAAAACTTCGTAAGTTTAGCCTGTTCCTTTAAACGTTTTTCTTCTTCCATCTGCATCTTATATTCTGGAGATTCTTCAATTAAGGAAGTTTGAGCGGTAACTAAGGTTTCTAATTCTTCGTTTTTGCTATCCAAGAAAGAATCCAAATCTATGGAATATAGATCGGAGAAGGTCACCTTGTCTGAAACCTGATAGTATTCAAGCTGGGCCTTTAAATCTTTCAGTTGGGTATTATATTCTGTTTCTTTTTCGATAGCTTCCGTTTTGGCAATCGTCGCCTTTAATACTCCGGATAATGTGTTCTCGCCATAAGAATATGAGTTTTCGCTAATGGACTTTTGCGCCCCAAGAAGGCTTAATATTCTCTCGTTGATTGCCTTCTTCTTCTCCGAATATTTGTATTTATTCAACCGGCTGAAAAAATCCCCTAAGATACGATTCACTCCGGAGAGATAGGCAAAGTTTGCCTCAGTCTGCATGAGTTTAGAGATTCTTTTTTCAGTGTTTAATTTCCCTGGGAACGGAAACTCTTGAGATACGGATAATTCTACCCCTGTCATTGTGGGCGTATCCATTGCTCTGTCCGAAGTCGAGTATCCGCCGCGGGTTGGGTAATTTCTGAAAGCCACCCCTATTTTAGGATCTGGTAATATTCCAGTAGCCTCGGAATGGGATTTATGTGCCTGGGAAAGTCCTGCTAAAGACTTAGATTCAGGATGTTCTTTTACTAAAACATCTAAGATCTCTTCCAGTTGTTTTTTTTCCGCGTATGTTGCGGATGAAAATAATGTATAAACTGATATTAAGACAATAAGTCTTGCGTTCATATTTCCTCCTAAAAATTAAAAGAGAGAAAATATGGATTAGATTAGAAAAACTTGGAGTGTGCTTAAACTAAGGGACTGAGAAGAATGGATCGGGATATAAGAATCGTTTAAAATGACATTCTCTAATACGATCTGAGGAGAATTCAGTTCTGAAATAAACAAAAAGATCAGGACTTTCTGTAATCCTAATTTTTCCCAATCTAAAAGTTTAGAAAGATCTAGAGAAACAACGCTATTTTCTTTAGGGCAACATTCGTTGGAAGACGACTCACCTTTTTGTTCCGATTTTTCAGATTTGTGACAAGGTGGAGTCTTAGAAGTTTCTTTCTGCTTTTCGAGATAGGACATACTTACTGGGCAATTTCCGGTTAGGTTATAAATAGAAACGCAGGCAATTTGGAGAAGAAACCCAATCGCTAATACGGAACCTATTGCCTTTTTAGATCGCAAATGCATGACCTTTCTCTATCTGACTCTAGAAATTCTCCAAAAGTCAAGAAAAATCTAAGGTTTTTGGAAGAATGGATTACTCAGAATAATTGCAGTCGGGTATATCACCTGCACTCTTACGTAAAGATCTGTCGGCTTCAATCTATATGACCCCTTTTTTTGATAGGATGTATGAGATAGAATTTCCGAATTTTGGCCGATGAAGTCCACGCTGATTGGGGTGTCCTCGAAATCGAAATGAATTTCTTTTTCGGAATTTAGTCCTAAGGATCCTAATTTAGGTTCCTCTAAACTTCTTTCCATTTTACGAACACAAAGGTAATTGCCTTCCTTTAAAGAACGAAGCACTTCTTTTTCATCCAGGCTATCTGTATTAACAAGAAGATATCTCATTAGAGATTCACCTTCTTGTTTATAAATTTCAGAACTTAGATCTCTCCAGTTTGGAATTCCAGAGGTCCTTACTCTCAAATATTCTTCTCTTGGAAGATAATGCAGATCATCCGATGCCATACAAAAAGAAGGATGTTTCTCACTTAATAATTTATCCCAAAATTTAGGAATATCCCCAAATGGACTCATTACTTCTAATGCATCGTATTCTTTTAATTGAGATAGAAGTTTTAAAGGAAAAGATTCATTCAATAATGGATGGTTGATCACTACAAATCCGTTTTTGGATTGGAATTTATCGATCACCCATTGCAGATTTTCAGGATCTGCATAAAAAGGAAATAGATCATAACTTGCTTCATTCAGACCTAAAACACTTAAATGTCTTTTTCTAAGATTAGCTCCCCATTCATATCCTTTGATCTGGGCCAGTTTCGGAGAGTCCGTATTAGTGATTCTTTCGTAATCAGTGAATCCTAAAACTTTATAACCGTTCGCTGCATATACTGTTTCGATCTCTTCAGGAGAATTTCTGCCGGGAGTAAACCAGGTGCGATTCGTATGTAAATGAATTCCGGTTTTCTGGAGTTTTAGTCTAGTAGTTCTTTTATAAGGGTTGGAGTATTTCTCCCAATCAACCGAAGACCTAAATGTATCCGCTCTAAAAATTGCCCAAGTGAGCAGATTTCCGAATACAAGGGTCCCGAGAAGGATAGAAACTAAGAAGAATATCCTACTTCTTTTCATTCTAACGCTAGTACAAAAATAAAGGCTCCAAGCGAAAACTAGAATTCACCATTCAGAATGTTACAACTTGTATACGATTTCAAACATAGAATGTCTATGATTCACGGATCTGTAACAGAGGAGAACCGATTTCTGGATGATTCTTCGCATATACTTATAAGAACTCTATTTTAGAATGAAACCCTTCCCTCTTGTGCTTGTCCTTCCTGCATATAACGAAGAACTTACTATAGAAAAAACCATCATAGAATTTTATAAGGAAATCCCGAGTGCGTATTTTGTGATTGTAGATAATAATTCTAAGGACAGTACATCTGAGATTTCCCAAAGAGTATTGCTTGAACATTCTATCTTAGGAGAAATACTCTTCGAACCAAGGCAGGGAAAGGCGAATGCAGTTCGAACTGCATTCAATAAGGTTGATGCCGAAATTTATATCATGTGTGATGCCGATCTTACCTATCCCGCATCGAAGATACATTCTATGCTCCAAACCTTAAAAGAAAAAGATTTGGATATGCTTGTGGGAGACCGTTTGAGTGAAGGCGATTACGGAAGAGAGAATAAAAGAAGATTTCATTCCACTGGCAATAAACTAGTTCTCACATTGATCAATTTTCTCTTCGCGACGAAACTTAAAGATCCGATGAGCGGTTATAGAGTCTTCTCTCGTAGATTCGTAAAAAATTACCCTATTTTATCTTCCGGTTTCGAGATAGAAATAGAAATGACTCTACATGCATTGGACAAAAGGTTCAGATTGGAAGAAATTTCTGTTCCTTATAAAGACAGACCCGCCGGTAGTTTTTCCAAATTGAATACGATCCGAGACGGATACAAGGTAGTGAAAAATATATTATGGATTTTTAAAGATTATAAGCCGATGCATTTTTTCGGATTTTTCTCCGTTGTATCTGGTATTTTGTCTTTAGCCGCGGGAACTCCCCCTGTGTTAGATTATATAGAGTATAGATACGTGTATCATGTTCCCCTGGCAGTGCTTGCTACAGGACTGATGTTGTTTTCCTGGATCCAGATTGCAATTGGACTCGTCTTACATACTGTTTCGAAAATCCAAAGGACGAATTTTGAATTGAGGCTGATCCGCTTTGGAATGGAAGCTCCGTTCCGTAATTTTTCAAAAACCGCCCCCACCCTGAGCTTGGGTGGTGGGGAGAGGCCCGTGGGCGAGACCTTACAGCTCTAAATCATAAAAATTAGAATTTCGCAAATCAGATTTTACATTTCAAAGTGTGGAATGTAGATTCTGAATTCCGTTATTTTGGCGAAGAATCCAAAAGCACAATCCCGCTTTCAGCAGAAACTTCCTGAAAACTTCTTTGTGGATAAGTTAATACCAACTCCAATACGCTGTTTCGATTGCAGATAATGGAAAGTTTCTCTTTGGAATCTAAAAGAAATGTTTCGTCTTTAAATTTATAACTTCCCATCATATGGATTTTCTTTTCTCTATAGAACATAGGATAGAAGGAAAGATATTTATAATATACAATTTGATTTCCAGACTTCTCCGCTTTATCATAAAGTCTCAGATTTCCGTCTTGTAAAAAGGAAATGATCTTAGGAGTGATCGTAGACGATAGAACTCCTACAAAGATCAACATCGAAATCCAGGTGGAAGCCAGAAAAAAATCTTTTCCTTCTTCCTTTCCTTTCCTGAACAATTGTAATCCTACAAATCCGATCAGAATGCCTAAAAATAGGACTAATCCGGAAGAAGAATCCCAGAAATTGAAAGATGGTAATAATTCCTTTCCGACTCCCATTGAAGAACTGGAATATTCTGAGATCTGAGGTAGAAATAAAAAAATTAGACCTACAACTAAACCTAATCCTAAAAAGGAAAATGAGAAAGTATTCGATTTTAAGATCTCTGGTTTTTCTATGATCAAGTATGATACAAAGAAGGATAAAGGAAAATAGATAGAAGAAGAATAATGTGGGAGTTTGGTTTGTACGATCGAAAAGATAAGTAGCACTATCCCTAACCAAATTAGAAAATACCTGGAAATCCGGGAAATCTTAGGATCTGTAAAAATTCTCCAGTTCTTAGCGCTCGGAAACAAAAACGTTGTCCAAGGGAAAAATCCGATAAACATTACGATAAAATGATAGAACCAAGGCCCTGTATGAGATTCTAAAGATTTGGTGAGAAGTTTTTTCTGAAAATCGAAGAACTCAACGATGAACTCATTTCCATACAGTATAAAATTTGTGAGATAATAAAAACTTAATACTGTTATAGAAACGATATCAAATAAGAGGAAATCGAAAATCCAGATTTTCAAATTTCTATCTAATAGCCGATTTGCGCCAAATATAAAGAGTGGGATTGCTAAACCTAAGGGGCCTTTCGTAAGAACAGCAATCCCACCAAAAAATGCTGCAGACAAGATCCAGATAAGCCTTGAACGAAAGTCCCCCTTCTCCTTTGTTTCATACAAATATAATGAAAGGACGGATGCTAAAATAAACGTATTGAATAGATGATCAATATAAGCTGTTCGGGAAAGTAGAAGAGGCAGAAGAGAAGCCGAATACAGGAACGCCCAAATGAATCCGAACTTTTTAGAATGTAAGAGAGTTCCAAATCGAACTAAAATCAAAAAAGAAAAAATCCCGCTGAAAACGGAGGGAAGCCTTGTAGAAAATTCGGAAAGTCCTAAAACTTTATAAAAAAGATTTGCGAGCCAAAAGTAAAAAGGAGGTTTTTCGCTAAATGCCTGTCCGTTGACTTGGATCCTAAAATATTCTCCTGTCTCGAACATTGACTTGGATGCTGCTCCGTAAATATTCTCATCCCAATCGATTAAGGCGAAACTTCCTAATCCAAAAATTAATAACAAAAGATAAACAAAGAGTGTAATTGGTAGGTGTAAGTTTCGCATCGATGCAAAAGTTTCCTTTTAGAGATGAGTTATTCTTCTCACCTTCCAAAAATGTAAAGGCCTCACCTTACGCATTCTAAAACTTATCGCCAAGATTCGAATTCGATTACAAATCGAATAAAATTTCACAATGGGAACAGAAACTTGCGAGCTTATGGTGTGATTTTAGATACAGTGCAAAGTACAAAAAAAAGCCTAACTTTCGCTTACGAGAAGTTAGGCTTCAGAGTCGTACGGCGATTTATAATAAATATAAATCCGTGGTCCCGTCGAAAGAACCAACATTCACTGGCGTCCTGCTCCCCTGCCGGCATCACATACTGATCAAACCGGCAGGCTTAAGCTATCTGAATTACTTCAGTAGCTGGAGCACGGTTTGCGGTTTCATGTTCGCTTGAGCGAGCATCGCAGTAGCAGCTTGAGTCAGAATTTGATATCTGGTAAAGCTGGTCATTTGCTCAGCCATATCAGTATCACGAATTCTTGATTCAGCCGCTTGGATGTTCTCATAAGCATTCATGAGACCTTTAGCAGCATGTTCCAGACGGTTGTAATAAGCCCCTAAGTCAGCTCTTTGTTTAGAAATTAATCTAAGAGCATCGTCAGCAAGTCCGATTACGGAGTTCGCTTTTCCCGCCGTAGAAAGAGAGATGAAAGTCAGAACGGTCGGGTTTCTTAATCCCAGAGCCGCAGTGTTCATCGTTTCGATATACACTCTCTCTCTTTGGTGCATGTTAGCACCCATATGGAACCACATACTTGCGGTCGGATTCAAACGAGCGAAAGCTCCGGTAAGGAGTTTCATCTTGTTGAACTCGGCCTGAGAAGCAATCCTGTCGATCTCGTCGACCAACTGGGAAACCTCTACTTGTATTTGTTGACGGTCTTCTTCGGTGTAGATACCGTTCGCAGCTTGCACAGCAAGCACACGGATCCTTTGAACAACTTCATGAGTTTCTTGTAGATACCCTTCTGCCGTTTGGATCAAAGACATACCGTCTTCAGTGTTTTGTTCCGCCCTGCGTAAACCTCCGACCTGAGTCCTCATTTTTTCAGACACGGCCAAACCGGAAGCGTCGTCACCTGCACGGTTGATACGCATACCGGAAGACAACTTTTCGATGTCTTTGTTCATGCTTTCGCTATTGAACTTCAAAGTTCTGTGAGCGAAGATGGCACTGATATTGTGGTTAATAATCATTCGGTTCCTCCTTGAATCCGAATCTCTCCGAAGAGAGAATTTGATTTTCCTAGAGGTCTTCCTTGACCTCTTCCCCATGAAAATCGGGAAGATTTCGAAATTGGAAGAGATACTTTTTTCTCCCCAAAATAGATAAAAGATCCCTTCCTTTCATAAGTGTATATGTCGCTTGGAAAGAGTTTGGGCGCCTTTTTGCGCAAATGCGCAAAAACCGAGCTGCTTCGGGTTCGGGCTTAGCCCTCATCCCGACTTCGTCGGGACATTGCCCTTCGCATCTCTGGCGCAGATTCAGCGCGAAAATGCTTGCCTCCTTAGCCAGCCCGAACAGTCTGAAAGGTAGATGCTTGAAAAAATCTATCTCGCGAATCCCCGCGGTTTTTGTGCCGGAGTAAAATACGCAATTTCCTATGTGGAACAGGTCCAATCCAGTTCCGAGGAACAGATCTATGTCCGCAAAGAGATCGTCCATAACCGACGAGTCGTGGAAGATATGAAAAAAAGAGGCATTAAATTTATTAACGAGCTAAATGAGGCTCCTGACGGTTCTACTGTAGTTTTCTCCGCTCATGGTGTTTCTCCAGAGGTGGTTGAAGAAGCAAAACGTAGGAATATGAAGATCGGGGATGCCACCTGCCCTCTAGTCACAAGAGTTCACAGAAAAGCGCGTAGGTATAAAGATTCTCACCAAATCATTTATATAGGCCACCAAGGACATGACGAGGCAATAGGAACTACTGGAGAAGCCCATATGTTCCTAGTCGAATCCCCGGAAGATGTCCAAAATTTGGTCGGAAAATTAGATATAAACCAACCGATTACCTATCTTATGCAGACTACTTTGTCTGTAGCAGATACAAAATTGGTGGTGGAGAAGATCGCAGAATTATTTCCAAGCGTAGAACATCCTGCTAAAGATGATATTTGTTACGCAACTACTGAAAGACAAGAAGCTGTATCCTCCATGATGGAGTCTATAGATGCGATGATGGTAATCGGTGCAGATAATAGTTCCAATTCACTTAGGCTTCTACAATTGGCCCAAAAATCCAAACCTTCTTCTTTCAAGGTAAGTTCTTTAGAAGAATTAAATAAAAATTATTTAGATAGCTCTGAGATTAAAATTTTAGGAATCACTGCCGGGGCTTCTACACCTCAGATTTTGGTAGATGAGATCATTTCTAAGCTAATGCAATTCTATCCGGAAGCAGTCCTGGATCTTTTCCCCGGTTCGAGGGAGGACTCCATGAGCTTTAAATTACCAGCAAATCTTTTAATGTAGGCACTTCGACATCTTGTTATGTCTCGGAATGGCCATATTTAGTTAATTTACTTAAGAATAAGTCATTTTTGTGGAATTTACCTCTAAAATGGTTGAATTAAGTTTATTTTCGCTTAAATTCTCTGGCCTATATGGTCGGGGAAGATCTGCGGTTCGACACAGAGATCGGACTTTTTCAAATTATCGTTTCCCAAACTTCGGACGCAATTCTTGTTACAGACGCTGTTCTTAACGAGAACGGACCTTCTATTGTTTTTATAAATCCTGCATTCTGCGAGCTGACCGGATATAAAGCAGATGAATTGATCGGTCGTTCCCCGAAAATTTTGTTCGGTAAAGAAACGGACAGGAGAATATTACAAAATCTTAAAAATTGCCTATCGCGTGGGGATTCCTACTCTTCTTCAACAATTAACTATAAAAAAGATGGAACGAAATATTATTCCGAATGGAAGGTTTCTCCCGTCAAAGATCAGAATGGAAATATTACAAATTTATTATCTATTCAAAGGGATATTAGTGAAAAGGTAATTAGAGAAGAATTATCTGCCAAAAGACTCAGATCCGAAATGGGGCTTACGGCAGCTTCGCAGGTCTTACTCAATACAACTCACGAAAGTTTTACTGTAGAAAGAGCAATCGAACATTTTTTAGTGCTCGTCGAAGCGGAAAGGATCTATCTATACAAGAAAACCGCAAACCCGGATGTATTAGCATTACAAGCAGAGATTAAAAGTCCCTATTCGAGTGCTACTCTTGCAGAAACACATCCTGAAATTTCGCTCTCCTCAAAATTTGCCAGATGGAAGCCATACTTACTAAGGAACGATATAATAGAGTTCAGTATTTCCGATCTCCCGGAAGCGGAAAGATCTTTTTGCCAAGGAAGAAGAACAGACACAATTTTTCTTTTTCCGATCCGAATGTCCGGAGATTGGTTCGGATTTTTAGGAATGGAGTTTTTTCAACACGAATCTGGCCCTGAAGAACAATTTACATTTCGTACATTTGTAGATTTAATCGGGTTTTATCTGGAAAGAATGTCCATACTGGACGAATTAAAGATTCATAAAGAAAATCTGGAAGAAACGGTAATTAAAAGAACCAAGGAACTTTCCGTACAAAAGGAAAAAGCAGAGGCTGCAAGCACCGCAAAAAGCGACTTTCTTGCGAATATGAGTCATGAACTTCGCACTCCCCTAAATGCGATCATAGGACTTTCTAAATTAATCAAGATAGAAGATGAAAATTCCAACGATAAACGTTATATAGATCTGATCCATAAATCAGGATTACATCTATTAGGTTTAATTAATGATATCCTAGAACTTTCTAAGCTGAATGCAGGAAAGTCTTCCTTCTATTTTTCAGAAATGGACATTCGAAAGGAACTGGAACAAGTTGTAGAATTTTTAGAACCTGAACTCTTAAGAAAGCATATCCATTTAATATGGGATGAATCAGAAGAACTTACTTCGATGATCTGGGGAGACCCGAAAAGAATTCGACAGATTTTTCTAAACATAGTAGGAAACGCGGTCAAATTTACCGCGGAACAAGGCTCTATCTATCTTTCTATTCAGAAAGATGAAAAAGATTGGATAATAGAAATCACAGATACCGGTATAGGGATTCCTGACTCCGAACAGAGAAAAATTTTCGACGCATTCTATCAGGTTAGAAATTCCAGATCTAGAGATACAGAAGGGACAGGTCTCGGGCTTTCTATCGTCCAAAAATTAGTAGAGGCTCATGGGGGAAACATTCGAGTCAAAAGCCAACAAGGGATTGGAACCACTTTTTATTTAAATCTTCCAAGGCTCGAACAAACCCCTAAACAATCCAAACCAAGAAAAAATTTTGCAGGATCTTATCCGGATAAATTAAAAAATTTCTGTTTTATTCAATTGGAATTATCTGATCAGAAAAATGCAGAACTGCTCACTCATTTTTTTAAAAAACAAAACCAACCTTTACTCTTCAGGGAGCTTAAAAAAGACAAAAAGGTGGTTCTATTCCAAGACTCCAATTCTACATCAAAAGAAAGAATATCGGAAATTTGGAAAACGGTTTTAATCCTTCCGGAAGAAACTCAAGATTTTGAAAAAAAATATTCCAAGGAGAATTTCGACTTCGTCCTTTCCCAGCCTATCTCCTTGGACGAACTAAAATTAGTATTAGAAGAATTGGCGGATCAAATCAATGACTAACTCTACAAGTTCCTTAATCAAAAATAAACAGGAGAGAAAGAGTGTAGTCCGAGATCCTATACTTCTAGTTGAGGACAAGTTAGAAAATACGCTCATGCTCGAAGCTCTCTGTGATGAGTTCGGGATCCAATACCAGTCTGCTTCCAATGGAGAGGAGGCGCTGGAAATGGCAAAGGCCAATAAGTATTCCTTTTACATAGTGGACCTTATGATGCCTGTAATGGATGGTCCTACTTTCATTCAGAAATTGAAGGAATTCCAACCGGATGCAACCGTGTTAGTCCAAACAGCACTCGATTCCACTGATACTGTCATCGAGGTAATGAAGTTAGGCGTATTCGATTATATAATCAAACCTATTCTCCCAGATCAATTCCATAAGGCTCTAAATAAGGCAGTAGATTATCGATTTTTGAAGGCGAGCGAGGCAGCAATTCTAGAAGCGGAAAGTCTGAAGCTTAGAAACCAGCTGGAATGGCTTACTTATAAAGAAACTAGAAGAAAGGCGGGAGACGAGTCCTGGGAAAAATCCTCTATACATTCTTTACAGACATCTTTATCTCAAGGCTCCGGGATCGGAGCCATCATCAGTCTTTTGGACATGATCAAAACAGAAATGAAGGAAGACGGTGAAAATTACTTAATTAATAAAAATATGATGAATCTGGTAATCGAAAACCAAGAGATCACCAAAAATTTACTAAAGGGCCTTACTCAATTATTAGAAATTATTAATCGTAATATAGAGAAGAAAAGGATCAAGGCGTCGGAACTTGTAGAAAAAATAAAAAGTTGCGGCGAGTTTATCCTGCCCTATCTGGATAAAAAAAACCTTAGATTAACCCTGCCTACTTTGAAAAAAGAAGTAGAACTGGATATTGAAGAAGATCTTTTCCTTCTGGCCTTGGAAGAAGTGATCTTGAACGCATACAAATACTGCGCTTCGAAAACTTCTCTAGAAATATTCACTAGTATCAACCAAGGTTATTTTTGCGTTGTAGTAAAAAATATCGTGGATGAAAGGCCTTACGGAGGCGTGGACGAAAAACACGAAAGCCTAGTTTTACAGCCGTTCTTCCGTATCCATCCTCCTGTAGAAAGTGTATCCCATTTAGAAAGATTCGGTCTTGGTTTGGGACTTACTGCGGTGGATCAGATCCTTAGGAAACATAACGGTCTATTCTTCATTCATAATGCAAAGGATCACACCGGAGAACATGTGCGGCTTTGTGTGATGAGTGAGTTATTATTACCCATTCAATGAGAATGACAAGAAGGAGAATATGAAAAAAATCTTAATCGTGGATGATTCAGCCGTGTTTCGAAAGATCTTAACCCTTCATCTTTCTCAAGCCTCCTTTGCGGTAGTCGAGGCAGAGGACGGACTACAAGGATTAGAAAAATTGAAAGAAGGCAAAGTGGACTTGGTAGTTAGCGATATGAATATGCCGAACATGAACGGTATCTCTTTTGTGAAGGCAATCAAAGAAGATTCTAATCATAAATTTGTTCCGATCATTATGTTAACCACTGAATCTCAAGATGATCTTAAAACCGAAGGTTTAAAGGCCGGTGCTAAGGCTTGGCTCACCAAACCTTTCTCACCGGAAGAACTTTTAAAAACGATACAGGTTTTACTCGTATAATCGGGAAAATTTTTATGTCATTGGAAATAAAAGTATCTGAACTCGGCCAAAAGAATTCTAGGCCGATCTTTCATTTAGACCTTTCTGGGGAGGCTTCGATATATTACGCTTCTGATTGGAAGTCCAAATTACAGTCTCTTTTGGATAAAAATCCGATCCGGATCGAGATTGACACATCTGCACTGGAAAAGGTGGATTCCAGTTTTATTCAATCTTTAATTTTGCTCAAAAAGGATTCCCTGTACAAATCCTGGGATCTTGCCATTTTAAATCATCCGAATTGTTTATTAGAATTTTATGATCTATACGGTTTGATCGGATTTTTTCAAGACCGTATTCGAGTTTCCAAGAAAGATTCTTCTTCCTTTAAATTTGCTTATGGACTGGAGAAGGTGTGATGGATCTTTCCGAGATCAAAGAAGCATTCATACAAGAATCACTGGAATTATTGTCCGGAGCCGAATTATATCTTTTACGTTTGGAAAAGGGAGAAATCGACGAAGAAGCGATTCATTCTATGTTCCGCTCCGTTCATACCGTAAAAGGGACTGCAGGAATGTTCGGATACGAATCCATCGAAGAATGTTCCCATGAACTGGAAACCCTATTAGATTTGGCCAGATCCGGGAAAACAGATCTGGATCCTGCAAAAATAGATTTTTTGCTAAGAGCAATAGATCATTTAAAACGAATCGTAGGAGATCCAATCCCTGGCAAAAATTTACATCCGCTATTAGAAGCAGAACAAGTAAAAATTATAAAAGAAGCCCAAGGATTTACAGGTAAGGTTTCTGAAAAAAAAGAAATTAAAAATCCGCCAATTGATTCAAGCAATGATAAGTTAGATAAACAAGGAGCAGTTAGCTCTAACTGGCAAATTACATTCTTCCCCGGTGAAAATATTTTTAAGGACGGAATGGATCCGTTCTCTTTCTTAAAATATCTAAGAACAATAGGAGAGATTAAACACTTATACGTATACAAAACAAAACTGCCGGATTGGAATCATTGGGATTCTGAAAATTGTTATCTAGGTTACGAAGTCCAACTCAAGTCCAATTTAGATAAGAAGGATCTCGACTCCGTTTTTTCTTTTGTTAAAGATTCCTCTTTTTTGAGGATTGTTTCCCCGAATTCTTCCGAAGAAATATTTTATACAATTGCTGATGAGATTCCATGTGAGAAGGAAGAATATTTTAAGGCCTTGGAATTGCAGGGCCTTCGCCTTCAATCTCCCCTTTCTATACATTCTTCAGAAACTTCTAAGGAACAAATTTTTTCTAAAAAGTCAGAATCTGATAAAGCTCAAACAAATCAAATCGTTCCTAAGCTGATCCGTATAGACTCCGCAAAAGTGGACCAGTTAGTAAATCTTGTAGGTGAGTTGATTATCTCTGAAGCAAGCCTAGGTCGTTTGCTTGTAGACAAGGAAGATTCCGATTTAAACGAATCTGCCGAAATATTATCCAGACTCGTAGGAGAGATCAGAGAAACTGCCATGGCTCTTCGGATGGTACCTATCGGAGAACTTTTTGAAAAGTACAGACGAACGGTAAGAGACATTTCTTTGGAACTCGGAAAGGAAGTAGATTTCGAAATTTTGGGCGGGGAAACTGAGTTGGACCGATCGGTGATCGAAAAAATAAACGATCCTATCGTTCATATATTAAGAAATGCTTTAGATCATGGAATTGAACCAAGCCAAGAAAGAACGAATCTTGGAAAATCTCAAAGGGGAAAATTAAAGATACAAGCCTCTCATTCTACAGGAAGTATTTCCATCGAGATATCCGATGACGGAAAAGGGATCAACCATGAAAAGATCAGACAGAAGGCTATCGAAAAAGGTCTGATAGATCCTGCCCAAGTATTAAACGAACAAGAAATATTTAATCTAATCTTCCAGCCTGGATTTTCGACAGCGGAGTCAGTTACAAGCCTTTCCGGTAGAGGTGTAGGAATGGATGTGGTCCTTCGCAATATCGAATCCTTAAGAGGATCAGTGAACGTACAATCCGAATTCGGAAAAGGTTGTGTATTTTCCATTCGTCTTCCGCTTACACTAGCGATCATAGATGGATTTTTAGTTAGATCCTGTGATTCCTATTTCGTTGTCCCTATGGACTGGGTAAGAGAAACAATGGAATCGGAACTCCAACTTCTTCCCGAAGAAATTTCTGGCTCTATTAACTTAAGAGGAGAAGTTTTGCCCATTCTACATCTGGGAAGATTTTTAGGACTCCCCGATCCGGACGAAGGAAGAAAGAACGTTCTTGTTTTAGAGCATGACGGCAGAAATTTCGGCATCCTAGTCAATGACCTACTAGGTGAGATCCAATCAGTAATCAAACCTTTGAATGAAATTTTTAAAGGTATCCAATGTATTAGCGGAACCTCGGTTTTGGGGACAGGAAAGATCGCGTTCATTCTTGATGTGCCCGGTCTTCATTCACTTTTAAAGATCCAAAGAACCAATTTGAGAGATAGAACATTCGCGCGTTGAAAGAACTGCGATGCTAATGGAAATAATTAATTTATAGCATAGGTAAATCGTATGGGACAGGGTAAATTAAAACTAAGTGTAATTGTTTGGTCTATATTGTTGGGAATAGTTCTAACATTCGGATCTGCAGGTTGGAGTTATATGTATGATCATGGCTTCGAGAACGGATCCTCGGATAAAATTTCGATTTCTTCCGAAACGATACATTCGGAATTAAAAGATTACGAATCCAATTTCTATTCTTTATTCCTTCCCGGTCAAAGTAAAGATTCTCTTTCTTCTAAATTAGAAAATCTTAAGACGATACAATCTACAATTATATCCGATCTAAAAGGTTTTTCAGTAGGTTTAAAAAATCCGGAAGATCTGCAACAATTCCAAAAAGATCTAGAATCTCTTCAGGAAAGTATCCTTGCCGCAAAAGGAATTTTGGGAATTCAGGCAAAAGATACAAGGGAGAATTTTCTAAATCAAGTTTCTGAAAATTCCCTACCTAAATTAGAAAAACTGAAATTCGATTGGGAAAAATCGAGATCTTCACTATCTGTTCCTGTCCAGAAAGAAGTTCCAGTATATTATCATTTTCTGTTCGCGATATTCGGGACTCTTCTTTTGCCCGCCTTGGTGATTTATCTAAAACCTTTCTCTTCCGGAAGTATTGTTTCGAATAGCAAGTCTGATTCAGAGGAGCTTATTCGAATCAGAACAGCTTTGGATAATGTGACTACAAATATCATGATGGCGGATCAAAATTTAAAGGTCACATACATGAACAAGTCCATTCGTAAAATGTTCGGGAATGCGGAGGAAGATATCAAAAAACAACTCAGCCAATTTCGTATGGAATCTTTGATGGGCTCGAATATCGATAGTTACCATAAGAATCCGGCTCACCAAAGAGGTATCTTGAAGGAACTAAACCAAACATTCCGTTCCAACATAGAGATTGGCGGCAGAAGTTTCGATCTGATAGCTAATCCTATTTTGACAGAATCCGGAGATAGACTGGGAGCTGTAGTTGAATGGGCGGATGTTACCGAGCAAAAGAAATTGTTGGAGGTTCGACGCCAGGAAAATGAAGAGCTTACTCGTATCAAAGTGGCTTTGGATAATACCAGTACGAATATTATGATCGCAGATACTCATCTGAATATCAAATATATGAACAAAGCGATCGTTAAGATGTTTGAGATAGGTGAAACTGATATTAGAAAACAGCTCAACAATTTCCATTTAAATAAATTACTTGGATCGAATATAGACTCTTATCACAAAAACCCAGCTCACCAAAGAGGTATACTCGGCTCATTTACTAACACTTTCAAATCGAGTATAGAAATTGGAGGCAGAACATTCGATCTGATTGCTAACCCTATTCTCACCGAAAACGGAGACCGACTAGGAGCCGTGGTAGAATGGTCCGACGTAACAGAACAGAAAAAAGTAGCGGAAGTCCGCAAATTGGAAAATGAAGAGCTAACTCGTATCAAAGTGGCTTTAGACAATGCCTCCACCAATGTGATGATCGCTGATAATGATTTTAACATCAAATATATGAATAAAGCCGTATATAAGATGTTCCAGAACGGCGAAGGAGATATTAGAAAACAATTAAGCTCGTTTAATTTGCAAAGTCTCCTTGGAACCAATATTGATACTTTCCATAAGAATCCGGCTCACCAAAGAAATTTAGTCGGAAATCTGACCTCTACTTACGAGTCTTCGATTGTGATCGGAGGAAGGACTTTTACCCTAATTGCTAACCCTATCTTGAGTTCTGAAGGGCAAAGACTGGGAGCTGTGGTGGAATGGTCCGATATTACCGGAGAGCTTGCTGTTCAAAAGGAAATCGAAGAAATCGTAGGTGCCGCGGCTAAAGGGGATTTTAAAACCAGAGTACGGCTAGAAGGAAAAGACGGTTTCTTTAGAAGTTTAGGAGAAGGTATCAATTCCTTCTTACAAGTCAGCGAAACCGGATTGAATGAAGTGGTAGACGCCTTGGAAAGACTCGCTAACGGAGATCTGACTTCCAAGATAGAGAATGACTATTATGGAACATTCGGAAAACTGAAAGAATACGGAAACACCACAGTCGACAAACTGAACGAGATCATGGGTGATATCGTTATGAAGGCAGGCAGTTTAGTCGGCTCTGCGGGAGAAGTTTCCTCTACCGCAAATTCTCTTAGCCAAGGTGCTTCCGAACAGGCAGCATCAGTAGAACAAACTACTTCATCCTTGGAAGAGATGACTGCTTCTATCGATCAGAATGCAAGCAATTCCAAACAGACAGAGCAGATTGCAAGTCAGTCTTCTAAAGATGCAGAAGATGGAGGTAAGTCAGTAACCGAAACAGTGACTGCTATGAAACAGATTGCTGAAAAAATTTCCATCATAGAAGATATAGCTTATCAGACAAACCTACTCGCTCTGAATGCAGCAATTGAGGCCGCAAGAGCAGGAGAACATGGTAGAGGATTTGCTGTAGTAGCTTCTGAGGTTCGGAAATTAGCAGAACGAAGCCAGAAATCTGCAAATGAGATCTCGGGTCTTGCTGTGTCTTCGGTAGCAATCGCAGAAAAAGCAGGAAAACTCATCAATGAGATCGTTCCGAATATTAGAAAAACTGCAGATTTAGTACAAGAGATCACCGCTTCTAGCGAGGAACAGGCTTCGGGTGTGATAGAGATCAATAAGGCAATGGGACAGTTGGATCAGGTTTCCCAGCAAAATGCATCCGCTTCCGAAGAGTTAGCTGCCATTGCAGAAGAGATGAATAGCCAAGCAGAATCACTAAGAGAATCCGTACTATTCTTCCGTTTGAACAAAGAGTCGCAGACAAGAGAAAGTTCCGGTAACGGGTCCAAAAGTTTAGCATCGGTGAGAACTGTAAGTATCCCAGACAAACCTAAATTTGAAAAATACTGAGGTGTCGTAATGAGCACTTTCGAAGACAACCAGTATTTGACCTTTAAGATCGGAGAGGAAACTTTCGGGATCGGGCTTTTGAATGTAAAAGAAATCCTAGAATACACTCATGTTACCACGGTTCCGATGATGCCTTCTTTTATCCCGGGGGTAATCAATCTAAGAGGAAATGTGGTCCCAGTTTTGGACGTATGTGATAAGTTTTTCAGGAAAAAACATTCTCCAGATAAAAGAACCTGTATCGTGATCGTAGAAGTTCCCGAATCAGTAAACGGGGCTAGAATGGATATCGGCCTGATCGTTGAATCCGTATATGAGGTGTTGAGTATTCCTTCTTCCGAGATAGAACCTCCTCCCACATTCGGATCCAGGATACGTGTGGATTTTTTAGCGGGAATGGCAAGACAAGCCAGCGGATTCATTCTTTTACTAAACCTTCTCCGCTTATTGACGGTAGAAGAATTGACCGCATTGGAAGAAACAAAAGAAGAAGCGGCTAACGCAATTCCTGCCGGCTGAAAGATGGAGCCTGAAATCGTTCGGGATATCTTTCTGCAACCAGGAGGCTTTTACTGGGGGGAGAATGGAATAAGGATCCGCACTCTTTTAGGCTCCTGTGTCGCATTATGTTTTTGGCATCCATATTCGAAAGTGGGTGGAATGGCCCATATCATGTTACCTAAACGACCTCCTCATATTTCTGAACCTCATCCTAAATATGCGGACGATGCCTTGGAAAGTTTTCTCCAACAATTCCAAAAATTGGGAGAACGACCGGGAAGGTTCGTATGCAAAATTTTTGGTGGAGCTTCCATGTTTTCTCCGGAAGAGGATAAACTAGAAGAGGTGAAAAAGATCGTAGAAATAGGTGAAAAAAATGTGGAATCCGTCTTGGATCTGGTCCGTAAGGCAAATATAGATCTAACCGCCTCCAATATAGGAGGTAAATCCCACCGAAAAATATATTTCTCCCTTTGGGATGGAGAGGTGTATATGGAAAATCCTAAAAATTAGTATAACATGATATACGTATATATTATCGACGATTCTGCTGTAGTCCGATCCGTACTTAAACAAGTATTAGAAATGAATTCGGATATAACTGTAATCGGTTCATCTCCCGATCCTGTATTCGCTTTAGAAAAATTAGGAAAGTCGGAAAGATGGCCCGATGTGATCGTTCTGGATATCGAGATGCCTAGGATGGACGGGATCAGTTTTTTAAAGAAGATAATGCACACTCACCCTACTCCTATATTGATTTGCTCTTCTCTTGCGGAGGAATCCTCGGAAACCGCTTGGATCGCTTTGAAGGAAGGTGCAGTTGGAATTGTTACCAAACCCAAAATCGGTTTAAAAGATTTTTTGGAAGATTCCGCAGTTTATTTGGGAGAATGTATTCGTTCTGCATCTGTTTCTAAACTGAAACATCAAATTCCGGTTCCTTCTCCCAGACCGAACGGACTTGATTTTACAAAAATTGCAACTACCGATAGGATCGTGGCTATCGGGACTTCTACAGGAGGAACAATTGCATTGGAGGAAATTCTAACTTCTCTTCCCGCAAATAGTCCGGGTATAGTGATCGTTCAACATATGCCTGAAAAATTCACGGAAACATTTGCAAATCGTTTGGATAAAATCTGCAAAATTACAGTAAGAGAAGCTAAAGACGGAGACCGAATACAAGAAGGTATCGCACTTATTGCCCCAGGTAATAAACATATGGAAGTAGTAGGAAGTGGCGCTCAATTTATCGTAAGAATTACGGATGGACCACTCGTAAATCGTCATAGACCTTCGGTGGATGTATTATTTCATTCGGTCGCAAAACATGTGGGAAGAAATGCAAAAGCTTTCTTACTTACGGGAATGGGAGCAGATGGAGCTGCAGGTCTTTTGGAGATTAGGAAAGCCGGAGGAAGAACCATCGCTCAAGACGAAGCGAGTTCAGTAGTGTTCGGTATGCCCAGGGAAGCTATAGAAAGAGGAGCTGCGGAAAAAATACTTTCCTTAGGAGATGTTCCTTCCGAGATTCTCGCCGGTTAACCGACGAGAACCTTAGAAGATATAAACTTAAAGAAGAGAGAAAGTTACCTTATTCTTTCTATCTTGGATCTCTTCAGGAGTTTCGATCTTAACGACCTCATCCGGAACGATCTTAAAGATGGTTTGTCCTTTTTGGATAATCTTTCCATCGCTATCCTTCAGGATCACATCTTTGATGGTTCCCGAGAATGGAGCGGTGATTTTATTGAACATCTTCATTACTTCTACGATGAATAAAGGTTGGCCTGCTTTAAAATGTTCACCTTCTTTCACCATCGGAGGTAGATCCGGAGCTTCCTTAGAGTAGAACATTCCTCCCATTGGAGAAACGATCTCGTCGGAACTTGCTTTAGGAGCTGGAGCCAAAAATTTGATGAATGCGTCTCTTGTGTCCGCCTTCTTAAATTCTTCAGGGATCACCGGCTCTAAATTTTCATCCACGCCAAGTTTATAAAAACCGGATTTGTTTCCAAGGTTCGGAATAAGTTTTAGTAATTCCAATCCGATTTGGAAACCTTTATGGGAAGAAATCGCCTTGGTCCAAACACCAGCATCCACTCCGGCAGGAGCCTTTCCTGCAAATACGGAGTCCCAATCCGGAGAATCCTCTTTTTTGCCGGTAAGTTTTCCCAGTTCTTTATAAAAAGCTAATGCAGATTGTAAAACTGCTTGGTCATGGTCCCAGATCTGTTCGGAAGGAGATTGGTGTAATTCACCTTCCATATGCAGATAATAGTAAAGGTCGGAAAGAATATGGATTGGATTTCGCAACCAAACTACCTGATCTTTTTCGATCTTCCAGGAAACATTCTCATGATAACCTAAGAACCCTGCTAAAACATGAGCATCTGCAAGCAGTTCAGCCACAGGTCTTGTGATCAAGGTAAGCTTGCGAGAAAGAACTTTCTTTCCTTCTGCAGGAGCATTAGAAAGAAGTTTTGTCCAAGCGACTTCTAGATCCACATCTTTGCCTAGGCTCTCGAGAGCGCCCACTGCAGCAAGATAAGAGATCATAAATGCTGTAGAAGGTTTGAATAAAGGATCCTTTCCTAAGATCCAATGGATCAAGCCATAATGAACGAGCAAGTTGGTCTGTAAATCCTGACCTCTAAGTTCGGTCTTTCTAAGAATATTTCCGAGTTTACGAAGGTTATCCTCTCTACTGGTTCCGTAAGTGATCAAAAGTGCTATATTTGAATCATAAGCACCAGCTACTTTATAATGTACGAATAGACCGGTATCAGGATTTCTAACGGAAATCCCTTGGTCGTCCCTGATCTCTTCCGGTAAAGGTTTGGACCAGCCTAAGATTACTCCACCCGCGTGAGGTTGAATCGCCTTATTGGTAGCGTTGATACGAACTTCCGCTCCGGAAATATTTCGAACGACACGTTCCGGTTTAGGTAATCTTTTTCCGTGAAGAGCAAGAAGAGCCATTGCCTCGATCAAACTGTCTACGATAAAGAATTCGGATTTGTTTTCGGGATTGGTAAACTTCAAAGAATACACCATTTCGGTGACTCTATGTTCCACCTGGATCCTGGTGTTCATCTCCATGAAGAAGTGATTGGTTCCTTCTACGATCAACTCGAAAGTGGAAACGCTATTTAAAGCTACAGCTTCTCCGAATCTTTCGGATTGTTCTTCCATTTCTTTGAGAACTTGTAAGTCCGCCTTCATGATCTCCGCTTTTTTAGGAGATGTTTTTTCTAGAACGGCAATCTCGTTTTGTAGAAGTTCCTGAGTAAGAGAAATTTCCAGAAGTTTTTGTTCGTGCATTTGCACAGAACAGTCTCTTCCACCAAGAGCCAGGCACCATTCTCCGTTACCGATCAACTGGATCTCATTGTGTCTGGTTTTTTCGATATTTAATTCTATCAAAAAGTTCCTGTTGGAACCTGGAGCTGTTACTTTAGATTCTGATAGTATTTCTTGTACTGCAGTTTTTACTTCTTCCGGTTTAGAAACAACCCTCTGGCCTTTTCCACCACCACCGCCAACGTATTTAAAACGAATACGATTGCTTGGATATTTTTTCCAGATCTCTGCAGTTTCGATTTCTGCCTGAGCCTGTAATTCAGGAATGGTTACTAATTCGGTGATCTTTTCGTAACCTGCGTATAATAAGGCTTCAGCGTTTTCTTCCAAAGAGATAGAAGAATTATACGTATAGTTTAAACCCTTTTCTTTCGCAAGAGTAACTAACGCTTTTTCGTCCTTTGCTTTTTTAAGAAGGCAAGTAGCGGAGATTGTATCCACACCCGGAGTTACGGAAACATTCAGCTTGCGAGCGAGTTTTTTTGCCTCGTCCTTAGAACCCGCTTGGTGGGCTACATGAGAAGAAGGTCCCATAAAGGTAATTCCGCTCTCTTCGATTGCTTCGATGAATTCGGAATCTTCCGCCATAAATCCGTAACCTGCAAAGATATGAGTGTAACCATTATCTTTTGCAATTTGGATGATCTGTTTGATTCTAGCAGCTTTTTCTTCTGCGCCGGCTCCCATATAATCTGGAACCCTGTGGATATTGGAAGGGAATCTAAAATCCCTAAGCTCCGGAGCGAGTGCCATCGGATAAACGACTGAATCTTTTTCGGAAAGAAGAATACCATATTCTCTGATCCCGATCTGGTCGAAAATTTCCATTGCCTCTTTTCGAACTGGGCCCCGGCAAACGATCAGACATTTGATCGTTTCTAAAGAGAAAGAATGGATCCAAGGAGAAGTAGATTCGCGAAATGTAATGCGCCGATTTTGGTAGTCGATCATCTTTGTTTACTCGAATTCCCTTTGAGGTCCGGACATCGGTCCGGGTTTGTAGTGTCGGATTAAATAATCTAAATTTTTATACAGAATGTTTCTGGTAGTTCCCGGAAGAACGATCCTGGAAACGGAACCTAAAGATAATGCTTCCTTAGGGTTCATTAGATCTTTCTCGTATTTTTGAGAAAGAAGCTGCAGTTTCTTATCCCTCGTCGCGGCGGCATCCTTTTCGGATGCACCATTCTTCAGATTTTCCTTATATTCTTTTTGGATCGCAGTGATCTCGTCTTTGTAAACGTAATCCTTACCTGCAGGTCCCATTACCGCGATTCTTGCGGTAGGGAGTGCAAACACCATGTCCGCACCAGTATGGTATGAGTTGAAACTTGCGTAAGCTCCACCGAATGCGTTTCTAATGATCAAGGTCAATCTTGGAGTGCGGATATCGATGATCGAATCCAGAAGTTTTCTTCCTTCGAGAACGATACCGTTCTGCTCCTGCTCTTTTCCAGGCAAGAATCCGGTGGTATCTTCTAAGAAGATTAAAGGAATATTATACACGTTACAGAAGCGGATAAATCTTGTACCTTTTCTTGCTGCACCGATATCTATCTGACCGGAAGAAACCGCAGAATTATTCGCAACAAATCCCACCACATGTCCGCCCAATCTACCGAATGCAGTAACCAGGTTTCTGGATCTTTGAGGTTGGATCTCGAAATACTGACCATGATCACAAATATTTTGGATATATAATGTGATATCGAATGGTGTGTTCATCCCCGTAGGAGAATTGAATGTCTTTTTAAATAAAATCTCTTCTTCGTAGATGAATCTATCAGTAGGATCGGACGTTGGATGGAAAGGTGCTGCACTGGAACTATTATCCGGAAGATAAGAAAGAAGTCTGAGTGCTGTTCTTAAAGCTCCTAACTCATCGTTAGTAACTAAGTCAACTACCCCACTCTGTCCGTGGACTTTTGGTCCTCCCAGATCATCAGCACTGATATCCTCACCCAAAACTGATTTAACAACTCCAGGTCCTGTCAATCCGAAGAATGTATTCTCCGGTTGGATCATAAAAGAACCTTGTCTTGGAAGATAAGCTCCACCACCTGCGTTAAATCCAAACATTAACATTAAGCTTGGAACTACACCGCTGATCTTTCTGAGCGCTGTAAACGCTTCCGAATATCCGTCTAGACCGCCCACTCCTGCAGGAACATAGGCACCTGCAGAGTCGTTCATTCCGATCAGAGGAATTCCATGCTCGCCTGCCATATAGATAAGTCTTGCGAGTTTGTTTCCGTTAGTAGCATCCATGGACCCCGCTCTGAGAGTGAAGTCATGTCCGTAGATCGCTACGTCCCTTCCGTTAATATTTAAAATACCGGTAATTAAGGAAGCCCCGTCTAAATTTTTTCCCCAGTTCTGGTAGAGAATATTAGGCTCTGAATTGGTAAGGACTTTGATCCTTTCCCAAACAGTCATTCTTCCTTTAGAATGTTGTACTAGGATCCTATCTGTCCCTCCTCCTTGAAGAGGTTTTTCCAGTAACTCTTTGCCCATTGCATTGGCATCGTCGTAAATACTGGAAACGGGTTGGGATTCCGATTGGTTAGAAGATTGAAACGGATTATCTATAGAGTACGCTTGTTCCGACATACGGTACACAGTTTTTAGAGAAAGGCCAGGGAGGAAAGCTAAAAACCGCGGTTTGGCAAACGGATTTATTGCAGGCTAGAATCCACGGTATCATAGATCTTAAAAAGGGAATCCATATCTATGATCTCAAAAACCTTACGAACTGCGGGGCGTAAAGCTGCAAGTTTAAGCTGTATTTCTCTTTCTTTACAAACTCTTAAGGAACCAACGATGACTCTTAAACCTGCGGAAGAAACGAACTCTACGTTGGACATATCCAAGACGATATTGGATTCTGTAGCTTTTCGAATATGATCCATGAATGCTTGTTCGATCCTATGTGTATTATGAACGTCCATATTCCCGATAAGATGGATCACTCTAGAGTTCCCTTTTATTTCTACCGTCAGTTCCATTTTGCCCCCATCGTCAGCGGAAAAATTTTTGGAGAGTGAGTATGTTTCTTCCCTCTTCCATTTTATAATCCACCACGTCCATCAGTGTCTCAATCAGATACACACCGAATCCGCCTTTTCTTTTTCCGGAGAGATTTTCCTCTATGGACGGGTCTTTCACATTCGTTCTGTCAAATCCTTTTCCGGAATCAGTCAGCACGATCGTGATAGAATCTTCAGTGAACCGAATTTTACAATCGAATTTCGGATTTCTGAGCAGAGTATCTTTGTACCCGTGCATTACGATATTGGTAGCCGCCTCGTCCCCCGCCAAAAGAATATCGTCTCTTAAGAAATCCGGCAGATTTCTGACCTTGATCGCATCATATATAAATTCTCGGAAGATAGGAATTTGTCCGGTATTTGCATCGAAAGTCCTGAAAAATTGGAAATCATTATTGTACTTCAATAGAAGCACTGTAAAATCGTCGAAAGGTTCTTTTCCGGATGAAAAAGAACGGATCGTAGCGTACAATTCTTCCACAATTTTTTGGGCAGGAAGATGTCTTCTGGATTTGATTTCTTCTATCATTCTTTCCAGACCGAATTCATTTCCTTGGGCGTCTTTTTCTTCTACCGCTCCATCCGTATAGAGAACGAAAATATCTCCGGGTTTGACTGTAAAATTTCCACCCTTATATTTTGCGGTCGGGATCACACCAAGTGGAGGTCCCTGTCCTTTTAATAATTCGTAAGAGCCATCTTCTTTGATCCAGACCTGGTCATTATGACCTGCGGACGCATACTCTATCGTGAACATGGATGGATTATAATGAATGAAGAATGCAGTAACGAACATTCCAAAATGAGAATCTTCGAAAATCAGCTCGTTTCCTTGTCTTAAAATTTCTTCCGGAGTTAGATCATGGTTTCTGGCAAGAGTTCGAATGATAGAAGAACTCATCGCCATAAAGAGTGCTGCCGGCAGACTTTTGCCGGAAACGTCTGCGATCAAAAAAGAATATTGACCATCGCTGTACTGGTAATAATCGTAAAAATCTCCGGATACGTCCTTTGCAGGCACAGAAAGAATTCCCAAATCGAAGTTAGAATGAAATACTTTTTCGGAAGGAAGAATATTCTGCTGGATCTTCCGAGTAATTTCCATCTCCTGTTGGATCGCTTTTTTCTCCAACATCTCCGTTCTAAGACGGAAAGCTTCAAATCCCTTGGTAAACTGGGAAGCCATTGTCTGCAATAATCGGAAATCCGAGTCCTGATAAGAAAGTTTATCCTTTCTATCAGCGACAGTCAAGGCCCCATAAGGCTCTCCGCTGGATAAGAATAATGGAACAATAATATAAGAACCTTTTAAATATCTTCTGTCTAACTCATGAGGAAACGGTTGGTCCAAAATATCTCTTTTTAGGACCGGAAGACCTTCTTTAATACTGGATAAAACCTGGGTTCCGAAAATTTCCTCTTCCAATACCCGGTCTATCTTTTCGGCTTTCCCGTCGTAATAAGCACAATTGATAAAATTTTCTTTCGAAAGACTGTATAAGAAGATACCAGCGACACTCGCATCCAATTCTCGAATGATCAAGCGGATGGATTTTCTCACCAAGCCTAATCTATTCGTGGAAAGGCTGACTGCTTGGGATAAGTCGAATAAAGACTCTAACTCCGAAACTTTTTTACGAAGATCCTTGTTTGCATTCTCTAAGTTTTGGAGAAGTCCAGTCTTCTGAATGGCTAACGCAGAAGTTCCTGAAAAACTTAAGAAAAGTTCCAGATCTTCTCCTGTAAACGTTTCTCTGTCTACAGTATTGATTGCTTCGATTACACCGATGACTTCGTCGTTTGCGACCAAGGGTGCAGCCATAATATTACGAGTAGTGAATTGAGAAGCCTTATCTACTTCTTTATAAACACGATCATCATTTTGAGCATCATTGATGATCATAGGCTTACGTTCTCGAACGACTAATCCAGCCACACCTTTTCCAACAGGAACCTGCATTTTTGTGACTGCTTCACTTTTTTCGCCAAGCACTGTGTGGAAATAGAGATATTCTTTGGATTCATCCAAAAGAAGAACACTACATGCTTCCGTTCTGAATACTGTTTTAGAAGAAAGCATGATAGCTTCTAATAATTGAGAAAGATCTAAAGAAGAATTGATGAGCCCTGATACACGGATCACTTCCGTTAGAAGGAAGTCAAAACGTTCTGATTGCCTTTTTGCTTGAGCTGCTTCTAATACTAACTGAGTGGTAGCGAGTAAGGAAAGAGTGACAAGGGAAGCATCTCCGGATACATGAGATTCTTTTAATAATCTTCCTACGGTTTTACATGTAGTACGAAGAAGTTCAAAATCGGTTTTGGAAAAACGATCCGCAGTGGTCTTACCTTGCAAAACCAAAACGGCATAACTAGCACGATTTGCCTTTAAACTGGAATCCAGATCGTCTACTTTCAATCTGCAAACCAAAAGTGGATAACTACTTGGTGCTTTTGCCCAAGGAGGTGTTTTACCTTTTTCTAAAAGTAGATCTTTTCCGGATTGGGAGAATGCCCAGTGTGCAGCTTCGATCAGTTCTCTTTCATTACGACCGGAGATCTGTCTTATATTGGCGGCTTCTGTTGTGGAAAATATACCGCCTAGATCTGCATGAGTGAGTGCAATCGCCTCCCTCAGGAAACTATCAAAGATAGAGGAGACCCCTAATCCTTCTTCTAAAAAGAAGGAACCGTCACTTCGACTTCTAAGTAGGGTCTCCTGTTTTTTGATCTGGGTCAAGGTCGGAATTTAGGATTGGAATTTAAGGGATTCTTCCCTTAGTTTTCTATTAGCGAGTTCGAGTTCTTTGATTCGATTCATTGCAGAAATTAATTCATCTCTGGATAAGTTAGTCACGATTGAAGTTGCATCAAAAGCTTCTTTAACATCTTTTAATTCTTGTCCGGAGTATTGGATAATAGTCTCATACATACGAATGATCTCATCCGCATTCTCCAGTTCCTGCTCGTTCAATCTCAAAACTTTTTCATAACCTTTGATGATATCGTTTTGGATTTTTATTTTTTTCTGTAGCTCCTCGACGGAATCGCTCATCCGATTGCTCCTAAAATAATATATATTGACAGCATGCCCAAGGACACCAATTTGGAATCAAAGGGGATGTAGCTCAGTTGGGAGAGCATTTGAATGGCATTCAAAAGGTCGGGGGTTCGATTCCCCTCGTCTCCACCATCCTCAGCCGAACCTAATAGATAGTTTCCTTTCCTAATCACTGTCAAGACTAATGCGAGAGAATCATTGGACTTTTACCAGCCGGGGAAATCCCAAAAAAGACGAGGTGCTTTGGCTCCGGGACCCCTTACATTCTTTTGACCGAGCTTTCAGCCCGGAACTTTCTTCCAATTATTATCTTACGGTGGCAGAAGGTCCTGAAAAATTCTCAGGATTTTCCAATCAGGATATTCTGGAATTTTTAGAGAAAAGAAAGAAGAAACAAATTCTAATTGCGGAAGGATTTTCTGCGAGATTGATCTGGCCCCTTCTCACAGAGCCCCACGACAAAATACTTTCTGCATTTTTAGTTTTTCCAAATCCACTGCCGGTATCAGGATACTCCGCCTCTATTCTTGAAAAAACGGATTGGTTTCTTCGGAATTTAACCCAGATCCCTAAGTTTTTTTGGGACCCTTTCGGTTTAGAAAAGCTTTGGAACGGGTTGGAAAAAGAAGATCTCTATTCTCAAAAGGCAAAATGTCCTATAGGTTTACTTCTTCCTAGAACCGTTGGCCCATTGGAAACCCAGGCGGAGATATTACAAAACCTTTCGGTCGCAACTTCTGTATTCAGATGGGAAGCTCAAAATCCAAGATTTTTAGAACCGACCGCTGGAATGCTGTCTAAAATCCTAGAACCATTCTTAAAATCTGGTGGGCAAAAACCGGTGAAGGATAGCTCTAGGACAAGGTTCTGAAAATGTCAGTGCGTAAAATTCTCAAAATCGGCGATCCCCTTCTTAGAAAGACCAGTGAAAATGTTCATCCCGACGAACTGGGAACCAAAGAGTTCAAAAAGTTGATCCGGGACATGTTCGATACGATGAGACATGCGGACGGTGTAGGCCTTGCAGCTCCTCAGATCGGTATCATGAAGAAGATAGTAGTAGTCGGTTCCGACCCCGAGGACGATAGCCCATCTAGGGTTCCTGAAAGAATTCTTATCAATCCGGAGATCAAACCTATCACGGAATCAGTAGACGGAAACTGGGAAGGTTGCCTTTCCGTTCCGGGTATGAGGGGTTATGTAGAAAGACCTAATAAGATCCAAATGAAATGGATGGACGAAAAAGGAAATTCCCACGAGGAAACTATCGAAGGATATTCCGCAATCGTATACCAACATGAATGCGATCACCTAAACGGAGTTTTGTACGTAGATAGATTAAAAAGTACAAAAATGTTCGGATTCAACGACTCCATGGAACTAAGCGGTCCTATTCTGGACTAAAAAATTCTCCCCTAAACCCTTAAGCAGAATACCCATATGAAAAGTATCATCGAATATTTCCTCTCGAAAAGTATCTTCGTAAATTTACTTACCGTTCTGATCATTCTTGCCGGAAGTTTTCTTGCTGTTAAGATGAATAGAGAAGCATTCCCGAATATTAACTTCGATATAGTTTCTATCTCTACTCTATATTTGGGAGCTTCTCCCCAAGAGGTCGAAAAGTTAGTCACAAATCCCCTCGAAAAAGCGATCAAGGAAGTGGATGGGATCAAAGAATATAGATCCGCCTCCATCGAAGGTAGATCCGGTATCGTGGTTACATTGGATCCGGATACAAAGGATACTCAAAAAGTGGTGGATGATATTAAATCCGCCATAGACCGGGTTGAAGATCTTCCGGAAGAAGTAGAAGATCCTATCGTTACCGAGATTACAACCGCAAGAACTCCTGTGATCGAGGTTTCCATCACATTAAAAGAAGATGATGGTTCTGTCGAAGCTGAGAAAAAATTACGTGCCCAAGCAAAAATTGTAGAACAGGCTCTTTTGGATATTTCCGGGGTGGCAAAGGTTTCTCGCAGAGGCTGGAGAGAGACCGAAATGCAAGTGGATATTCTTCCGAATAGTTTATTCGGTTTTTATCTTACCGGTCAGGACGTAATCAACGCATTAAGAAATCGTAACGTAAACGTTCCTGGTGGAAATGTCACCGGTCTGGATAAAGAAATCATTCTTAGGACTATAGGAGAATTTGATACTCCAGAGGAAATTTCCAGAGTCCATGTGAGAGGAAACGAGATTGGAAATGCGATCCGAGTACAAGATATTGCGAGAGTTACGGAAGGTTTACGAGAAGCCGACTATATCGAAAATGTAAATGGAACTAAAACGGTAGCACTCACTGTTCTAAAAAGACAAAGTGCGGACGCGATCAAGGTAGTAGACAGCGTAAAAGCCACCGTAGAAAAATTCCGTCAAACTTCTCCCGAATTCCAATACGCGTTCGTAAATGATCTTTCTAAATATATTCGACGCAGATTGAATGTTTTAATTTCAAACGCTACCTTTGGGATGATCCTAGTTACAGGTTCTTTATTCTTCTTTTTAGGATGGAGAGTGGCGTTAATGACTGCTCTCGGGATCCCGGTGTCTTTTGGTGCTACATTCTTCATCATGGATCAATTCGGTCTGACCCTGAATTTGATCTCGATGTTCGGTCTAGTTTTGGTAGTCGGGATACTTGTAGATGATGCGATTATTATCTGTGAGAACGTATACAGATATATAGAAGAAGGACTTCCTCCTTACGAGGCTACATTAAAGGGAACCTTAGAAGTGGTCTCTCCAGTGACTGCAACTGTTACTACTACGATTGCTGCATTTGCTCCCCTTCTTTTTATGCCGGGAATTTTTGGTAAGTTCGTATTCAGTATTCCTCTCGTTGTGATCATAGCACTTTGCGCATCTCTTGCAGAAGCGTTCTTTATTCTACCGAACCACTTGTATGATATCAATAAAGGTGGAGTAAAAGCGGGAGAAATCAAAGAAGAATCCGGATGGTTCTCTAAATTTAGAAATACAAAGTATGTTCCTGCGCTTAGATTCGCTCTGAACAATCCTTGGAAAATGACGATTGGGATCGTTACATTGCTCATCGCGAGCTTTATCATTCAGATATTATTCTCCAAATTTAAACTATTCCCAGGTTCCGTTGACCAGTTCTACGTAAAAGTCACCGCAAAAACCGGAGCCAGTTTGAATGAAACGTATCGTTATTTAGAGGTGATCGAAAAAGAAATCGCAAAAGTCCCTCAGGAAGATCTGGAAAATTATGCGACTCGTGTCGGGATCATTCAAGCTAACCCGAATGACCCTTTTACCAAAAGGGGAAAACATTACGGAATGGTAATGGCTTATTTAACTGCGGAAGAAAACCGTAAAAAATGCCATAAAACGGACGATATCATCCAAAAACTTAGAAGAAAAACTCTCTGGTTATTAAACGAAACTTCTCGCAAGATTGAAGAAGAGAAAATCCAAAAAGAAGCGGAAGAAACCAAAAACCCTTGCGATATTCCGGAACCTAATGTGATCCCGGAAGAATTTGAATCACTTCGTGGAAAGCTGATTGCTCTAGAATATGAAAAAGTTTCCGGAGGTCCTCCTGTTGGAAAACCTGTGGCGATTGAGATCAGAGGAGATAATTACGACACTCTTCTGAAAATTGCATCCGAATATAAGGGTATATTAGGACACGTGAAAGGAGTCACCGATATTGCTGACGATTTCAACGAAGGTAAGGACGAAGTCCGTATTAGAGTCAGCGAATCACTTGCTTCTACAGCGGGAGTTTCCGTATTTAAAGTGGCTCAGGCGATCAATACTGCCTTCCAAGGTACTGTTGCTACAAAGATCAAAAGAACTGACGAAGAAGTAGAAGTCAAAGTACGCTTTCCCGAATCTTATAGAAAGTCCGTGGATAGTTTGAACCATGTAT
Organism: Leptospira neocaledonica; assembly: GCF_002812205.1. Taxonomy (NCBI): domain Bacteria; kingdom Pseudomonadati; phylum Spirochaetota; class Leptospiria; order Leptospirales; family Leptospiraceae; genus Leptospira; species Leptospira neocaledonica. The sequence goes on from NZ_NPEA01000001.1 coordinate 129,385, forward strand.
ATGTTTCCAACTCCATCGGCAAAATGATCCCGGTATCTAGACTGGTAACCATGCAGAGACTTCCAGGTGTTTCGAATATCAATCACTTGGATGGAAAACGTCTGATCACTGTCTCTGCAAATCTTGCAGGCGGAAAACAAGCCAACTCTAGTGAGGCAAATGCTTCCGCTAAAAAATTAGCGGACCAAGAAAAGATCGTAGATAAGTATCCAGGCTATATAGTTCGCTTCGGCGGAGAGAATAAAGATACGGAAGAGTCTATGGGCTCACTAGGATTTCTATTCTTGATGGCCTTACTCATCATGTACATTATTATCGCTTCCCAATTTGGGTCTTTGATGCAGCCTCTCGTGATCGGAAGTGCTATCCCCTTCTCCTTTATTGGAGTGATCTTAGCGTTCGTAAGTCATGGAGAATATTTCGGATTCTTAGCTATGCTTGGAATAGTAGGTCTTGCGGGAGTTGTAGTAAACGATTCTATCGTACTAGTAGATTTTGCTAACACCCTCCGAAGAGAAAATCCAAGTAAGGACATTAAAGAAATCTTAGTCGATACCGGAAATTTAAGACTTAGAGCTGTTACCTTAACTACGGTGACCACGGTTTTAGGACTTTTACCTACTGCTTACGGCATAGGAGGTTACGATCCGTTCTTAGTCCCGATGGCGTTAGCATTCGGTTGGGGACTTGCATTTGCAAGTATCATTACCCTACTCATGGTGCCTGTATTCTATCTTCATCTATATAATTTTCAGCATTGGTTTTATGGAATGTGGGAAAGGATTTTTGGTAAAAAACAAGCTGTGAAACCTGTGTATTTCCCAAGCCCTGAATTTTCCAGCGAGCCTGAGCCGATTGGACCGAATAATAAAGGTAAAAAGAAGAAGTAAGCTATAAACGAAAAGTGGGAATTTAGTCCTGCTTTTCGTTTAATATTTCCGGAACGGTTACGAATTTATAACCTTTGTCTAGCATTGCCTGGATAAAATCAGGAAGAATATAGATCAATTTTTCGGATTGTCTAGGCGAACCTAAGTGCATTAAAATAATCGCACCATTCATTCCGTTTTTGTCGGAAGTTTCCCAACGATATAAAAAGTCCAACATCTCCTCCTTAGTCTTATAATGAGGGTTTTGGACTAGCTTCGTTTTTCCGGAAACAGGATCTCTTTTGGTAATATACTTCTTATATACGAAGTCGGGAACATCTAGAGAACCTACAGTATTATTACTCCAGAAAATATGATTTTCATAACCTTGGGTAGAATATACATCCAAAATAATCTGATCTACTGCGCCGTAAGGAAGTCTATAATACTTTGTAAGAGTTAGCCCGGTAATAGTTCTAAATTTGTCCTCCACGGAAGTTAATTCTTCCAGAAGAAGATTAAAATCCGGGATCTCATCTGCAACATAACTGAGAAGTGCTCTTTTTCTAAGAGAAGGTTCTTTTAAACTTCTAGGTAAATTAAAATGGCTCCATGTATGATTCCCAAAAACCACTCTTCCATCTAAGGCTGCTAATTTTTTGAGATAAACCAAATTGGTCTTCGAGAATAAAGAACCCCCTTTTTTAGCAGGATTCTCATTGGAAACAAACAAGGTCACCTTGATCGGAAACCTCATCATAAATTCATAAAGTATTTGTAGATCCTCTCCTGTTCCTAAATCGAATGTAAGAGAGATTTCTTTAAAATTCGGATTTCCTCTACTGATATTTTTACCAGTTCCAGGTTTTGGAATGACTGCTTGTAGGGAATTTAAGTTTTTATTAACTTCTTCACTTAAATCGCCATCAGGAACATCATCTAAGATCGAAGACTTAAAACGAAGGACTTCTTCTTCTCTTTGCTGTTCTTCTAATCTTAAACTTGTAATGTCTTCTGAAAGAACAGAGATTACCTCGTTCTGTTTTTGGACGGTGTTTTGGAGAGAATCTAACCTTCTTGTCAACGCAAAAACAGTGGTGATGCTTAAGGTAAGGAAAAAGAATACGGAAGAACCGATTCTAATCTGACGAAATTTCTTTTCCAGGACTTCCGACTCTACTTCGTTGTCCTGGATTTCCTTGATCGTCTTGGAAAGTACTGTGGATTCTTCTTCGCTGAGCATGTTCTGATTTCGGTCAACTGACCAGACGGATGAATTTTCCTTTTTTGCCTTGGCGAATCAAGTATTCTGCGTTTTTACTTACGGTAAATTTTTCGTCCGAGAGTTTCTCTTCGTCGACATAAATCCCCCCTGATTTGATCAGCCTTCTCGCTTCGGAGGTAGAAGGAACAAATCCCAGTTTGGCGAGTACCCAGATCAGTTGAGGAGTTTCGGATTCTTGGAAAAATTCGGGACCTAATTTTGTTTCCGGAATATTCTCCGGAATCGCTCTCGCTTTAGGGTTATGGACCTTATTCCATTCCTCTATCGCTTCTACATTTGCATCGGAAGAAGAGAACTGGTCCATTATTAATTTTGCAAGTTCTGTTTTAACCTCTTTAGGATGTAATTCCCCGGATTGGATCCCTTTTTTGCGTTCCCCAACCGATTCCAGAGGAAGATCCGTAAGTAATTCAAAATAATTCCACATGAGATCGTCCGAAATTGACATGAGTTTTCCGAACATATCGATCGGCTCTTCCGTAATCCCTACATAATTTCCAAGTGACTTGGACATTTTTTTGACTCCGTCCAAACCGACGAGAAGTGGCAAAGTGATCACACATTGTGCCTCTTTTCCGTATTCTCTTTGTAATTCTCTACCTACGAGAAGATTGAATTTTTGGTCTGTTCCGCCGAGTTCTACATCTGCTTCCATTTCTACGGAGTCATAACCTTGGACCAGAGGATATAAAAATTCGATAAGAGAGATTGGCTGTCCGCCTTTATATCTTTTGCTGAAATCGTCCCTTTCTAAAATTTGGGCCACGCTGTATTTAGAAGTCAGCACCAGAACGTCTTCAAAATTCATCCCGGAACACCAACGGGAATTGTAAACGATCTTGGTCTTCTCCTTATCCAAAACCTTGAAAACTTGGTTTTGGTAGGTCTCCGAATTTTTCAGGACTTCTTCTTTAGAGAGTCTTTTTCTGGTTTCGGATTTGCCTGTAGGATCTCCGATCATCGCGGTAAAATCCCCGAGTAGAAAATTCACCTCGTGACCCAGGTCCTGGAAATGCCTCAATTTTCTGAGTAAAACGAAATGCCCCAGGTGAAGGTCCGGAGCTGTCGGGTCGAAACCGGCTTTGATTTTTAAGGACTTTTTTTTGGTAAGTTTGGAGGTAAGTTCCTCTTCGCTGATCAGGTCGACTGTCCCACGTCGTATCAATTCGATTTGTTTTTTAGGTTCCATTTGGCTCTTTTATTGCAATTTCACCCGGCGAAATCAGCCTGTAAAGCAGGAAGACCTTGTACATATGCAAAAACACGATCGCAAAAGCCGGTTTGAAAAATTGAAAGAAGAACAATTCGACCTCTTAATTTTGGGGGGTGGAGCCACAGGAGCCGGAGCAGCTCTGGACGCGAGCCTCCGAGGATTGAAAGTGGCACTTTTAGAAAAATCGGATTTTGCTTCTGGAACTTCTTCACGTTCCACAAAACTAATACACGGAGGGGTTCGTTATCTCGCCCAATTCCATTTCAAACTAATTCACGAGGCTCTCACAGAAAGACAAAGGCTTTTGGAAAACGCGCCTCACCTGGTCAAACCGCTTCCATTCATTCTTCCCACATACAAACTGTACGAAAAACCGTATTACAGTATCGGAATGACAATGTATGATATCCTAGCTTGGAAAGGAAATCTGCCTTCTCATAAAAGGGTTTCCAAAGAAGAAGTAGAAAAAGATTTTCCGGCTCTCCAAACCAAGGGTTTAACAGGTGGGATCTTATATTACGATTCTCAATTCAATGATGCAAGGCTAAACGTCAACCTCGCGAGAGCAGCATCTAAAGAAGGCGCTCTGGTACTGAACCAAACTGAACTTCTTTCCTTCCAGAAGAAGGACGGCAAAATTATAGGTGGAAAAGTAAAAGATCTCTTAAGTGGAGAGACCTATAACGTAAAAGCGAAAATTGTAGTAAACGCGACCGGACCTTGGGTGGATGATATTCGCTTAAAAGACGATCCAAGAACCTATCGTGTACTTTCCCCAAGCCAAGGAATCCATTTAGTTTTCAAAAAAGAAACTATTCCTTGTAATACAGCGCTTATCATTCCTAAAACAAAAGATGGACGTGTAGTATTTATAATTCCTTGGGAAGATCATGTGATCTTAGGAACCACAGACACACCAATCCACGAAGTCAGCCAAGATCCTCTTCCATTGGAATCCGAGGTGGAGTTCCTATTACAAACAGGTTCAGAATATTTAGCATCACCTCTACAAAGAAAAGATATCATCTCAGTATTCTCCGGTATCCGACCACTCATCTCTCCGGAAGGAAACCAAGATACAAAGAGTATCTCCAGAGAAGAAGTGATCTTAGTTTCTTCTTCAGGGCTTATCACGATGGGAGGAGGAAAATGGTCTACGTATAGAAAAATGTCCGAGGATCTAATTGATCGAGTCTTGAAAGAAGCTTCCTTAGAGGAATTCGGTTCCAGCAGAACTGCAAAATACGCCTTCCCTGGAAAAGTGGGTTATTCCGAAAACTTATACAAAGAAATCCAGAAAATGTATAAGGTAAGCGAGACATCCGCAAAACGTCTCCAAAACTTTTATGGCGGAGAAGTTTTCATCATCCTAGGCAAAAAACCAACTCCTCTTTTGAAAGGTGTAGAATATTTCCAAGAAGAAGTGGAATGGTTTGCTAAAGAAGAATTTGCACTCACTGTCACAGACGTTCTTGCGAGAAGATTCCGTATCCAATTCTTGGATCTGAAACTATCCGCAAAACTTGCAACACCGGTCTCACAAATTTTAGCTAAACAATTAGGTTGGAAAGAAGCACAGAGAAAGGAAAAGGAATCCGAAGCACTCGAACTGATCGAATCACTTCGAGCTACTTACAACGGTAAATAGGACACGAAGTTTTGAGAGACTCTGAGGTTTTTTCGCACAGAGACACAAAGACACGGAGCAAGTGATTTGAGGTAAAACCTCTGCGTCTCCGTGACTCTGTGTGAGACTACACTGTGTCTCTCTTAAACTCTGTGACTTTTAATCGATATAGTCCCTTAACTTCTTGGAACGAGATGGGTGGCGTAGTCTTCGAAGAGCCTTTGCTTCGATCTGACGTATCCTTTCCCTGGTTACCTTGAACTGATAACCAACCTCTTCCAAAGTTTGAGGATAACCATCATCCAAACCGAAACGCATACGGATCACCTTCTGCTCCCTTGCAGGAAGAGTATGAAGTACTTGTCTGATCTGTTCTGCAAGAATGCTGGAAGCTGCAGAATTTACAGGTGATTCCACATCCTTGTCCTCGATAAAATCTCCTAGCTCCGAATCTTCTTCTGATCCTACTGGGATCTCAAGAGAGATCGGTTCTCTCGCTACATTCTTAACTGCTTTTACTTTTTGGACAGGCCAGCCTAAACGTTCTGCAATTTCTTCATTGGAAGGATCACGGCCGAATTCCTGAACGAACAAACGAGTCTCACGGATCACCTTGTTCACTTGTTCAATCATGTGAACCGGAACACGGATCGTTCTCGCTTGGTCGGAAATCGCGCGGGTAATCGCCTGGCGGATCCACCAAGTAGCATAAGTGGAGAATTTATATCCTTTCTTATACTCGAATTTGTCTACGGCCTTGATCAGACCGATATTTCCCTCTTGGATCAGGTCGAAGAAATGCATTCCTCGGTTCGCGTAACGTTTCGCGATGGAAACCACAAGTCTTAGGTTTGCCTTTACTAGTTCTTTTTTAGCCTGAGCGATTTCTCTTTCGCCCTTGATAATCTTCTCGCCCCAGTCTTTAATCTCTTGGACAGAAGAACCGGCTTCCTGTTCCATACGACGAAGTTTACGCTCGTTGTTGCGGATATCCTTGATGACCTCACGGACCTCGTCTATAGAGACTCCCATCATTTTTTCGATATCTTCTAACTTTTCATTTTTCTCGATGAAACGGTTGAATGCTTTGATATCCTTAACGTCGTAACCGTACTGAGCTTTAATCTTTAAGAAATGACGATCGATTTCCTTGATTCTGAAGACCATAGATTTGATCTTTTGGGAAATTTTCTGGATCTCTTTTTGAGAAACTCCAAGTTCCCTTACAGCGGTATCTATGATACCTTTGGAAATATCTATTTTCTCTTTAAACTCTTTGTATTTTTTTGAGTTCTCTGAATATTTGCGGATCCTAGATTGAGCTTCTTGTAAAACTTTTTCCTGTTCTTGGATAACGGAAATGTTCTTGAAGAAAAGTTCTTCTAACTTCTTCGCTTCTTCCGCATTCATCGCGTACATCTTGTCTACACGGACAAGATCATACACTTTTGTCTTTTTACTACGGATCTTAGGAAGAAGTTTGATGAAGTTCGCTCTAAGGATAGAAGAACCTAAAATGGTTTCTTCAATGATCTTCTCGCCTTTTTCTATCTTCTTAGCAAGAAAAACCTCGGTTTCTCCGGAGATCAAATTTACCTTTCCGATCTCTTTTAAATAAAGTCGGATCGGATCTTCTGAACCACCTGCAGAAGAAGCAGTTTCTTTCTTTTTGCGGGCAGGTTTTACCGGAAGAGCCGGATCGTCTTTAGGCAGGATAGAAGTAGCCGGCTCCAAAGATTTCCTAGTATATTCTTCTACGATCTCTATTCCCATCTCGTGAAGAAGAGTGAATACATCGTCAATCTTCTCCGAGTTTAAGATCTTATCCGGAAGGATTTCATTGATTTCATCGTAGGAAATTTCGCTATTCGCTTTTCCTATCGCGATGATCTTCTGAACTTCCGGCATGCTTTGTAGATTTTCCATTCTGCGGTCCCCTATCTTACGCCCGAGTTTTCACTACGGATAAATTCCAATAATTTTGCTTTCTCGGTCTTATAATATGCCAGTTTTGTAAAATGTTCGGGATCATCTATAGGTGAGCCCGAATCCAACTCTTCCATTCTCTTATCGATCACGAAAAGTTTTTGTTGGTTTAATAGTCCCCGAAACACCTTTACAGAATCTTCAGGACTCATATCCGCTTCCGATATCAGGAAAGGAGCTATGGATTCCTTAAATTCGTTCGGGATCTCCGAAGAAATCACGGAAGCGGGAGAAACTTCTTCTTCGCTTGCGTATCTCGTATATATAAAGTCCCATAAAAACGCACTTTTAGAGTCCAAGAATTCCAGTCCGGATAATTCTTCGGAAAAACGGAATAAATGATTAGCCTTCACAAGCAAGGCAATGATCTCTCTTTCGCATTTTTCGGCAGGATTTGGGCCCGATACTCGTTTAGCGGATTTATCTTTATTATTATCGGACCCTGGAGAGGCAAACTTGGCTCCTCCCCCCTTATAATCTCGCAAAACTGCATCCATACTGATCCCGAGTCTTCTTGCCCCAAGACTTAAGAAAAACTCCTTATCGGAGTCTCGATTGAATCCTTTCAGAAATTGGTAAAGATTATCCAAAGCCCTTCTTTTCTTTTCCGGAAGAGCTCGAGAATCTGCCTTATCCAAAAGTTCTTCCACGACAAAGGAAGAAGCAGGGATTTGGTTTTCCAAAAGTTTATGCAATTCTTGGCGGTTCAATTCTTTAGAAAGATCGAAAGGGTCTTTTCCTTCCGGCAATAATATAACAAAACAATCTAAGGCCTCTTTCAGGCAAAGTTCGGCTGCATGTAGTGCGCCCTTTCTACCCGCGGAGTCCCCGTCCAAAACCAAAAGGAATTTGTCGGAGAATTTTTTCATGGTCCGGATATGATTTTCAGTTACAGCGGTTCCCATACACGCAACTGTATTTTCCAAGCCCTTATCTACGAGACCGATCACATCCAAATATCCCTCCACTAAAATTGAGGTCCTGGACTTTTGGATGGATTCTTTTGCCTGATGAAGATGATAAAACGTTCTTCCTTTATCAAATATGGAAGAAGCCGGACTGTTTACATATTTTGACTCTTTTCCTGGGCCTAAAATTCTTCCGGAAAACGCGATTACTCTGCCGGAAAGATCGAAAACTGGGAACATGATCCGATCTCTGAAAAAATCATAAGGTTCTTTTCCTTTTTCGGATTCGCGGATAAGTCCTACCTCTAGAGCGGCTCTGATTTCTTCCTTTGTGTTAAAAACTTTTCCGGTTAAGTGATTATAGCCGCCGGGAGCATACCCAAGTTGGAATGATTTTTGGATTTCTTCTCCCAGATCTCGAGAATTCAAATATTCTCTTGCTGCGAGTCCTTGTGGACCGCGTAAATTTTCTTGGAAGAAAAGAAGTGCCTTCTTATTTACTTTGTATAAGTTTTCCGTCCTTTCTACTTCTTCTTTGGCTTTTTCCTGGATCGGAATTCCTGAATACTCGGAAAGAATTTCTTTTGCTCTTTGGAAATCCACTCTTTCGTAACTCATCACGAATTGGAATAGATCTCCGGATGCCTTACATCCGAAACAATGATAGAATTGTTTATCTACGGAAACGTTGAATGAAGGAGATTTTTCTTGATGGAATGGACAAAGCCCAACCATATTTCTCCCTCTTTTCTGTAAGGGTACAAATCGACTGATATAACTTTCGATGGGAACTTCCCTACGAATACGGTCGATAAATTCCCTTTGGAACTGCAAGATTGGCCAGCTTAGGAAAGTTTAGATTTAACGATCGCAGAAACCTTTGATCCGTCGATGTTCGCGCCTTTAAACTCTGCCATTACTTTTCCCATAACCTTTCCTATGTCTTTGGGTCCGGAAGCTCCGAGTTCTATGACAAATTTTTCTACTGCGGCGATGATTTGATCCTCGGGCACATCGGGAGGTAGATATGATTTTAAGACTTCAGCTTCACCCTTTTCTTTATCCGCAAGATCGTTACGATTCGCTTTTTCGTACATTTGGATTGCATCAGTACGTTTTACGTAACCACGTTTGATTAAAACGATGACCTGTTCATCGCTCAATTCTTGGGCTCCGTTTTTCGTAAGCTCGTATTGGATATCAGCCTTGAGTAGGCGTAAGGTGGAGAGAAGAGGCTCCTGTTTTGCTTTCATAGCCTCTTTCAGGTCAGTATTAATTTTTAATTGCAGGGACATGCCCGTTCCCCTATTTCTCTTAGGAACCTAAGACCGGGGATTAACCGCGGTCTTTACGAGAGAAGAGACGTTTTTTCTTTTCTAATTTGCGTTTTGCGGATTCCAAAGCCTTTTTCTTTTTGATGCTAGGCTTTTCGTAGAATTCACGTCTTTTGATCTCGCTCATGATTCCGGCGTTAGCGCAATCTCTCTTAAAACGTTTGAGAGCGGATTCGATGGACTCGCCTTCCTTTACAATGATTCCTACCATTCGGTGGATTTCTCCTGTTTGGATTGTTTTAGGACCGGATAAACAATATCGCAAAAAAACGATACCGACCACTGCAATAAACAGAGGTCCGGAGTCTGGGGACAAAATGCCCCGTATTTACTAATTTCTGTTGACTGGGTGGGAAGTCAAGGTGATTTGGCCGTTTTTCAGACCTGAAACCTAGAAAACCCCAAAATGACCTTATATGGCCAAAATGGAGGTCCAGCCATATCCATACAAACCAAGTATGACTCCAATCCCTACCCCGTAAATCAAATGCCCGAAAACGTGAGCGGCAGCAACACTGATTCCAGCTTCTCTAAATTGCTCTAAAGGGTGGTTTCTGGCCACCAATACCACTAAAAGGAATCCTACCAAATATCCATGGAAGAATCCCACTGCTCCTCCAGTGACAATGGAAGCGATCAAAATATGAGGAGCCAAACTAATCAGGAATGCGTAAGGAAAAGCAAATATAATCCCAACGATAATATGCGTGATTATCCCGGGGACTAAGGCCTTATTCATATCCTTTGTGAAAAAACTTCCTACTGCACGGATCATATCTGCATTTACAGATCCTGCATAGTGGATGGACCACATTGAAAGGGACATACAAATGGTTCCGACAAAGCCGGCCACGAAGATCAATCCTATTGCTTCCATAATTCCTCCCGCTCGCGGGGGAAAATTGTAGTCTAGAAAATTAGGTCGGACAAGAACTAAAGGATGGTTTAAGCTGCAAAAAAATCCGCTTTTTGGATGGAAGAAATTTCGATTTCTGCTTCTATTCCGAAATCTCCGTTTTTAATCACTACGTTACCGTTCATTTTTCTATTTTTATCCAGCTCGATCACGGTCCCGTCTTTTAGAGTGAGAATGATATCTATTCCGCGGTAGTTGATATAACGTTCCAAGGTGTCCTTGAATTGTTTCGCCCTGTCTTTCATCTTCTCCTCCCTTACGTTCTGATTTACGGTACAACCGTTCATTTTCACGAGAGAGTTTTTTCAAACCGATTGAATAAATTTTTTAACCAGAGAAAGGAAATAATGCGAAGAAGATACACAGGCGATTAGTACCATTCCGAACCTTTGCGTCTCTGCGTGCCAATTTTATATATTTTTATCTCACGCAGAGTCACTAAGACGCGGAGATATTTTAAAAATGTGCTTTGAGAAGTTTTTCGTAAACCGGTTGGAAGGAATCCAAAGGTTCAGTGAATTCTAGAAATTTAATTTCGTAGTCTATGATCAGATGGTTCACTTGGAAGATCACTTCGTCGAATCTACTTTTTACGATATCCAATCTACAATCAGGACAAAAAGTTAAGAAGGATCTGGAATTTAAAACATAAAGTTTATCGTACGGACGAAGATGGGCCTGGATCACGGATTTTAATTCTTCTACAATTTCTCCGGACTTTTGTTCTCCAAGTAATTTGAAATATTGGGAAAGGTCCTGAAAATAAAAATGGGTCAGCACCATTTCTGTGCTGAGTGAATTTTTAACATCTCTTAAGAACTGGTTCGTAAATTCTTCGAACACATCCGGGATAGGCTGTCTTTCGTTCGCTGTTTCCATCTCATTTAGAAATATCGACTAGGGGCTCTCTAAAAGCCTAACTTTTTCGTAAGAAGGAAACCTTCTTTTTTAGATAAATCGCTACAAAATCTATTTAGCGGCGAGCAAAGGTTGCCAGAAATCAGGCTTGTCAAGCTGCCCTGGAGCGATTTTATATCCGGTATAGCTAAAAAGCAAAAAGGAGAACACGCAAGTGAGCGCCCACCCTACCCAATTAATGAGTCTTTCCCAATATTTAATCGAGGAACAACTCAAACTTCCCCAGGCCACCGGGGATTTTACGGCACTCATGAGCCATCTCGTATACGCCGCCAAAGTTGTTTCTAGAGAAGTGCGAAAAGCCGGTCTTTTAGAAAATATCTTAGGAGCCACCGAACAAACCAATGTCCAGGGCGAAACTGTCATGAAACTGGACGAATACGCAGACAAAATTTTTACCCATACACTTACCCGCTGCGGGCATTTATGCGTAATGGGAAGCGAAGAACAGGAAGATATCATCACAATTCCTACAGGTTATAAGGTCGGAAAATATACGATCGCGATCGATCCTTTGGACGGCTCTTCTAATATTGATGCAAACGTTTCTATTGGTACTATTTTTTCGGTTCACTTGAGAACCTCTCCTCAAGGAACTCCTGGAACGAAAGAAGATCTTTTGCAAAAAGGATCTAAACAGAGAGCAGCAGGATATATCGTTTACGGATCTTCTACCATGCTTGTTCTCTGTGTTGGAAAGGGTGTCTCCGGTTTTACATTAGATCCATCTTGTGGGGAATTTATTCTTTCTCATCCTGAAATGAAAATGCCTGAGTCTGGTGGAATCTATTCCATCAATGAAGGGAACTACGATTATTGGTCGGATGAAGTGAAAAACTATATCCGAAATATTAAATCCATCGAAGGGGGACGTAAACCTCAATCGCTTCGTTATATAGGCTCTCTTGTAGCGGATTTTCACAGAAACCTTTTGAAAGGTGGTATCTTCTTATATCCGAACGATACTAAATCTTCCAAATATCCAAAAGGAAAACTTAGACTTTTATACGAAGTTGCTCCAATGGCGCTCATTGCAGAGCAAGCGGGTGGAATGGCAGTTACTGTAGAAGGTAAGCGGATCCTGGATCTGGAACCGGAAGAGCTTCATGAAAGAACCACATTCGTTGTAGGTTCCAAAAAGGAAGTGGAACATTTCTTAACATTTATAAAAAAATAATATTCTTTCGGCGGATCTTCTTTGTTTGCCTCGCAGAAAGAAGATCCGCATCCGTGACCTTCTTCTTTCCTATCTCCTTCCTTTTATTAAAATTCCCCCAAAAACTACCTCAAAAATAAGCGCTTAATTTTTACTTATATTTTAAGCCATCTCTTACTTTCTATCAAGAAGACTTACATCTGATTTTGTATTCTTCTTATATATTATGTTTTAATAATAAATAAAAATCTCATGATTTTATTTTAGCGCTTGCTACAGAAATTTGGGCAGATAATTCTGTAGGCACTGAAAAGAAATAAGGTATTTTGAAAGAATGAAGATAGTGAAAAATTGGATCAAACCTTCTGTAGCCGTGGCTTTGACTGCGGGATACTTAGCGAGTTGTTCCCCAAATCAATCTAACTTAAGCGGTTTATTGGGCTTCTTAGCGGGCTCTGGTTCCTCTAAACAAGTGGAAGAAACGGGACCTGGAGCAGTTAAAATCGCGGAAGCAGGCGAATTATATACGGAACCTTCCTATGGGCAGGCTCTTTCTTCTTCCAGTAACGAAACAATTACTCCTTTTCCTGCGGGTATCCCTGTTCCGGAATCCAAGAATGGGCATTATTCTTGCACCACTACTAAGTGGGGAGCATCCGAGGTACGAAGCCTTGTGGATCGGGCCATTCTAAACCAAGGAGCCGAAGTAATTTATCCAGGCGCTTTATTACAAGGTAAGTTTCTGGAAGCAGGTGGGTATACTCCGGTTACCATTCCAAGATCCGGAGGTAAAATTTTCCTAACCGGTTTAAAACTCAGCCCAAATGCGATCTACTCTAAAGAGTTGCCGCAAGTAAGCGCATCTAATATCCAACAAGGGATTCAGGACATTCTATCCACTGACGTTGTAGGAACTGCTGCAGATGCTTCCTTTAGCGTGGAGCAGGTGTATAATGAGAATCACCTTTTATTCAATCTTGGATTGGATGCTCGTTTCTCCGATGTTGGTCTAAAGGTCAGCCTTGGAATAGACAATCTGGGTAAAAAGAACTATATTTTGATGAAGTTCACCCAGAAATTCTATGATGTAAATTTCGAGGATCCAACTCTTTCTACATCAGTATTTAAAGATGGAGCTAACTTCCAAGATCCGGAAGGGCAGATTTCTGCAAACAATCCTCCATTATATGTTTCTAAAGTATCTTACGGAAGAGTGGTTTATTTCCTTTTGGAATCGGAATATACAGCACTTCAAGTAAAAACAGCATTGGAAGTTGCTTGGGACCCTGGAATTCTTTCCGCGGTTTCTCCTGTACCTCCAATTGGTGGAGAAGTTTCCGTAACTCATGAGCAGGTCCTAGACAAGACCAGGATCGCTTATTTTGTAAGAGGTGGAAATGCAGGTCTCGCTCTTGCTCCGATCAGTGCGGCTGATTCCGCTACTCCGGGAAGTATGTACCAAGCTATCCGTAACTTCTTAGCAAATCCGGAAGCTGCAAACTATTCCGCCGCTAACCCTGGAGTTCCGATCGCTTATACATTAAACTATCTGAAAGACAGAACCGTGGCTAAAATGAGCTACACCACAGTGTATGACCAAAGAGATTGTGAAGCAACTTATTCCGAAAATCCTCAGGTATTTACTGCAAAACTTGGAAAAGTGGATGATAAGGTTCGTTTCTTAATGGATGGACAAGAGTTCTTCTCCACAAATCCGGAAGCGGATGTGTATACGGGACCTGAGATTAATTTGAATAATGCGATGAGTGTCGGTTCAGAACATGAGTTCACTGTGGAATTGATTAACGCAAATTGTTTCGGGACCGCTTTGGATATTGAACTAAAGCTGAATGGAACCGTATTAAGAACCCGTAATCTTAGCAGAAGTGTAAGCACATGTGGAAAACAGTTAACTTACAAATATAAATTGAATAAGATTACCGGCGCTTGGTCCATTATAGAAGAAAACGAAACAGCAGAATTCTAATCACTATTTACCGATCTTTCAGGTTTCTTCTCCAATCGGGGAAGAAACCTTTTCTTTTTAATGAGAATGGTTTTTGTGAAATTCCCAAGCGCTGGAAACTATATCTTCTATTTTTGCAAACTTAGGATCCCAACCTAAAACCTTTTTGGCTTTTGTATTATCCGCGATCAATTTAGCAGGATCCCCTTCTCTCCTGGGACCGATCTTATAAGGGATCTGCACTCCCGAGACCTTTTCCACTGTTTTGATAATTTCCAAAATAGAAAATCCTTGTCCTGTCCCTAGATTAAAGAAGTCCGAAAATCCGCCTTTTTTCAGATACTCCAATCCTAGATAATGTGCCTGGGCCAGATCCATTACATGGATATAATCTCTAACTGCAGTCCCGTCTTCTGTATCGTAATTGTTTCCATTTACTGTGAGTGAATCTCTTTTACCTAAGGCTTTTTCAATTACAATTGGAAGAAGATGAGTTTCCGGATCATGCTCTTCTCCTATGTCCAAATCGGAGCCGGAAGCATTAAAATAACGAAGAGCGACATACTTTAAGTCGTATGCATGAGAATAATCCGACAAAATTTTTTCGATCATTAACTTAGATTGACCATAAGGATTGATCGGATTCTGGGGAGTCGTCTCTAAGATAGGAACTTCTGTAACAGCACCATAAGTGGCGCAGGTAGATGAGAAGATGAAGTATTTAACCCCATGATTCTTCATTGTTTCTAAAAGTTGGAGAGTTCCTACCACATTATTAATATAATATTTCTGGGGATCGGTAACTGATTCGCCCACATATGCAAATGCCGCAAAATGAATAACCGCTTCGAATTCATGCTCTGAGAATACCCGGTCCAAATCCGCTTTATTTAATAAATCTCCCTTGAAAAACTTTCCCCATTTTACCGCCTTCTCATGGCCGTTAGAAAGATTATCGAATACAACAGTATCCACACCCAACTTATGGAGATATTTATTCATATGGGAGCCGATATATCCGGCTCCACCGGTGATCAGGATTTTTTTCATAAAGCTTTTACATGTATTTCAGAAGGATCGAAATTGTAAAAGGGAATTTGGGTGCTTCCTAGCTGGGGTCCGCACTCTTAATATTAGAGCTGCTCAAGGATTCTTTCAGACTTAGAAAATCGGAAAGAATAAAGATGATAGTGATGAAGGATAGGATCGCTTCGAAAATCACCAAGATCTCCGCCTCAGTACTTTCCGGTACAATTTTAATAATCCCTATATTGGTAAAAATCATTAGGCTAAAATAAACAAATTTGAAAAATAGAGAAGGATAGCCTAAGTCCTGAGGAACACCTGAAAAAGAGCTTATATCCGTTTTATAGATACAAAAATAATCGAAACCGAACGATAAAACAATCACACTGATATTGAACGCAATAAATACAAGAAATTCATAATATTTCAGGTCTAATCCGGAAAATTCGGAGATCCTTCTGAAACCTTTGGTCAAAAAGTACCAGGATTTAAAGCCAGCCATAGTGAGAATAAGATACTTAATCTCCAAACCTGCAAATTCACTCTCATCTAAAAAGATCAGAAATATTCCTAAAGAAATAATGAAGACATACTCTACGGATGTTTTCAATATAGTTTTGATAATGTAACGATCAACTTTCATAATACTTCCGAATTCAGGCATTGATGATATTTATCACTAGGTTCGCACGATTCTATATCCGTCCAAACATTGACAAAGACTTAAAATGAAAGATTATTTCTAATAGAGATTTGGTCAATAGGTGTTACATATGAAATTTATAAATTCAAATTTTTGGGATAGAGCATTTAGAGTGGTTTTAGGTACCTCCCTAGTTACATGGGCCTTCTATATAGAGGATCTATATAAGCTTGCGATTTTTGCAGTCGGTTTTATAATACTTGCCACAGGTATTGTAGGCTGGTGTCCCATTTATTCCCTATTTGGTTGGAATACTCGGACCCATTCTAAAAGATCTTAAGTCACTCAGTCATCTGACTTTTCTAAGAAAGATCTTGCGATAAAGATCGGATACATGCTCATTCTATATCTATGCCGCCAACTACGGAGATTTTTTATCAAGGTTTAAGTTTTTTGGAAGCCTCGAAACTTCTCCGAAAGTTTGGACCAAACGAATCTAAACTAAAAAAGAAATCCTTTTGGAGGATCAGTCTTTCTATACTTTCCGAGCCGATGCTTTCCCTACTTTTGGCATGCGGTTTTATCTATGCGATATTGGGGGATTTAGAAGAAGCGGTCACACTTTCCATTGCAGTGATCGTAGTTATTTCTTTAACCATCTACCAAAGGAATAAATCTGAAAAAGCTTTAGAATCTTTGAGGAAACTTTCTCCGCTAAGGGCGAAAGTTATACGAGAAGGAAAAAAGATAGAAATTGATTCTTCCCTGATTGTTCCGGGAGATATAGTCTTTTTAGCGGAAGGAGATAAGGTTCCCGCAGACGGATACTTGGTAGATGGTTTAAATTTACATTCGGACGAATCTCTTTTAACCGGAGAATCTATTCCAGTTTTAAAGGAAGAAACAGATCTTCACAACCAAGGGCCATATTCAGATTCGCAAAAAATCTATTCAGGAACAAAGATAGTCTCCGGACAAGGGATCTTTAAAGTTTTATTCACTGGAGACTTCACATACATAGGTTCTATCGGAAAAGAAATGGAAGAAATTTCCGAGTCAGAGAGCCCACTTCAAAAGGAAGCTAAAAGGTTCACTTCATTCTTCTTTTTAGGAGCCTTAGTGATTTCCTTCTTTCTAATCTATGGTCTCGGGACGCGGAATGGAAATTGGATACAGGCGGTCTTAGCCACACTTACCTTCTTGATGGCAGTATTACCTGAAGAAATCCCGGTAGTACTTAGTGTCTTTTTTTCATTAGGAGCTTGGAGAATTTCTCAAAGCGGAGTTTTGACAAGAAACTTGAACTCGATAGAAACACTTGGGGCTGCAACTGTCCTATGTGTGGATAAAACAGGGACCTTAACCGAAAACCGAATGAAGGTTAAAGGTTTAGTTTCTTCTTTAGAAAATAGTTTATTTGAATTTAAAACTCCTGAAGTCTCCGAAGAATTTCATTTGTTATTGGAGTTTTCCATTCTCGCGTGCAAAAAGGATCCTTTCGATCCAATGGAAAAAGCGATTCGAGAATTAGGAATCAATCTTCTATATGATACCGAACATCTTCATGCGGATTGGACTTTAGAAAAGGAATATCCGCTTTCCCCTAAGTTACTTGCACTCAGTTACGCCTGGAATTCGGAAAACCAGGAAAAATTTGTAATTGGAACCAAAGGTGCACCTGAAGCAATATTTGATCTTTGCCATTTTTCGAAAGAAAGAACAGAATACTGGGAGAAGATCACAGAAAATTATTCTCTGCAAGGATACAGAGCAATCGGAGTAGCGAAGTCGGAAATTGTAAATTCTTCTCTTCCAGAAAACCAACATGATTTTGAATTCAATTTTTTAGGTTTGATCTTATTGGAGGATCCTATCCGAGAAACTGTACCTGCCTCCGTTTCGGAATGTATCCAAGCAGGGATCAGAGTGGTTATCATAACAGGAGATCATGCTGGAACAGCAAAAGCAGTAGCTTCTAAAATAGGATTAGTAGATCACAAGGAGAGTATAACTGGAGACGAATTAGAAAAACTCACTGAAGAAGAGTTAGCTTCTAAATTGGACACAGTTGGGATTTTTTCCAGAATCAAACCTGCTCAGAAATTGAAAATTGTAAAGGCATTTCAGAAAAAGGGAGAGATAGTTGCAATGACAGGAGACGGAGTGAACGATGCTCTGGCTTTACAAACCGCTCATATCGGGATCTCTATGGGCAAAAGAGGAACAGATGTAGCTAGAGAAGCCTCCGATCTAGTATTATTAGATGATAATTTTTCCTCCATAGTAAAGTCCGTATTTTTGGGAAGAAGGATTTACGAGAATATACAAAAGAGTATTTCTTATATTGTATCCGTTCATATCCCAATCATAGGCATGTCGTTATTGCCAGCCTTCACTGGAGATCCAATTTTCTTTTTTCCCGCGCATATACTAGTATTGGAGCTGATTATAGATCCAACTTGCTCCATCGTTTTTGAGTCATTGGAGTTGGAAAAAGGAGATCGTTTTTCTAATACAAGTAGAAAGAATTCCAGCCTAATGACCTTCTCTCGATTTTTTCTCTCTTTTTCCCAAGGAGCAATCGTTCTCGTCTTACTATTGGTCTTATATTTCTGTATGAAACAAAATGGTCATAATGAAAATCAAATCAGATCCTTCGGTTTCATATTTTTAGTAGTCTCTAACTTTAGTTTGATGCTTACAAATTTGACTCATAAAGGAGGATTTATTTCTATTCTTAGATCCTTGTATTCCAGCGCGTTCTGGATTTTCTTTTTAGCGGCTTCTGCCTTGGTCGCAAGTTTCCAATTTGAATTTAGCCTTAAGTTATTCGGTTTTCAAAAAATACCATTAGATTGGATATTTTTCTCCGTTGGACTAGGTTTAATCTCTGGTCTTATTTGGGAAATTAGAAAGATCCGTTTTTTTGCTTGAGAGTTTTGAGAGAAGAAAGAGCCTACTTGTAAGAATTCTCTCGTGAATATTGAAACCTTTTTACCGAATAAAAATTTACAACCATATATCCGCCAATTCCTGATCATTGGAAGCGAGAGTGGAATGCAAAATAAAATTTTACCCGGATCTTCCCTTGTAATTTCATTTAGACTTAACGGAAAGATTTCTCATAAGATAGAAAACCAGGAGGATGTTCTTCCAATTTCTGGCATCGCAGGCTTAAGGCGTATACCAAGGTTGATTGAATATTCGAGGAAGACTTCTACCCTATTAGTTATTTTTAAAGAAGGTGGAGCTGCCAGTTTTATCAAAGAACCTCTCCACCATTTATTCGAAATGAATTTATCTCTAAATCATTTGTTTTCTCCAAAGAAAATTTCAGAAATAGAAGAGAAACTTTTCCATACAAAAACAAATTTTGAAAAGATCTCAATTGTAGAAAATTTCCTAATTTCTGAATGGATTGGATCTAAACAAGATAATCTAATTCTGGATTCAATTCGTAAGATTAGAAAATCCAAGGGAAATCTGAAAATTGTCGACTTACTAATGGGAATGCCTATTAGCAGAGATTCTTATGAAAAAAGATTTAGAGAAATGATCGGCACCAGTCCCAAACAATTTTCCAACCTGGTGAGGTTGAGAAATTTTATCGATTCCTATTCTTCAGAAACAAGTTTAACAGAAGCTGCTCAAGAAGCGGGGTATTTTGACCAGGCTCATTTTATCAAAGATTTCAAAACTTTTACCGATGAGACTCCAAAACAGTTTTTTAAACTTTCTACTCCTTACTGGTAAAATCCTGAATTTTTACAATTTTTGCTTCTCTGGATAGAGTATTCTATTTCCAAAAGGAGAACCAAAAAATGCAAAAAGTTCTGATTGATACATTTATCGTGCCTAAAAAAGCGGAAGGAGAATTTTTTACTCGAGTCAAGGTAAATAGAAACTTGATTAAAAGCCTTCCTGGTTTTATCCAAGATTCCGCCTATATCCGTGAAAGAAGTGAAGACGAGATCCAATTTGTGACTGTTGCAATTTGGGAAAATGAAGAAGCAATTTCGAATGCGAAAAAGGAAGTGCAGACTTCCTACCAAAAAGAAGGTTTTGATATGCCTGGAATGTTGCAGAGACTCGGGATTTCGATCGAAAGAGGAATTTTTGATTTAGCTAAAAATTAATGATATATGCAAGAAGGGAGAATTCCTCCCTTCTGTTCACTAAAATAGAGTTAATTATTAATTTTATTTTTGATGGAAGGAACGGTTTGCAAATAAGCAAACATAGCAGCTAAATCTTCCACTGTCATTCCCGCATACATTGTCCAAGGCATAATCGTTTGGAAATCTCCCTCTTTCACCGAATGAGGTTTATATAAAGGAAGTTCCATACTCTTAAATTTTTTGACAAACTGGGCTTCGGTCCAATTACCTAATCCAGTTTCTTTATCCGGAGTTATATTTGCAGAAATAATTTTAGCTCCATTACCTAAAGGAAATTCAAACCCTCCAGCAAGCTCCATACCTGCAATCGGTTTTCCTTTATCCTGCTTCGTATGACATTCTGTGCAAGCAGCTGCAACAAACAGATATTTTCCATAAGCAACCTTATCTGTTTTATCAGGAAGTTTACCAAACTTTGCGGGACTGGGTATCGTTCTTAAGATCAAGTTAAATGGAAAATCTGGTTTAGAATTAGGATTTTTCTTTTCGATTGGCTCCAGACTTCTTAAATAAGCAACGATAGAAATCAGATCTTCCTTATCCATTTGTCCGTATGCGGGGTGAGGCATAACTGGAAACAAAGCATTTCCTTCTTTGTTAATTCCGCTGGAAATTGCTCTTAAAATTTCTCCATCCGTCCATTTACCCAAGGCGCTCGGAGTAATATTTGGAGCAACGAAGGAGCCAGGAAAGCCGATCTTTTGATCAAAAACTTCTCCACCTTCTCCCCTTGTTTCCGGGATCAATGGACCGGAAAACTTTGACCAATCCCGGATGGAATGACAATCTATACAGACCGTTACATGGTTGGCGAGATATTTTCCTCTTTGTATACGCTCTGTACTATTTCCTGCGGAAATTTCAAGAGCAGGTTCGGCATTCGGAAATTTAAAATATAAAAATCCGATACCCGAAACCGGTAAAAGGATAATTAATACTCCAACAATCTTTAAGATTTTTTTCATTCACAGTCCCTGCATATTTGGTTCAGTAAACAGCGAGATTATCTCTTATTCTTCCTCGCTAATCCGCACAAATGCGGTATAGAAGGACCTATTAATTCCCAGTTTTACCAACGTATAACAGAATACTTCTTAGATAATTTCTACCCAAAATTTTGCCCTATTTGCGAAATCCAACTCACCAAAAAGATCAGTACAAGAGATTATCTCATTCGCTGCGAGATCTGTCACTACCAAGCATCCAGACTTTCATATACTCCCCTGCACCATTTTAAGCTTCCTCTTTGGGTATTCGGATATGTATTAGATGAATCATACAAACAAAGTCCAAAAGTTGTAACGGCATCAGAGATAGTTAGAAAAACGGGAATCTCGTATAAATCAGCACTTCTTCTCAAACGTAGAATACAATTATTCGCAAGTGAGCAAAGAGAAGTATTTCAAGAACTACTATATTCCAAACTCGAACAAGAATATAGAAAATTCGAATTTCCAACAGATCAGGCATACCCAAACAAAACTCATGGTCGCAAAAACGAACGCATATACAAGGAAAAGCGGACATTAGCTAAGCAAAATCCTAAGAAACTTCTTCAAAAATCGCTCAAAGGAAAGACAATAACAAACGCAGATACAATGGTCCTCTACTCTGCCTCCCAGAGAGCTAACAAAGGCCGTAAAAGGCACAAATCCAAGGGATGCACGGCTTCTATATACATGAGCGATAAACTCGGTGGAAAGCAAATAGGAACGATGGTGCATACGATCGCCGCAAGTAACGGAGCGCTCATATTAGATTCCGTGCCGAACCAAAAGATGAATACACTCGGGCCGCTATTCAAAAAAAGTATCCCAGACAATACAGCAATTTTCACAGATAGCGGATACCCATGGTTATCGGTATATAGAAATCATAGAATGGTGAATCATACCGCGCATTCGAAAGACAAAAGACATCGCTGGGCAAGAAACAGATGGAGTAAGGACGGAGTGCATGTCCAATACGCGGAAGGAAACCACAGAGTAATCAAACAAGCATTTTCATCTTACGGATACATTCGTCCCGAGTATTCACAGCTTTATCTAAACGAATTCTGCTTTTACAAAAATCTAAAAGTATTTGGACTCGATGCGTTAGTTGCTAAGTGGAGAGAGAAGATTGGAGTGGTTGAGAAGCGAGAAGAGGAAGAAAGGCCAGATGGTCTGAATTCTCGATATTCATCGAGAATTCAGACTGATGTGCGGATTGTAAAGAAAAAATATGAACAGGGAGGAAGCTTTATACCTAACAAATTAGAGAAATGGCTGTATGCACCACTCTCTCTGTCTGATAGAAAATTACAGCTAAGTTATACGAACGAATCTTTCATAAAGAGAAATAAGAATTTGCTATCAAAGTCAAAATTCAAAGCGTTAAAGATTGCGATCACAAATAATGATGAATTTTGGAATGATCCTGAAATTAAATATTATAAAAGATATAGTGAAAAGAAATACAGCCATTTTGCCAAATTGATTTGGGCCAATATTTCCGACTCATCGTTCAATCCAATTTCCCACATTATAAATAGATATAGAATTCCGCATTCATCTGCTTATCGCATCATGAGAATCTGGAAAAGGAATGCGATTATTGAATATTATGAAGGAAAATACAGGCCATATATAGAACTTTCGAAAAATTATATGCTAAAAAGGAAATTTACAGAATTACCTAATTTACTATATTCGAGTCATTCCGAGCAAGTTAGGAGTGTTTGTAATGATAGATAGTAAACAAAAGAAGCCGGAACCTAAAGGTTCTGAATTCAAATTTAGAAAACAGGAATTTGATATATTGCGTAAAAAGCAAAATAATAAGTGCTATGCAACCGGCCGCGAATTAAATTCAGCTAACATGAATGGTTCTCACATAATACCAATTAGAAAGGGAGGAGAACATATTTTTGATAATACGTGTCTGGTTGTTGAAGAGATTCGAGATATAAAGCGAAAATTAACCGATAAGGAATTGGTGGAAATTTCAGCGGACGTAATACGAACCTTAGGAAATAAGTATGGTTACAAGGTCTCAACAAATAAAAAAAATCCCAAGTAGGATCGCTAAGTCAAAAATTGCAAATTTCGAAAATTTCGCCAGACGAGAGCTACAAAGAAAGTCCATTGGGTGCAATACTGAGAAAGAAAAAACGTTTCAGTCTTTGGGAATGGTCTTAGAGAGAATACAAAAACAATATTACAAAGACACCCGCTATTTAGAAATCTTTCAACATATTACAAATCCTTTGAGAGATGCACAGGCGCGAGTATTGGATTATTTCGACAATTTTTATTATAAATATATTCATGAATCGGAAAAAAGAGAGCAAATTATTATAAAAGAAATAAATTCACTAAAGTTTCAGACAGGTGAAAATGAAGACCTTAATGAATACAAAATAGTCTATTATCGAACCGCACGATATTTTAGTGATTCTCTTAAAAGGAATACAGAGACAGAGAAAAGCAGATCTGAAGATCCGGAAGGCCCTTTTCGGAGAGTAAAGAAACAAATCGAATCAGAAATTCCGGATACAGAAACTTGGGAAGACCAATGGTTCATTGCATTCACAAGGATTCGAAGAACATTTTCTCTTAAATCATCCCAGCCTTGGAAACTTGCTGAGGCGAGAGTGAGGGAGCAATTAGAAAGAGATTGCAAAGATAAAGAAAAAGTTAGCAATTGAATTACGTTTAACGCACTTTCAGGAAATAGTGTAGGCGACTATGGAAATAAATGAATCTCTAAAGAAAGAATTTTCTTCTTTACTGAATGATGTGAATACAACTGAGAATACTATTCAAAAATTCTTAGAAGTAAACAATAGAATATTTTTTACTCCATATTTATTTCACCATGGGCTACTTTATCAATCTGTTATATCTAAATTACCGGTCGCGAATGCTTTAATTTCCGACTTTGCATATTTAACAAAAAATAGTGCTGAATGGAGACTAGTTCTAGTCGAATTGGAGTCCCATCGCAAACCATTATTTACTCAAAACATCTCTCCAACCGCCGATTTAACCGCTGCAATTAGTCAAATTAATTCTTGGAAGGAAAGCATTCGGAAAAATCAAAACTATATAAAGGATAGAGTCAGCCGCCTTACTGATTGTCAAATGGTCGACTTGGATATTAAATATGTCCTTATTATCGGAAGAAATCTAACTGAATTCACTGAAGCCCAAAAAGATAGAATAAAGACTTTATCCAATAATGATTTAACCATTCTTACATATGACTCATTATTAAGAGAAAACATGGCTGAATTCAAGCACGGTGACGAGCTTGCTCCCAAGAACATCCTTTCTGTCGATGGGCAAGGATTCAAGATTAAGCACTTGAGTGTCGAGGCTTGTTTTAGAGGCCGGATATTTAGCCATATGAAAAATGAATTTCTTAGCATATCACCAAATCAAAGGGCGCAACTATTAACATCTGGTTTTAACTTGATAAATTTTGATTCCCCTGCTTTGACCGAATACGAAAAGAAATTCCTCCCCAGTATTACTGACTATACATATGCAATTGCCCGTCGAAATGCACATTCGGAATTAAAAAGACTTTCATTAAAGTATTTTAGAGAAGATATCGTTTATACAGAATACCCTGTGAAATCGATTAATGGTGAAACTGTTTTATTCGATTTTGAAATTTCCTATAATGGAAATAGTATTATACTTTCAGTGTCAGAACCAGAAGTAATTCCAGATCATTCGATTATAGATCTACCATTTGAAATAATCGCTGTTTCTGGAAGCGCAGCTATTATTCACATGTTTATAGAAGACTATTTTTACTTTATTCAGCAACATAAGCCTTTTCTTTTCCAAGACAGTTATTTAAAAATTCTGCCACAAATAGCCACAGATATGATAACTAATAATTCACAAATAAAGGAGAATAAATCACTGACAATCGATTATAAAGAACTCTCAGATTCAAAAAATATCGGCAATATAACTAATTCCTATCTGCTTCAATATTATTTAAATTAGGGATATTTAAGAATGATTAACATATAAGAAATAAATTGATAGTCGTAATCTATAATTTTCATGTTCCTACGAAATCTTCAGCGTATCAAAATATAATTTATAAAAATCAATCCGTAATTGCTTAAGTTGATCATCAAGCGGATGTTTCTTAACGCCTTCGTCCAGAACGTATTTAAACTCTCCTTTGAGAGCATCTTTTTCAATATCTTTTACAAACGATCGAAGGAGCCAAATTTGACCTTGATGCGCAAGAATGTGATAAGGATAAGGATCTTTAAATCCCCTCTTTTGAATCATCGCAAGTAAAGTCGACTTGGCTTCGTTATGCAATGCCCTTGCATCTTCTTCGTGTTGAGATGAATTTGCTTTCTTCATTTTCAAATCTGCATATTGAATATGAACAATATCATCTTTTTGATTCAGAGAAAGAGAATTGATTAAACAAATTTCGGCTATATCAAGAGCTCCCTTTTCCAATTCAAATGATCCTCTCTGCAGCCAATATTGATAATCATCTTTCAATGCGGTTTCTAAACCTTCATAAAATTCTTTAGATTTATAATAATTATTTCCCGAAAATTCGATGACTCTTTTGTGATTAATACAAAATTTCCTAATATTCTTCAACTTCTTCTGATCATGCTTTCCATTATTAATTAGTATTGCTGTTCCAAATGATAATTTATTAAAATACTCCAAAACTATTCCGAGTGAAATTAGCTCTTCGAAGACTTTTTGCCCGACAATTTTATGCCGCAACTGAAAGCCATTCTTTCTTTTGACAATTAATCTCGCTTTCTCTAGCTTATCCAGGGCATTCAACAATTCATTACCGGTGCATCCTAAACTGATCGAAATCTCAATGTCATCTAAACCAAGACGTAAGCTTGTAGGGATTGACAATAGAGCATAAATCGATTTTTTTAATTCGTCTAATTCAGAAAATTCACTCGCAATAGTTTCATCAAATTTCCTCCCCGAAGTAGCCTCAATTAACGCTGCTATTAATTGAGAATCGGCGGAGGAACGATCATGAAAAACCCTAATTCGCTCCTCGCTCGACAATGATTTGAGTTTTCCAAGCATAGAAGTTTCAGATAAAATTTTCAATAGATCGTTTATCTCTCGAAAGTTCAATTTCTTTGATACTACAGAAACGATCTCTATGTTTTTTGTCTTTGCTTCACTTTCGATAGCTAACCATCGACCGGAACGCACAATTACTATTACTAATTTAACCAGCTTTTCAAAATATGCTTCTTTAATTAAATCAAAAACCTCAATTCCATAAGAATCCGCATCATCAAGAACTAAGATGTCTAAATTTGCAGTATTTCTAATATATTTCTTTAAAGAATGTAATGGAATGTCATCTTCTGAACTTATCCATCCAATTTTTGATCCCAAGTTGTTATACTTATACATGAGGTTCATTAGCGAAGTTGATTTCCCGTCGCCTGCTGTACCATACACAACCACTGCTGGTATTTCGCTCCAATAAAGTGTTGGACTCTCAAGCACACGTTGCAAATGAGCTTCTACTTCTATCTCTAGTTCTCTTTTTATCAGATTTTGATGTACAATATCATCCCATTCTGGCTGCTGCCCCAAGAAAAAGCTACTTTTTGAATATCCAGCTTTCGAAACTTTTATTTTGTCAGAAACGATCGGGATTGTAGCGTTATCACTTCGTCGACTAATTCGGGCCAATCTATCAGAAACAACAATAGTTGCTTCTATCCGCAATTTAGTTAACACCTCACGAGCAAATTCGGTGGCTGTCATTTTAATCCAGGTTACATTGTAATCTTCGAGAAGATTACGCCTTGCTAAACTTAAACTTGGTGAAATGAAATAACTCTCCGGCCTGAACTCCTTTTCTCCATGAATTTTTTTTCGAGGATGCCTATAGTTGACGTATTTCCATAATACACTTTCTTCTAATTCACTACCAATGAAGATAACCATCTGTCGCATAAATTCCGAAGAAAATTCGGAGTAATATGGATTTTCCTTAGTTAATACAAGCCCATAATCTTCATCGGTAAATGTTACATTATTTGGCAAGTCGCTAAGAGTTCCATTTAAATGAACTATATCTAGATTGCGATTATATCCCCTGGAATGGTTTCTATCTGAAGTACACGAAATGGGATTTATATGAAATGGCCCATCAAATTTTTCATATATTGATTCCCATATATTATCTATATTCAGTGTATAAACTTTTCCCCAGGGGAAATTAATATATTCCTGATATTCTTTTGGAAGTTCATTAGTATTTATCCTAAACCTTGACTGCAAAAATGCTACTAGTCTTTTCGGATCCTTTTTACGAGCATGATGAAATATATCCTTTAACGTTGATTGATCTTTTGGTTGGCCTGGAAAATATATATCCCATAACTCATTTGCTAATTCTGCCCCGAGAGGAATTGGTTTGCCGTTATAATCTTTTGCTTCTTTCGAAAATCCAGCCCCTGTAAACAGTATTATTCCGCTTGCAATTTTTCTTTTTATTTTCTCGATTTCTATATTTAGATTCATTTCACCCACTACAGCTTGCGAAAATTGAACGCTCAACGTCCGATTTCTACAACATTTCGGACATTGAAAATGACCTGAAATAAGACCATTTCAAGCGTTTTTCTTGACACCGATACATAATCGTCTATTTTTTTGAGTAGTATGGGTGTAGCGGCTAACTTTAAAAAAATCGTAAGTATAGAATCAGTCCGGAAACGTCGAGGACGTGGTCCTGGTGGGCCGCCTCCCCCTTCTATGTTTGGAAAGGGACTAACGGATGAATCGATGAGAGAGCTTACTCGGCGATTCTCAAAACCCAAGACAGAAGAAGATTACAGAAATCGTGCGATCTTCGCTATTTTAAGTAAGACAGGCCTAAGAGCTAAAGAGCTTGTTTCTTTAAGATTCTCTAATTTAACAAAAGCTCCTACTGGAGAAACTCTTGTAACTTTTGTCAGGAAAGGTGGCCGATTTGGGTTCGCTGTTATTCCAGAAGTTTCATTAGAAACTGTTAGGAAATACCACACCGCTTTTGAAATTCAATCTGACATGTTCTTCCTATCGCGGCCGAAGAGAAATCAATCAACTCGAACTCCTTTAACAACAAGAAGCTTGCAAAGAATAATCGGAACATGGAATGTAATGACCTGCCAAGGGAGGAAAGTTCATCCTCACGCTTTGAGGCATACAGTTGGGCAAAAGATGTTAGACAAGGCGGGATCTATCGCGGCACAGAAAGTTTTGGGCCATTCATCTCCGGTTACAACGGCCAAATTCTATACTACACCATATTATGATTCGAGTAAGATTCTAATTTGGTAAGTTTATATAAATTCAATGTTGGAAAAGATAGATAAAATTGAAGAAATGCCAGATTTTCCTTCTGGCATTGAGCCGAGCCAACAATCTATAGCCTTTTTTATTGGAGCGGGGGTCTCGCGTCTAATCGGTTGTCCTGGTTGGGATCAATTTGCGCGGCAACTAGCTGAACAAGCGGCTGATAGAGGGATCTTAAGCTACCATGACTGCGATCTGATAAACCAAATGAGCGATAATCGAATGAAGATTGGAGCGGTTAAGGACAAATACAAGGAAAAGAAGCTTGAACAGGATTTCCTAATCGCTTTTAAAGAATTATTAGATCCAAGAATCAAAGATAGAAATAATAGTAGTTTAATTAAAAATATATCGGTTTATGAAACACTGAAATATTTTTCGGCTGTATTCCCAAGATTAGTATATATTACAACAAACGCTGATATTTACTTTAATGAAGAATTCAAAATTTTTCCAAAGGATAAGATACCTACACCGGATTCAAGTGAAGATCGATTCAACGGTGACACATTGTATAGAATTCACGGGTCTATTAGAGAGGGAGAAGAGAGTTCACTAATATTCTCATTAAAAGATTATATCAATCAATATTCGAAAAAAAATTATACCACTACATTTTTAGAAGAGATTCTAATCAATTCAGATGTCATTTTTTTTATCGGATACAGTCTTTCAGAAATCGAACTACTAAAATATATAATTGAACCTAACAATAAAAGGTATTGGTTAAAAGGATACTTCCAAAACCAAACTGGTCTTGCGAATATTGAAAATGCAACTTATGAATCAATGGGTATAACCATTATTCCTTTTGCTATCGATACCTTTGGGCATAGGCAACTTATGTCAGTATTATCAAATTGGTATTCTCAATTAGTAAGATCAACAGAGTTAATTCCTAAATCTCAACGGGAAGTCGATGATGCAATCCGAATCACAGAAAGCGAGAATTAAAGTTATTCAGTTAGCCAAAGCAGACCCGGCTACATACCGCTATTTATTTTCAAAATTAGCGGTTACCAATAAACCTGAATCCTGGTTAGTCGATTTGGAAAACGCAGAGATGCTTATACCATCCAAAATATTACCAATTATTGAGCGTTATGAAAAGGGCAAAAAGATTATCCAGTTCGAGTTCTGGCCAGGGTTTCCGTATTTGGAGAATCTATCTAAAATAAATTCAGAATTAAAAGACAGAGAAATTAGCAGATACCTAATTAACTTTATTTCTCAGATACTTTCTCGGTTAAAAAATGAAGAAAGAGGCTTACAAACCGATCTAAGTTTATTAAAAATTTTCGGTTCTATTCCAGTAGAACATTTGGATGATAATAATATAGACCTATTGTCAAATTTAATTTCCGAGCAGAAATCAGCTTTAGCTTACACAATTAAAAATCAAATAGCTCCGAATATATTCGGATCGAAAAATCCAGTATTCATTTCGAAGTTTCTAGATCAGATATTGAGATATAGTTCAACAATTAAAAAAGGGCATTTTTCTGAAATAAATTCTATAGAAATTCGCTCCATCTTACCAACACGAATACTAAGTGAAATAATTAATACATATTGTAATAATCTCTCGCAGCCGGAATTTCAAAAAACATATGCAACCTCATTACAAATAATTGAATCCCTTATCGGAGAAGATCCGAAACAGTTTGAATATTACCGGATAACTACAATAGAGGATAATAATAAACTACGCCATTATTCTTTATACCCTTTTCACTATATCCTCTCAGACTTATTGCGAGATTCGATAGAAATACTTAATATAAGTGAAAGGAAAAAAATAATATATTTCCTTTTCTCAAAGAATCACAGTTATTTCAAAAGGTTGGCTATATATTTTATTGGAAAGAATTTTACAGAATTAAGAAATTTATTCTGGAATCATTTCAACGAAGAAAATCCTATTCATGAATTTAAAATTAAACACGAACTCTTTGAATTACTGAAGAATAATGTTCTAAACCTAACAGAAGTAGAAGCAGATCATGTCATTAAGTGGGTAGAAGATATTGACATGGAAAAATACAATAATTCGTTAAATGGAAGGGGAGAAACATGGTTACAGCAAAGAATTGCTTATGATAAGCTTGAATGGTATTTGGAAGCTTTGGGGGATTCAAATTATCAAAAAATAATAGATAAAATTACAGAAAACAAAGCGATTTGTAAGTGGCAACGCTCTATTCCTGGTGGACAGTTCTTTGCACCGAGCGAAGGGGGTTTCTTTATAGAAAAATCTCCAATTTCTTCTGAGGACCTGATAAAATTAGACTACAAAGCAATAGCTGAATATATTAGGAATTTTCAACCAGATCCAGCTACGTCCCCAGAGGGGCCTAATCACAATGGCCTTGCAAGAGAATTTGAAAAAACACTAACAGCTGATCCAAATAAATTCATTAACAATCTGGAAGACTTTGAAAATATTCCGAGCAGCTACAAATATACTCTATTCAATTCTTTAATAGAAATCGTAAGGAAATCAGATCATTTTGATGAAAAGAAAATCTTTCATTTTACTCTGAAATTAATGAATGATCAGGAATTTTGGAAAAAAGTAACGATTTCAGAAAGGTTTTACTCTTTTGAAGCTTCCTTAGTCGGAGAAGTTGCACGTTTAACCCGCGAAATTTTAATAAAAAGAAAGAAGTTCATCGAAAAAGATCTAATCGTCGATAGTCAAAAAATTGTATTTACGCTCTTGAGAAATAACACGATCATCTTTGATGGTAAATTAACTTTAGATGATTTAATAAACTCAATCTCGGGCAAAATCTATGAAGTAGCAAATATTCTCTGGAGCTTAATTGAGGAATATAATAAGATACATCCGAATGCGTTAGTTCGAAATGAAATAACGCAAATAATTGAAGAGAATTTATCGTATAATCAAAGCAAAGACGATTTTCTTTTCTACTTCGGTTCAGGTTTCCATAGTTTTTGGTATTACCAAAAGCCGTGGACAATCGAAAAGTTCGAACAACTCATGAAAAGTGATGCAGCCAAGTTTGCTCATGTATTGAATGGTTTATTTGAAACTATTCCTCATGTCTACATGGAGATTTACGAATACTTCTTTTCTAATGGTTTATTTAAAAAAGCAATTCGCCTTTCAAATTTATCAGAACGAGCAAAGGAAAATGTTGCACACTATATTTTAATTGGAGGAATGGAGAAGGGTGAAAACGTATTAGAAAAAAAATCCCTCATAAATGATCTAATAGGAAGTTCAGACTATTATATTCTTTCTCGGATTGGTTGGCTATTTTGGGAATACACTGATAGAACTAATTCTAAAGCTCAAATGATAATGCCTAGTGTCTTTAAGCTCATTGTAGGCAGATTGCACGAATTTGAAGGAGAAGAACGGAATTCAATTCTTCAACACTTAAACAAATGGCCGGAATTATTGGATGAATGGAATCAAGAAACAGTGCAATTAATAACTAAATTAGCTCAGTTAACAAGTGAATCACATTTTTCTGATTATTATATAGAGGCATTTACGAAGCACTGGGAAAAGACCCCTGATTTAGTGCTCGACGCATATATAAACATTTTAAGAAAGAAAAATTTTCCTTACTATCCAGATGAGGGAAGGAAACAGTTATTTGAAAAAATATGTAATAAAAACAGAAAGATAGCGTTAGAAATATATAATTTATACACAATGCAAGGAATATATGATTTAAAAGAAATTTGGGAACGTTTTGGAAACAATAAGAGCTAATATTAATTTTCCATTCTTATGAATGCAACCCACTCATTTTTCTCTCAATAGTCGTCTCCCGCTTATTTCAGATCCGACTTGCTTCCTTCGTTAAAAGGCGAAATTCATTTATAGCAGAGCGAATTAATCTTTCTCGTTGCTCTGCATCTTTCCCGAAAGGCCAATCAAACGGCATAAGGAAAACTAATAAGATCTGAGCTAAGAATGAATGCTCTTCTGACCTGCGAATTGTGGATAATTCTTTTCCGCCGGGATCAAATATCTGAAATACCATAGCTAACGAGCCTTTTTCCTCTGTTGGAATGATTAAGGCTGTAAATCCAGAAAGAATTAAAATTCCGGTGTTCTGGTTCATATATAATCGAATATTTGCTGAGACCTTATAATCAAAAAGATCTCCGTCTTTGACTAATGTATATAAGCCGGTGCTCTCCAACTCATCTTTTATTTCATTATAATACTTCTCGCCAATGATTGTCTTATTTCGCTCGGAAGTTAATAATTTCCCATTGGTAAAAGAGGCGTAATCTATCTGCAGTAAGACTCGTTTCTTTTCCGAAGGCGCTATGATTATTTTTTCGAATGGAGGAAGTGTAGGTGCTTCCGGATAGACTGTATATCTACAATTCTGTAAGAAAAGAATAGTTAGAAAAATAGACGCTAATCCAATTCTAAATGGCACCTTGCTAAATATTTGATTCATTCTTTTACTCATAAAATTCAGATTCTATTTTTTCACAGAACACTCTTTGGCCGTTTTATTATAAACCCAGCAAGTCAATACTGCATCTCTAGCAGCAGCATTGAAGATAGAGTTCATATATGGGTAGTAAATTCGTGAGGTTACCGCATAATCCATATTAATGGTTGAAGACACAACGAATTTATAATTAAAAAATTCGAATTCATATTGCATAGGGATTGAAACGGCTCCATTTGCCAAAGTTCCATCAGCAGAATCTATTCCTGCATCAATTACTTTATCTGCACTTCCGGCACTCATCCCAGCTTCGATAAGTCCGCCATATAGACCACCAACGGATGCGGCACTCGCTCCGATATCTTTCATCGCCACGCCTGCCTTTTTATCGTAATGTATATTATTGAACGAAGAAGTAGATAGCGAGCCAAGAACTTCTGCAAAAGCGGCCCCCGCCATTTCTACAGCTATTCCGAATGTCACGCTGGCAAAGACTTGTGCGGCTAATACTGCTCCTGCTCCATAAGCTTCGACGAGGCTCCCTGCCCAAGCAATCACTTCCGGTCCGACTACGATAGCGAGGAAAATTGCAGCGGCTAAAATAATACCACCTACAATTAGTTCTTGAGTGCTCATATGAGCAACCGGATCAATCGCTTGGCGATCGAGCCATTGGCCGCTTTTATCCCAGGCACTTCCTCCTTGGCCTAAGCTTAATAAAGAATAATTAAAGACAGATAACCCAAAAGCACTCCATCTTTGGCTACTTACATAGAAAGCGTTTTGGAAAAATGAACTTAATGAAATGCTAAAATTCAACATTCCCAATCCATTTTGACTCAACCATGCGCTTAGCATGCTGTGTCCGGATGGATCCACATATCTGAGCGGATTACCTTCGGTATACATGTAAGAATCCATTCCCATTGGGCGATTTCCATCAACAATGGAGTCTGCTTGCAAGAATCTACCGATTAAAGGATCATAGTATCTTGCTTTAAAATAATATAAACCCGTTTCTTTATCTTCTTCTTGGCCAGTATATTTATATCTAAAGACATCTGGTCCAAAGGAATCGGTCCGATTTATTTCACCGTAAGGCTCATAACTAACATGAGAAGCTCCGGCTTGTGTCCCTCCTGTAATTCGTTTACCGTCTCCATCAGTTGCCATTGTGATCGATCCTAAATGGTCCGGATGTAAGAATACGAATCCATCTACAGGAAAGATCCTTCCTGGGCCATTTCCAACCCCCGGAGTATTGGCATTTATAATTAAAGCTTCTTCCCAAGGAGTGTCACCATTTCCGCCAGGAATTAAAACTGAACAATTTGAGATAGAAAGGATCAAAATCGGAGCAGAAAATTTTAGAATAGAATTCCAGAGTCCTTCGTTAGTATGAAGTAAGGAAAAGCATAACGCAGAAATTATAGAAACGCATAAAAGAACGATAATAGATTCTTTCTCAAACAGAATATACTTAACGCCTGAAATCGAAATATCTCCCATTTTTCCAATAAAGGTATTCCAGGCTAATTTGGTTTTATCTGTTAGAGAGTCCGAATTAACAGTTCCAGTAATAAGATTGGCATCTTTTCTCGTCCATTGCCCTATTAAATCACCATAGGCTCCTTTAAAATAGAGTGTATGCTTTGGTTCTTTCCCAGGGACAAAATCTATTTCGTACAAACCACCCAAACTTATGGTTTTTGATCCGTCAGTAGAAGAGACTTTACGAATTCTTGTTCCAGTAAAATCATAATCGAAAGAAATCAATCCTTGATCTGCTGTCTGAATATTTTTCACTTTTTGGAAGGGATTATATTCAATCGTTTCTCCATTTCGATTAATTGCATTCCCAGAAAGATCATAGGAATAGGTATAAGTAATGTCATCACCTACAACTTGCGTAACTGCGTTCTTATGTGACGAATCGTTATAGGAATACGTCAGATTACCCTTTTTCAAAAGTCGTCCCGAATCAGAGTATTGATATTCCTGTGTCCCATAAATTCCTGTTGAGGATGAAAGGCGATTCAAATTATCGTAAATAAAAGTTTGCTTTCTAGTTGGATTCTTCTGATCATCAATCTTAATATAATTTCCAAAATTATCGTACGAATAGGTTACACTTTCATAAATTTCAGAATCCTTACTTGTCTGTACGCTAACCGGTCTCTTCTCA
Organism: Leptospira neocaledonica; assembly: GCF_002812205.1. Taxonomy (NCBI): domain Bacteria; kingdom Pseudomonadati; phylum Spirochaetota; class Leptospiria; order Leptospirales; family Leptospiraceae; genus Leptospira; species Leptospira neocaledonica. The sequence goes on from NZ_NPEA01000001.1 coordinate 164,409, forward strand.
ATGGGATCATAAACAACATTTGTTGTGACTCCATTTCCAAGAAGTCTCTGAAATTTTAAATTTCCATCTTCAAAAATTGGCCCTACATATTGAACCACAGCAAAATCGGAGCCTCCTCCGTTTCCAGGAGTTAAAGTAATTCCAGATAGATATCCGGCCGCTGAGTATATGCTTTTTGTAATACTGCCGTCTGGATAAACGATTTGCTCTATTTGATTTTGGAGATTATAAGTTTTCTTAATCAGCAGAGTTAAATCTTCCTCTACGATATGCTTCTTCAGCTCAGTCTGGTTTCCTCGAATGTCGTATCCGAATTCTGTGTCCCCAAGCGAGTCTGTAACTTTACTTAATTTCCCAATTCCATTTGAAATTTCAGTGCTGTCATACTCATAGATATGATCAATACTCGCTCCATTCGAATCAATGCCTCGGACAAGAGTAGGTCTTCCCAATATGTCGTAAGAATATACAACTCGAGAACCATTGGCATTCCTTTGCTCTTCCAATTTCCCAGAGGTATTATCATATGTATAAGTCGTTGTACCAGAATTCGGATTTATTACTTTGGTTTGCTTTCCAGCGAGATCAGTTTCAATAGTAGTGATTCCATTTTCAGGATCCTTTATTTGAGAAAGTTTACCATTTGATCCATATTGAAACTGAATTGTTTTGCCCTGATTGGTTCTCGAAATAACCTTTCCTAAAGAATCTTTAACTTCGATGAGTTTTCCAATCTCAGTTTCGTTCTTCGTAATAAGAAAAGTGCTCGTAAAGCCTTCTAAAGAAATATTTGTTACTTTACCGTCGCTTCTTTCGGATTTTGTTAAGTTTCCCTCAGAATTGTATGTATAAGTAGTCCAAGATATTGGGCTTGCACCTTCTAAATAAGAGTCTATTTTTTTTATAGTCTGTCCTTCTCTATTCTGATACGATTCTTCAACTAATATTAATCCATCAGTTAAACTACTTCTTTTCTTAAGCACTCCGGTTAATGAATTTGATATCTCTTCTTGCCAAGATTCACCAGTTGTTTTACGGAATTTCTTTCGAATGATTTGGTTTTCCAAATCTCCTGTATTTTCATATTCAATCTTTTCCGACCAATCCGTTTCTCCGGGAAGGTAGCCAGTGATCGCTCTCCCAAAAACATCAAACTCTGTCTTAGAAATTCCCCCATTAGGATTAGTTAAAGACGTGAGAAAACCAGTCGTAAAATCATAACTTTTACGAGTAATGTGACCTAGGGAATTTGTTACAGTAATCGGATATTTGTGAACGATTGGATCGTATTCAACCGTATTTATATTTCCGCTCACCTCTTGAATAATGGTTGGGTTTCCAAATTCATCATATGCTTGAATTCCGGAAGTTCTCCAGATATTACCTGATATCAGTTCCTTAATTTCAGTCATTTGAGAATTCGAATAACTAATCTTCTTATCAGAAATGATTTCTCCATTATTCTTTATTTGAATCTCGGTAGGCTTTCCGATCAAACCAGTATTCCAGTCGTTTAGATATGCAATAGTCTCGACTATCATATTACCATTGATATTTATACATTTACTGCTTTCATTTCCGTAGCTATCGTAAGTATTCGAAGTGACTATTGTATTTAAAGGTTCGCCAGCTTGGTATTTTATTTGAGTATTATCCCCAGATTGAACCAGAGCACCACCGAAGATAGAAGTAGATTTATTATACGAAGTTGTAGATTCCGAGAGCTTAATTCCATTCTTCGAACTCAACTGATAAGTTGGCCGACCCGCCATTTCAATAAAACTCGGATCATATCGAGTTTCTGATACCTCATTCGAAATTTCATTTTTTTGAATGATTTTTTGAAATCCAATATATGAAGAATTCCTAAATCCACTTAAATAAGAACGCGAAAATGAAAACGAATAGCTTATTTTTCCGAGAAGATTGTCTCCCGTTTTCTGCGAAACAGAACTAACTAAATAATCGGCCCCTGTAAAAGGTAAAAATTGCGGGTAAGACGCACTATATAGATTTGGTTGCACTGCCCCGGAATGATTTTTTAAGAGCTGATATTCCAAATTTAATTCTAAATCGCCCGCAGAGGAATAAGACCCGTTCTTAACTTGGGTTAGCAGTCCACCGGGCAAACTTTGATTAAAACGAATATAGTTTAATTCTACCTTCGACTCATAAGGAAAGTTTCGACTTGTCCTAGTTAAAATTCCTGGAGCGCTACTCTGAACAGAATTAAACAGGTTTACCTTGTTTGCATTCATGCCAAAAATTTCAGGCTTTCCGTCACCATTGGCATCTAATGACATCATATAGCCTCCCGTAGGCCAGCTATCATCTCCATTTGCAGAATAGGTAATGAATCCATTTGAATCTAACTCTGCGTATGAAACGTAAAGAGTGGAAGTGGAATCATCATACCGAATAAAGTCTGCCTTCCCATCCATATTAAGATCTGAAAAGTCCTTGGGGTTTCTCCAATTGAAATATCCCATCGAAGACGAATCACCAGACGTTGAACTAGATGCAACATACGAATTTAGATCAATGGGAACTTCAAGAAAAGATCCGTTAGTAATTGTTACTTTAAATTTAGTTACAGAAACAACACTTGTAACACCGTTTGAATTAGTCTGTTCTTCGGTCGTAGAATCCGCCCTAATTGTATCAGCCGTACCATCACCATTCAAATCTGAGGAAACATCTTGATTCCAAGGGACCTTAATTGCAGTAAGGTATTTCGCTTGAGTAGAATCGTAAATTGATACGTTAAAAAATGAATTAGAAACGCTGGAGTTATCATATGAGACTTGGTCTTTAACACTGTCTCCAGAAAGATCTATATTAACATATGTAGTGTTTGCTGACGAACCAGATACTTGTTTTGCATATGCTTTGTTTACATTTATAGTCTGTAACGGGCTTGCTCCATTCGCCAAAAATTTTCTGCCTGTAAACGGATAATAAGAAATGGTTCCTTGGCTTCCCGACATTGCAAAGAAAGCGAAATCTAAATATCCATCCCCGTTAATATCGTTAATAAATTGATCACCAGATTTTCCAAAATCGGTTCGCGAGACTTTTGTCGTCTCTAAATTTTGTAAAGAGCCGTTCTGGAAATCCAAAAAGGTAACAAGTAGATCCTTCGACGTGGTTCCATCGATTCGGACGTAATCGGGAACACCGTTTTTATCAAGATCTACAAATTGTTGAAACTCTGTTCCAAAATTAGTCATTGCTAACGTCTGAAGTTTTTGGAATCCGGACCCGGTAGAAGTATAAACAACTAAATTGTTACTAGAATCAGCTTGAATATAGTCGGTCTTTCCATCGCCGTTTACATCTGCGACAAATTGTTTTAAGATATTGGAAGTTGCACCTAATCCTTGTACTGTAACGGAAGAATAAGTTGTAGAAGAAAAATTAGGGCCGTAATAAACCTTTAGCGGATCTCCATTATTTGTGAGAACCAAGAAATCGGTTTTACCGTCAGCGTTATAATCGCCAGGGAGAATTCTTCCTATTATAGTTATTCCAATATGATTTCCGACTAACGTATTTGAGCCTGATAAGGAATTGTCGGAGGCATTCTCCCAATCTGATAAAGACGTTACCGAAAACTTTTGGTTTGTCATGCTACCAGAAACTCGAACAATTTCAGGAACCCCATCTCCATTTGTATCTGCGGGCGATACAAAGGAAGTTGTTACACCATTCGTACAGACATCTTGAAAATTCGCTATACCGGAAGCACATGCAACACCGGCTAATCCCCAAGAAAGGGCCATACAAGACGGAATAGCCGAACAAACACAAGCTGCCTGCGTATCTGTGCAATTTGTTTGTACGCCAGGATCCATTGCTCTATAAGAAATATCGAAAGTCTTTCCGTTCGAACTTAATATAGTGCTATCCGTCGTTCTTTCGGTATATTTGAAAGTAACTGGCTTATAATTTTCTCTTTCGAAAGAAGAAAGCAGGGGACCGTGTTCGTCCGAAGTAGTATATTCTAAATCATAAGTTTCGATTAATTGTTCAGATCCGCTTTCATCTTTAGCGAACACTTGAATTTTACTTAATATTTTCTTGCGAATTGCATTATTTGTTAAAAAGAAAATCTGTTCTTTCCAGCCACTAGATCGATTGGAATATGAGAAGGTAATTCTTGCGTTTCCGCGCGTATATTTAATTTCTTGGGGAAGGGGTTCATCGGAATTTAGAGTTTCGGCAAGATATGTAATATCGTATCCGTTTCCATAGATATCACGCGCCTTGTCTAAGTAGAAAGCGACCGGACCAGAATCGCCTTGAACAATGGAATTAGAACCGTTTGCATTATTTCCGCCATATACATACGTCGATCCGGTAGTATCACGAAGAACCCAGGAAGTTCCGTCGAAAGTAGCTTTATAAAACGATTCAATCTTAGTTCTATATACGCCACCATTTCCTGTTGATATAAAGTCTCCTAAAATATTGGAACTATATCCGTCGGAAGAACCGAAATGAATTCCCATACCGGGATTTTTAGAAATTTTAGGAAAGCCGCTTAAGCTCCACCCTCTACCGACAATGGATTGATTCGCGCTAGTTGTATAATTGATTGCGACTGAAGGAGCAATATCTCCAGCTCCTGGAGGAATTTGCACATTTAAAGAAAAAGCTGGTTTTCCTGTTATCCCAACTTGGATATTAGGAAGAGGAAGCGGAATACTTGATTCAGTACCAGTCATTGCCGAAGTGAGATATTTAAGAAATGGTCTTAAGGGATTCCAGGCGATAAATAAGGATGAGCAAGTTAGAATAACAGAGAAAAAGAATATTCTAATTTTATGTTTATTAAGCATTTACGTTTTTCCTCATACTTTTTACGCTTTGAGCGATGGAATATATCCATTCTCACTCAGGACCATGATTTTTAAGACCATGTCAACTACCCACAAGTTTTCATGACTATTATGTCAAAATGTAAAATTATAAGATTTTTTTATCATTGGTTTGCTCTTCGAAGTTTTTTAAGTTATGCTTCACTTCAACGTTAAACATTTTATGGCGATTTGACAGATTGATAATACAATGAAAGTAAAATAGACCCTAAAATAATTACCTTAGTGATGTATTATAGCGGCCGCTAAAGAGTCTTTGGCAGAAAGTTATAGAGTTACATATACTTTTAGGGCCAATAAACTCCAACCGTAGCTTCTAAACTTTCATCTACATCGGGTATATTAGGTAGAAAATTCAATTGCGTATGTTCCTCTGCGAGATCAACCGTTGTAAGGAAACTCTCTAACGATATATTTGTTGCCTTCTTATGCTTAGCTAAGAAGGCTAATAGTAAGGTAGAACCGTTTTCATCTCGGACTAGTATTTTGAAGAAATGGTTCGGTACAGTAAGATCGTTATTCTTTTCGATAAATCTTGGAAATTGATTTTTGTCATCGATATAGACTGGGACAGTGATCACGATAACCCGGTTATATCTTTTAACCCACGATCGAATTTGCTCTTCGAGCTTCTTCCAAATCCCTGCATTAAAAGAATGATCTTGCGGAACAACATTCGAAAGATAAAAACTCTCATCATTTAATCTTTGATCACTCCTATAGTTGTCTGCTGCTGCCAGATGTCCTCTATCGTATCCCGAATTTTTATAATCTGAAAGTTCAGCACGCTCTCCTTTTGATAAAAGAGGTTCCGGCTTAAAGTGATTTCTTCTCGTTGCTTTCCCCAGTAGCTCTTCCGATAAGATCTCTTCACAAACCCAAATCGCCATTCGATACTTTGAACTATGTCCGAGCGTATATCCTTCTCTATGAATAATATGAATCTTTCCGTAACGTTTAGGATCTGTCGCTAATGGATTTCCGAAGGGACAATTTGTTCCATCATTCTTAATTTTACTATTAATTGATTCAGAACGAAATAACTCAGGAATAGCCGTTCGATCAAAAATACAGTTGAAAAATAAGATGAGACTAACCATTAGTATTAAGTAAGCCAACATTCTATCTCGAAAAACCATGCAGGTATTATTTACAAAATGATCTCTTTGAAAGTTCAACGATCATATATGAATTCGAAAGGAATGCTTGTTTCTGAATTGTATTTGAACTCTTCGAGTATGCTAGTATTGCAGTTGGACCTGCAACATCCAAAAACTGGCACGCAAAGTTATAGTTTTGATTTGTGCTGCTCATTCCATAAATTACGGGTAGATACAAATATCCAATTAAGAACTCAGACCTATTAATTATTAGTTTGCTTAACTGAGAGTAAACATCCGATGCCCTTTTTACTTTGGCCCAAATCGGTGCTACATTATTAGGATTCATAGCGTACATAAATGACGCTTCTTCAAACTGATTATCAATTTCTAGTCTTACTTTCTCTACGCATTTCCAATCCATAACCTCTGAAGAACTCAGTATTTTTTCGGAAGTTTGATAATAATATAAGTTCCCTCCAAATGAATATGCCAATCCTCCTGTTCCATTATAAGGAAAATATGAGAATACTGGTACTAAACTTGAAATTTGGCCATTTGCCTTTAGAAGTTGCTGCTGATCGCTTGCAGATAATTCACCTAAAACCGAATGAATCGAATCTTTCTTGCCAGCCAAGTAATTCAGGCAAGCTTCAACTGAATTATCTATTTCATTAAGTTTTACAAATAGCTTTCCCGGAAGAGATGTACATGAAATTTGAAAAATGCAAACTATCGCAAATATAGTTTCTAAGACTGGTTGTATATGCCGATTCATACAGGTTAATTCCCATCTCCACTTATCGAAGTGTTATTTATTGACAATAATTAACAGAAGGGATTCCTAATGCAATACGTATTTATATACGTGTTCTTATGTCCGTGGTCTTTTGGACGGCTTCCCGTTAAAATAACGGACAATGGATTATTCCACTTTTAAGAATCGAGTGTGCAAAAGAATAAAGGAATTGAGGATTGAAAAGAATTTAACTCAAGAGCAAGTTTCCGGTATGAATATGGGAGTAAGAACATATCAGAAAATTGAATCCGGAATAAATGCTCCGAATTTGGAAAGTTTATTCAAAATTGCAGACGCTTTAGGAGTCCATCCGAAGGATTTAATAAATGTTCCACTTTCGGGCTTTGATGAAAAGAGTAAAAGAAAATAAGGGATGAGACTTTAAGTCTCTTTACTTTAGATAAGTCCAAGAACTATTTTAATTAGATCAGGCAGCAGATCAGGCATTTCCTCAAAATTTTAACAAGAGCTTTAAGTTATTAAGTGTTGATTTTTCTCTTATCCTTCTGTCTTCTTTTTGCTTACAATGTGCTCTCGAATAGCTCAATCTAATCGCTGGTCCAAAGCCCAACCTTTTCTTTTTGCTAAACCTAAAAAGGAACCTATAAGTAGATACAATATCACTTTAACGGATAAGGCTGATATTATTCTTAAACCTGGAATTGATTATACTGTTGAGGATGCAACCTTCTGGCTTATTAATGAAGGTTCTAAAAGCTTTAAAGATGCCATGCAGTATTCTACCTTTAATGCAAAGAGTGAAACTATCTTTGAACTGAAATCTTTTAAGAGTAAAATACTAACTCAACGATGTATAATACCGGTTGATGCATTTTACGAATCGACTGGAGCCAGTGGAGCAAAACAGCCTTACGCTATTAGATTGAAAGACGGATTACCTTTTGGAATGGCTGGCGTTTTTTCTAAGTGGTTAAATCAGGATATAGGTAGTGAAATTTTCACTTTTGCAATAATTACAACTGAGGCAAATGAGTTAGTCGCGAAATATCATGAAAAGCGACGGATGCCTATTATACTTCCGCCGGAAAGTTACGAGCATTGGTTAGACGAGAAATTATCCCATAAGGATGACATAGCTTTGTTTTTTCAAACTTATCCGGCTGAGAAAATGGAAGTTTATCCTGTCTCGAAACAGGTCATAAGCACCAAAAACCGCATTTATGATGAGAATTGTCTCAAAGAAGTATATATCGAAGAAAATTCTCCTGAATTATTCTGAAGTACTTGCCTCAGTAAATATTTACTATATATACGTATAGATTATGAGTCAAGCTCAGATTTATATAGAAAAATCCACAGTTAAGATTCCATTGCTAAATTTTACCTTAGCCGCCGGATTCCCTAGACCTTCCGATGATTACCTTCGGAAAAGGCTAGATCCAAAGGATCTGTTGGAAATAAACCCTTCTACAACGTTTTACATGCGCATCTCCGGGAATGGTTGGAGTGAGTACGGTATCCACGATGGAGATCATGTTGTTATTGATCGTTCAATTCCTCCAAGTCACGGACGAATTGCAGTCGTTACATATGCTGGCAACTTTACAATCCGCCAGATTGGGAAAGTTGGTGATAGGTTATTTTTCTTAGAAAGAGATAACAACTTAAACCTCGTTCCTATAGAACCTGAGGGAGATGTAGAAATTTGGGGGATCATTTCTTTTGGAATCCATCGATTCTAACAAGAACCGAATCTTTGCTTTAGTTGATGTAAATAACTTCTACGTTTCTTGTGAACGTCTGTTCCGACCGGATCTAAAAGGGAAAGCAGTCATTGTCATGTCCAACAATGATGGATGTGCTGTTTCTCGAAGTGAAGAAGCAAAAGCACTAGGGATCAAGATGGGTATGCCTGTGTTTCAGGCTAAGGAAATTCTCGGGAATAAAGAACTTATTACTCTTTCTAGTAATTACACTGTCTATGGGGATATTTCTTCTCGTTTCCAGGAGGTTCTAGAGACTCTTTGTTCTGACGTAGAAGTTTATTCTATTGATGAATGCTTTCTTGAGTTAACGCATATGGCTAAGGCTAAGAAAGATCTAAGAGAATTTGCGAAAGAAATTAAAGCTCGTGTGGAACAATGGTTAGGGCTTCCTGTGTGCGTCGGCATTGGTTCAACAAAGACCTTAGCTAAAGTAGCAAATTACCTCGCTAAAGAAGATAAAAGTAAACAAGGAATATTTCTTATAGGACAAGATACGGAAGCAATACTTACTAAAGTTCCCATTAATGAGATTTGGGGAATAGGACCCGCCTACCAAAGTCTTTTAGCTTCTATTGGGGTAAGTAATGCCTGGGAGTTTAGCCAGCTTCGTAAGAACTGGATACGTAAGAATATGACAGTTGTTGGATTAAGAACAGCTTATGAGCTTTGCGGTTATGCTTGCTACGAGATAGATGATGTGCCTCAGACTAAAAAGGAAATTGTTGTTGCTAGAGCTTTTGGGGAAAGAATACACGATTTAGATTCCTTAATTGAAGCTACTTGTACTTATCTCACTCGTGCAGTAGAGAAACTCTGGAGAGAGGAACGATATGCTCGAACTTTGACAATATATATCCGAACAGATCCTTTCAAAACAGATGAAAAACAATATTCTCAATCTGTTAGAGTCCAAATACCAGTCGCTACTAGAGATCTCTTCGAATTACAAAACTATTGTATACAAGCTCTTAAACAAATCTATCGATCTGATTTTTTATATAAGAAGTCAGGAGTTATGCTTTCCGCCTTAGTAAATGAGGATCAAATACAGAAAGATCTCTTTTACGGCGATTCAGATGATAGGATTACTGAAGCTGTAGTAGGCATCAACAATCGATACTATACTGGCAAAATAAGGACTGCTATCACTGGTTTTGGAAAAAGGTCCTGGCGAATGAGAAGAGACACTATTTCTCCCTACTTTACGTCTAACTGGAAAGATATACCTGTAATATCTGTCGATCATTTTATGCAAAAAGACATTTAAATAAAAAGAATCGTAAATGAACTTATAATAAATAAAAAGACAGACTAATTTAATGCATTATTCAGGATAATTGTGATTTAATTTACTCTTCTTCAATCTCCTCTGACATTTCAACCTCTTCGGTATCATTCAAATCCTTAGATTTTCTTTTTACCCGCTTTCCTTCTAATATCTGCCAATCAAGTTCGATCCCGAAATTGTCCCAGTAATATTGGAGAATTTTATTTTTACACGATTTTAGAGTTCCATCTTGCATCCATTGTCGATATCGAGAATGAATTGTAGAACGTTTCCCAAATCTCGCGGGCAACTCTTTCCAAGATATATCGTGCTCCATACGATAAACAATTCCAGCAAGAATATACCTATCGCTACTTTTTGGACGCCCAACTAATGGTTTTGAATCGCTATCCTCTTTTCCTTTTATCTTAACTTTCAAGGATTCCCAAAGATCATCAGGTAAGGGAGTAAGGATTAACATCATTTTTGTATTAAATGGCAATGATTCCATGTAATCTCAATCGGCGGTGAAAAAGATCGTGTCTCAGTCTTTTTAATAAATTGTATGCTTAATATACGGAAAAAAAGAAGCAGTTTAGTGAGTGTAATATAGAAAGGTCCAGAAACATTAATTTTAGATCAGGGATCAGATCAGGCATCCCAAATATATAAAATTCCTTCAAAATACAAAATTAGACGACACAAATTTAAACATATTTTTCAAACAATTTCGAAAGTCAGGTTTTTTCGTATAAATTGTAATTTATCTAATTTACTCATTCTTACCCACGAAGATTAATTTCTTAAGATGAAATGCAAAACGCTCAATGGCACATACAGGGAACCTGGAAAACTCTTCAAAAGGTCCATATTCTTCCTCGCTAATCCGCACAAATGCGGTATAGAAGGACCTATTAATTCCCAGTTTTACCAACGTATAACAGAATACTTCTTAGATAATTTCTACCCAAAATTTTGCCCTATTTGCGAAATCCAACTCACCAAAAAGATCAGTACAAGAGATTATCTCATTCGCTGCGAGATCTGTCACTACCAAGCATCCAGACTTTCATATACTCCCCTGCACCATTTTAAGCTTCCTCTTTGGGTATTCGGATATGTATTAGATGAATCATACAAACAAAGTCCAAAAGTTGTAACGGCATCAGAGATAGTTAGAAAAACGGGAATCTCGTATAAATCAGCACTTCTTCTCAAACGTAGAATACAATTATTCGCAAGTGAGCAAAGAGAAGTATTTCAAGAACTACTATATTCCAAACTCGAACAAGAATATAGAAAATTCGAATTTCCAACAGATCAGGCATACCCAAACAAAACTCATGGTCGCAAAAACGAACGCATATACAAGGAAAAGCGGACATTAGCTAAGCAAAATCCTAAGAAACTTCTTCAAAAATCGCTCAAAGGAAAGACAATAACAAACGCAGATACAATGGTCCTCTACTCTGCCTCCCAGAGAGCTAACAAAGGCCGTAAAAGGCACAAATCCAAGGGATGCACGGCTTCTATATACATGAGCGATAAACTCGGTGGAAAGCAAATAGGAACGATGGTGCATACGATCGCCGCAAGTAACGGAGCGCTCATATTAGATTCCGTGCCGAACCAAAAGATGAATACACTCGGGCCGCTATTCAAAAAAAGTATCCCAGACAATACAGCAATTTTCACAGATAGCGGATACCCATGGTTATCGGTATATAGAAATCATAGAATGGTGAATCATACCGCGCATTCGAAAGACAAAAGACATCGCTGGGCAAGAAACAGATGGAGTAAGGACGGAGTGCATGTCCAATACGCGGAAGGAAACCACAGAGTAATCAAACAAGCATTTTCATCTTACGGATACATTCGTCCCGAGTATTCACAGCTTTATCTAAACGAATTCTGCTTTTACAAAAATCTAAAAGTATTTGGACTCGATGCGTTAGTTGCTAAGTGGAGAGAGAAGATTGGAGTGGTTGAGAAGCGAGAAGAGGAAGAAAGGCCAGATGGTCTGAATTCTCGATATTCATCGAGAATTCAGACTGATGTGCGGATTGTAAAGAAAAAATTATCTCTTCTTCACTTCACCCTTGAGCTCTTCTTTAACAGTGTCTCTAGTCGTATTGGATTTATTTTCCAATTTAATCGTATAGTGAATTTGATACTTAGTAACCACAGGCTTTTCTTCGGAATGTTCCATAGACCAACGGGTTACATCATTTTGTATAATCTTAGCTAGGTTATTGATTCTAGGAACTCTTGTATTAAAACGGATCGTTTCTACTGCACCTGTATTTCCGTTCAAGATCACTAAGATGATCCCGTCGTCGTTAAAATTAATCCGGTTATATTTTACTAGTTCTTCGCTGATGAGCGCGTCTCCGCCTTTATCCACTTTTCTACGAATATACTTGGAACCTCTGATCTGACGGACCTGGTAAGATTCGCTTGTGATATGGACTCTAAAATACTCGGCGCTGTCTTTGGACTGGCTTTGGAAGGAAGCAGGATCAACAGTGCTGATCTTCACGACTCTACCTTCTTCGTCTATGATCTCCTCATTCTCTCCGGCTGGATTGGGAAGAACCTCTCCTTTTGGAGTTTCCGGAGATTGGGTTGTTCCTCCTGTGCTAATACAAGAAATAAATGATAAACAATATAGAACCGCAAAACCTGCTAAAAAAGTTCGGCAAACCGAAACACGAAACATTGGCCTCTCCTATCCAAGGAAATTTATAATTTTATTCGAATTTTCCAACTATACCAAATATTGCAAGAACAGTGTGGCAAGCCCTAAGAAACAGAAGAAGCCGAACACGTCCGTTGTAGTTGTTACAAATATGGAAGACGCAATTGCAGGATCAATCCCAACCACTTTTAGTAGCATTGGGATACAGGCCCCTACGAGGGCTGCTACGATCAGGTTCGCAAGCATAGCTAAAAAGATAACAATCGCCAGTGCAAGTTTTCCCGTATAAAAAAATACGGCAAGTCCTGTGATCGCACCAATCGTGAGGCCATTGATTAGCCCAATAATGCCTTCTTTCCTAAAACCGACTGTCCAGTTGGATTGGCTCAAATCCCCAGTAGCGATATTTCGTACCACAACCGTAATGGATTGGGTACCTGCGTTTCCTCCCATACCAGCAACTATTGGCATAAGACTCGCAAGTAACACAAAGGACTGGATTGTGTCCTGAAAAAGTGCAACCGTTGAAGCCGCAATCACCGCAGTTCCAAGATTGATCACAAGCCAGGTCAATCTTCTTCGGATGGAATCCCAGATAGAAGTGTTCAATCTTTCTTCTTCTGAAACTCCCCCCATCCTCAAAATGTCCTCGGAAGCTTCCTCTTGAACGATATCCAAGATATCGTCGACAGTAATCCGACCGATGATTCGATCCAGATCGTCCACAACGGCGGCAGAAACTAAGTCGTATTTTCTAAAAATACGGGCCACTTCTTCCTGGTCCGTATCATAATGAATGGAGAAAACTTCCTCTTTCACGAGCCTGCTCGCCTTTTGGTTCAGGGGGGCGAGGAATAGATCCTTTAATTTGATAAATCCTTTTAAATGATTTTCCGCATCCGTTACATAGAGAAGGTAAATATCATCCGTCTCTTTAGCGACCCTTCTTAACTTGATGATGGCCTTTCTGACTGTGTCAGTCTCATAGGCGGAGGCAAACTCAGTGGTCATTAAACGACCGGCTGTATATTCCCTAAAATTTAGCTGCTTCCGGATCTGAGAAGAATCTTCCCGGTCCAAGGAATTTAGAATTTCCTCAGCTTTTGCCTTGGGAATCTCGGAGATTAGGTTTGTAACGTCGTCTGTTTCCAGATTTTCGACGATCGGAGAGATCTCCTTCATATTCAGGCGAGAGATCAGATCCGCTTGAAGGTCTTCGTCGAACTCGACTAAGATTTCGGACTGTTGTTCATAATCGCAGAGTTTAAATACGTAGAATGCATCGTCGATATCCAGCTTTTCCAGGACTTCGGCGATATCTGCAGGGTGATTGGTAGAAGTAAAACTGAGTAGGAACTTATTGTCCTTTTTCTCTATCTTTTCGAGGAAGGAATCCATCCAATCCCCGGATTGCGGATTTGCCTTCAGGGAAGAAGTTTCCTTAGTGCTATTTGTTTCGTCCATGTAGGCGTCCCTCCCCCTATGACAGAATCCTGATAGAATTTATCGGTTCAATGAATTTCCTGATTTTTGGTACAAGAGTTTTTCATTTGACTGGGGGCTCGCAGCCTTAGAATAGAACCTAGTTCTCCTAATCTGACTATGAAACCTTTTTTTTTCCGACTTACTCCCGTTCTTCTATTCCTATTTTCTTTGCCGATATTTTCAGACGCATTTTATTTTCCTTGGGAATACAATAAACTCTATAATGAAAACGCCACTCTGAGAATAGAGTTAGATTCCCTTAGATTGCGCTACAGAAACGAAATTGAAAACGCTAAAAAAGAAAAACTTAGCTTGGATGCCAGGATCCAAAATCTGGAAGAGCAGCTCGCGGGCGAAAAATCCTTCAGGGAAAAGGACAGAGAACTTGCCGCAGAACTGATCCGTGCCTTGGAAAATCAGATCGCACTTCTCAAAACGAAGAGCGGGAATAAAGAAAAAGAACTGATCGAAGAGAACGAAAGGCAGTCCAAAAAGTACCAAGACCTCATTTCCGAATTAAAGTCCGAGCTGGAAAAAGAAAGACTTGGATGTATCCGCAAAATGGACGAGCTCAAAAGAGAATATGAGTCCAAAATTGCCGGCCTGGAAGCAAGGATTAAAGAGCTAGAGGATAGTCTTTCCAAACTCAAAAACTTAAACGAAGACCAAAAAAGAGAATTGAATCGTTTGGCAGAACAGGCAAACGAACTCGAATCCAAACTTTCCGGAGAGATCGCTAAAGGACAGATCCGTGTAAAACGTTTTCATAATAGACTAGTCATCAATATAGATGATCAAATTTCATTCGATTCCGGTTCTGCAGAATTGAAAAAACAAATCTTCCCAGCTCTGGATAAGATCAAAGAGATTTTAGTCAAGTATCCCGGTAACCTAATCATTGTAGAAGGTCATACGGATAATATTCCAATACGTAATAAAAAGTTTAATGATAACTGGCAATTGTCTACAGAAAGAGCACTTTCCGTAGTTCGTTTTTTACTGGAGAGTAAAAACCTGGATGCAAGGAATTTCTCTGTGGCAGGTTACGGGGAACACCAACCGATTGTTTCCAATGATACTCCCGAAAACCGTTCCTTGAACAGAAGAGTAGATATCGTCTTAGAGCCTCAAAGCGGCAAGAGTCACTAAGGTCTCTTTCGGCATTGGAAAAAGATTCTCATTCATCCTCTAATTTCGAACCTTTTGCGAGACAGGCAATTCTCCGTCCTAAAAGGAAAGATGCATTACGTAGTTTAGTTTTTGCGTTCTTTCTTTCCATCGGAATCTTTTCCTGGGAAATATTCGGTTCCACTCAAAGTAAAAGTTTGGCACTTTTGGCAGACGCAGGCCATGTGATCTCGGATTCATTTGCCTTTTTACTGAGTATATTTGCGGTTCTTGTTTCTGACAAAAAACCAAATGCAAAAATGAACTTTGGATTCTTCAGGGTAGAAGTATTTGCCGCATTTTTGAATTCCATTCTAATCTCGGCAATTTCGATTTTTATTATATACGAAGCTGTCCAGAGATTCCGTCACCATCAAGAAATTGAAACCCAATCTATGTTGGTTTTCAGTTTAGGGACAATCGGTCTCAATCTGATTTCGGTCTGGCTTTTAAAAAGAATTTCTGCAGATAATATCAATTTGCGGACTGCTTATCTTCATGTTCTGAATGATCTATTTGGTACAATTGCAGTTTTAGTAGGTGCGATTTTAATCCGTCTTTTTGCCTGGACCTGGATCGATCCATTACTCAGTTTGGTTCTTTCTATTTTTATACTAAGAGCAGCAGCTATTATCCTTAAGGAAAGTCTTCTTATACTTTTAGAATCTTCTCCCACATTTGATGAATGGGATCATTTGAAAAAAGATCTATTACATATCAAAGGTGTGGATTCGCTTCTTTCTGCTCATACCTGGACCTTAACAAAAGGGATCCATGCTTGTGCGTTTAGAGTCCAAATCACTCAAGGATCCGATCATAAAAAAATTCTAAAAGAAGCTTACGAACTTTTGAGAGGGGAATGGAAGTTCGAGCAGATCTATCTGCAATTGGAAGATCCTTCTACCACTCATACGATTGACGGGATCATTGCAAAAACTCTGCATGATATCGATTCGGAAGAATGGGGACACCATCACCATACTCACGATCATCCGGCTCATCATCATTCTCACTGAAGTTGTTTATGTTGGAACTCCAATACGAAGGTTCAGATTAAACTTCTTTAAAGTTTCCGAATTTTCTCCAACTCTTGGATTGTTTGAGCCTATTCTTAATATATACAGGACTTCTGGCGGGATGGATTGTACAGAAAAGTCCCAGGTCAGGATATTCTTTTTTATGATCGAAGTTCGGAATCGATTCTAAGATAGAGATACATTCGTCCAAGATTGCTTCGTATCCATAAGGATGATCCTCTTCTATTTTGTAATTCGGATCCTTATCCTTTTTGTCGGAAATTTCCAAACATTTTCCGTAAAGTAGTCCGCTCAGGTCCCAGAGTTTTCCCAAAACGGAAAATCTCTCTCTGGATTCGTTTCCGTGGCTTAGATCGGAAACAATTTTACGGATGGCTCCACAGAATAAAACTGCGGCGGATAACATTTCTGACAAATGGATATCGGCACCTAGTTTAGAATAATCTTCTATAAAATGATAATGAGAAGGGATTTTGAAATTTTCACCTGTGATCTTACAATGGGTAGCTTCTCTAGCGACGTCCAGATACACCTCTTCGATTTTTAAACCGGGGAAATCTCTTGGAATAAAAAATACTCCGAAACGATTTTTCTCTTCTTCTCTGGCTACGACCAAGTAACCTTCTGCATCTGCGCCGTTTGTTACGAATCCTTTGTGAAAATTTAATTCAATTTCTCCACTCAGAAGTACTTTTGCCGTAGATGTAAGATTGGTTAGTTTTCCCATCCAACCTGGTTCACTCACTCCAAGTCCCAAAATTCCGAGGCCGTTTACTAATCTATCCTGGAGCTCCAATACCAAACTTTTGGATTCTTCTCGGATAGAAGCTCCCTCTTCGGAACCGAGAACTAATTTCAGGATCTTTCCGGCTACATTTGTTTGGGCCATCAGCCCTACCCCAACTCCTATCCCATGGGGAAAAGAAGGAATTAATATTAACTTTTCGTGAAATGCTCTGAATCCGCCGTCTTTTAAGGCATTAAGTAGTCCTGCCTTTGCTATATCTGGCAAAGAGGATTTATAAACGGATCTGAATTCTCCCGGAGGAAAGGAAGAAAGTTTCTCTCTTAATTCTTTCATCATTGGATGGAAAATTTAACCTGCCTTCTTCCCTGGATTTCCCAAAACTTTTTTCAAGTATTGGCCTGTAAAAGATTCTTTGACCTTTGCAATCTCCGTTGGAGTTCCTTCAGCGATGATCTTTCCACCACCTTCTCCTCCTTCAGGTCCTAGGTCGATGATCCAATCCGCTTGTTTGATCACATCCAGATTATGCTCGATCACAATCATGGAATTTCCACGATCCACAAGAGTATGCAAAACAGTCATCAAATGTCGAACGTCTTCGAAATGAAGGCCGGTTGTAGGTTCATCCAGAATATACAATGTTTTTCCAGTAGGCCGTTTAGATAATTCGGTGGCCAGTTTAATCCTTTGTGCTTCTCCGCCAGAGAATGTTGTAGCAGGCTGCCCCAATTTGATATAGCCAAGGCCGACTTCGCCCAAGGTTTCCAGTTTTCTTTTTAAAGCAGGAATATTCTCAAAGAATGGAACTGAATCTTCTACAGTCATTTCCAGGATTTCGTAAATATTTTTACCTTTATAACGAACTTCTAATGTTTCTTGGTTATAACGTTTTCCTTTACAAACATCGCAGGTCACATATACGTCCGGAAGAAAGTGCATCTCTATTTTTAGGATACCGTCTCCCTCACAGGTTTCACATCGTCCCCCACTTACGTTAAAGCTGAATCTTCCCGGAGAATAACCTCTGAGTTTGGATTCTTCTAACCCCGCAAACATGTCGCGTACTACTGTGAAAAGCCCTGTATAAGTGGCCGGGTTAGATCTAGGAGTTCTACCGATAGGAGACTGGTCTATATTGATGATCTTATCTATTTCTTCCAGACCTGTGATCTTCTCGTGTTTTCCCCAGACAGTCCTCATCTTCATCACTTTATGAGCCGCTGCATTATAGAGGATATCGTTGATCAGGGTGGATTTCCCCGAACCGGAAACACCGGTCACCACGATCAGTTTGCCGAGTGGGATCTCCACACTTACGTTTTTAAGATTATTCTCTTTCGCGTTTACGATCTTGAGTTTTTTGCCGTTTCCTGTTCGGACAGATTTAGGAACCGGAATAAATTCTTTGCCGGATAAAAACTTACCGGTAAGAGAATTTTTGTTTTTAGAAACTTCTTCCGGAGTTCCGGAACAAACAATTGTTCCACCATGAACACCCGCGCCCGGTCCCATATCGATCAGCCAGTCGGCTTCTTCCATGGTTTCTTGGTCATGCTCTACTACTAAAACGGTGTTTCCTAAATCTCTCAGATCCTTGAGAGTATTTACTAATTTAGTATTATCTCTCTGGTGAAGACCGATAGAGGGTTCATCTAAGATATATAATACACCTTGTAACCTGGATCCGATCTGCGTAGCTAGTCTGATCCTTTGGGCTTCTCCGCCGGAAAGAGTTCCAGCGGCTCGTTCTAAACTTAGGTAGCCCACTCCCACATCGTTTAAGAAAGTAAGTCTTTGTTGGATTTCCTTCAGAATAGGTCTTGCGATTATTTCTTCACTTCCCTTAGGCTTCATGGATTTTACGAAGTCTAAGCCCTTCTCCACACTGAAAGCGGAAAATTTATCTATTGTCAGACCATTCACTTCTACATGAAGGCTTACAGGTTTCAGACGTTTTCCTTCGCAAGCAGGACAATTATGATTGGTCATATATCCTTCTAACTGCTGGCGTCTTGCTTCTGAGCCTTCTTTATATCTTCTTTTTAAGTTTGGGATCACACCTTCGAATTCTCTACTGAATTCATAATGTGATTTTTCATTTCTGAAATCGTAATCTATTTTGAGATTTTTATCTCCGTAAAGGATGGTATCCCTTACCTTCTTAGGAAGATCCTTCCAAGGAATATTATAATCAAATTTTAATTTTTTAGCCAAAGAATGAACGGTTGTTAAAAACCAATAACTATTACTCTTTGCTCCTGCCCAGGCTTCGATACAACCCTCGACCAAGGAGAGTTCCGAATCTGTAATTAAAAGATCCTCATCAAATTCCAGAAGGCTTCCGAGTCCGTCACATGTCTCGCAGGCGCCGAAGGGAGAGTTAAATGAAAATAATCTAGGAGAAAGTTCGGGTAAAGATTCTTCTGGGTGATTCGGGCAAGAAAGTTTTTGGGAGAATGTATGGTCCTTCTTCCCATCATCCATGAGAAGAATTCCTTCCGATTGTTTAAGAGCAGTTTCGACTGAGTCGGTCAAACGGGAACGTATTCCGTCCTTGATCACAAGACGATCCACTACGATCTCAATCGTCGCCTTAAAACTTTTTTTGAGAACGATTTCTTCGTCTAAAGTTTTGATCTCGCCGTTCAAACGGATCCTGTTGAAGCCGTCTTTTCGAATCTTCTCCAGAACATCTTTATGTTCTCCCTTTTTTCCGGAAACGATCGGAGCCAATATTTGGATCTTAGTTCCTTCGGGAAAATTTAAGATCCTTTCGGTGATTTGGTCGATGGAGAGAGATTGGATCGGAGTTCCACAGATTGGACAATGGGGTTTTCCAACTCTCGCATATAAAAGGCGCAGATAATCATAGATCTCTGTCACAGTTCCTACAGTGGATCTTGGGTTACGATGTGTGGTCTTCTGTTCTATAGAAATTGCAGGAGAAAGCCCTTCGATGAGATCCAAATCGGGTTTTTCCATCTGGCCTAAAAATTGTCTAGCATACGCAGAAAGACTTTCTACATATCTTCTTTGTCCTTCCGCATAGATCGTATCGAAAGCAAGAGAAGATTTACCTGAACCGGAAAGTCCAGTGATCACAACGAGTTTGTCCCGCGGAATATCCACATTGATATTCTTAAGATTATGCTCCCGAGCTCCTCGGATGCGGATATGATCCAAACGAATAACCCTCTCTTAGGTTTCAGATAAATTCTGGAAAGCCAGGCTGAAAAGCGGTTTTCCTTCCGTAATTTTACGTTTTCCGGAATAAATGTCCGTTTTACTTTGGTCGCCAAAAGGAATTTCCAATGTTTAGAATTCTGTTCTCTCTTATTTTTTTACCGATCCGGATTTTGTTCCAAGGATTTAGGATCTTGTCCTGGATTATCCGCAAGGGAGATCATCTCTATTTAGAAATTCCTTCTTCTTTTTCCTTCGATAAAAAATCTTTCTTTGTCAAACTATTGGTCCCGAAAGAAGAAGCTCCCTTCTTGATAGATTTTTTACTGGGATTGAAGGCCTTAACAAAGGTCCCAGGTTTGAAAAAAGTTTCTTTCCATATTTCTAATCCAGAATACGGATTTGGAGAAGTTTGGAATATCTGTAAGTCTATTCAGGCATTGAATGAAAAAGGGATCGAGACTTCCGGTTTCTGTTTGGGCGGAGGAACAAAGGCATTATTATTACTCTCTCAATGTAAATACAGATACTCTTCTTCCGCATCCGAATTCTTTCCTATACTTCCTTCTGCAGAGCCTTACTTTTTCGGTGGAGCTGCTAAAAAATTCGGTGTAGGTGTAGAAACTTATGCAAGTGGAGCATTCAAATCATTCGGAGAAACATTTCAAAGAACATCCTTCTCCGCTCCTGCTCGTAAAAATTTAGAAACATTATTAAGGGATCTGAACGATTTACTTTCGGAAGGTTTTAAGAAGTCCTCCCATTTAGATATAAAAGTTTTGGAAGAGCCTATTATCAGTTCTGAAAAACTAAAAAAGATCGGATTTATCACAGAGTTCGTGGAAGAAGACGAGTTCGAAGAAAATTATCTATTCGAAAATTATAAAAAAGAGAAGGAAACGGATAAACCTAAATATAAAAGACTGAGTGCTAAAGGTTTCAGATTATATCATAAAAAGTCCAATTTTTCATTTATCCCTAAGTCCGTTCCAATCGTTGCAGTTCTTCCTATCCAAGGAAACATTCTACCTGATCTAGGAAGAGAAGAAGATTTCAGATCCAGACAAGTTTCCTTTAGATATTACCAAGAAATTTTTAAAGATTTAAAAGAAGATCCGAAAGTTGCGGCTGTTGTTTTAGAAATGAATTCACCCGGCGGAAGTGCACTTGTTTCAGAACTTCTGTATAGGGAGATCAAAAAACTTTCGAAAGAAAAACCTGTCATCACATATGTATTGAATGTTGCCGCATCCGGAGGATATTATCTTTCCTGTGCCACTAAAGAAATACATGGAACTCCTTATTCTATCGTAGGCTCCATAGGTGCAGTGATGATGAGGTTCGAATTAAAAAAACTATACGATAAATTCGGGGTTCAAAAAGAAAGGATCGGATTTTATCCTCATAGAGATATTCTTTCCGAATATGGTAAACTTTCCCCTAAGTCGGAACAATTCTTAAAAAAAGAAGTTCTGAGATCCAGAGACTTATTCTATAGTCGAGTGATAGAATCCAGAAAAACCAGTTTCCAAGAGTTAGAAAAAAATTGGGGAGAAGGAAGGGTATTCACAGGAGAAACTTTCCGCAAGTCAGGATTCTTAGACTCCTGCGATTCCTTTTTAGACATATTACAAAATCTGAAAGAAGAACTTAAATCTAAAAAGATAGATGTGCGTTATTTACCGGGAACATATAGCTGGAAGGATCTAATACAGGATTTAAAACCAGGAATGCAGCTCTCCAAACTTTCTTTCTTTCCTAAATTGAATGCGGAGAAGAAGCAGAACCCGTTAGAAGTCCTACATCTCTCCGAGATTGCTCAGGAACTTTCGAATATTTGAGCATCAGAGAAAGATGAGGCACAAAGTTTTTTTCACACAGGGCCACGGAGTCGCAGAGTTTAAAATCGATACAATAAGAAATCTCCGTGACTTTGTGCCTCTGTGTGGAAATTCTCTGCGCCTCACTACTATTCTTGCGCCTTCAGAATTCGGTTTAAGAGCGCTTCTTTGCCGGCAGCATTTGCAGGTGGAAAACAATAAATTTTCGGAATCCCAAGGCGATCGCAGTCTCTAAAGAAAGAGTATAAATTTTTCATATACTCGGAGTTATTTCTTAGATCCAAAGCAAATTTCCAACCCCTGGTCAGACCGATCCCGATCGCTGCAGATTCTCTATCAGGAGTTTGATTTTCTGAGAAGATTACCTTTGCCTTGGGAGCATAATGTCTATATTTGAGTCCAGGGCTAGAAGGAGTTTCTCCTTCCTTCAGTTGACTATAGTCTTCTAAGTCCGAAACATATTTCTGTAATTCTTCCCATCCAAAATATCCGGGACGTAGAAGTTTAGGCGGTAAAACGGAAAAATCCGCAACAGTAGATTCTAAACCTATCTCTGGTTCGGCGCCTTTTAAGATCAGATCTACTCTTCCATCAAACTCTGAGATCGCATCATCTAATCTAGTAATAGATGGTTGTCCAGAAAGATTTGCAGAAGGAGCAGAAACCGGTCCTCCAAAATAAGAAAGCATTTCCAAGGCCTTTGGATGAGAAGGAACTCTTACCGCTATTGTAGTCAGTCCCGTTGAAAAAACGGATTTATCCTTCTTCTTTAAAACCAGACTTAAAGGACCAGGCATACATTGTCTGATCAAGATCTTTGCAGTTTCCGGAACTTCTCCTATATCTGGAATGAGAGCAGGGTTTCCCAGATGAACGATGAGAGGATTATCCGCAGGACGATCTTTAATTTTATAAATTTCTAAACAAGAGGAAAGATTTCTGGAATCCGCACCGAGACCATAAACAGTCTCAGTAGGAAATAGAACGATCCCCCCCTCTTTCAGCACTTTTGCCGCAAGGGAAGGATCTTCTGTGATGATTGTAGTTTTATTTTTTGACAAGATCCTGGGTATTCTTGGCTTCTTCCTGACCTTCTTCCGGAGGAGCTTGTTTTACGTCAGGAGTAGGAGCCACAGGCTGTTTTGCCTTAGGAACCGGAGGAAGTTTATTAGTCACAAGTAATTCTAGGTAATCGTTGATGCCTGGATCATTATCAGATAATAACTGCCAAAAAGAGAATCCACCTATATCATAAGATCTTAATAAGGTCATTTTCTCTTCGAAAGCTTTTCTGTTCATGAAGAAAGCTACACGATCACAACCTTCCGACTTGTACCAGATACTTGGATCTTCGTAAGTTTTACCTTCGTGAACCCAGCTGAACTTGGAAAGATTTGTCCAAGATCCAGAGTTCTTATTATCAGCTAAAACTTGGCTGATATTCGTAGGCTGTTTGGTCACACCAAGTTGTTGGCGTTTTAATGCATCGGACCAATATACAGACTTAATCTTTGCATTACAATTCAAAGCCCAATCGTATCCGTAAGTAGGAATCGCCATGTACAATTTTTTAGCAGGAACTCTTTCTTTAGCGTAAGTGATGATATTTCGGATCCAAACATTAGGAGCCTGAGGGCCAGGTCCCGGGTTTCTATACTTACGAGGATGAAGCTCATAAGCCATCACTTTTACACGGTCTGCATGTTTTGCTAAGAAAGCGTAATCATGGGTCATCGGACCTCTCCAATTCTCGGCAAAGTCCATATTAATTTTTTCTTTTAAACCCTTACATGCTTTTTGGCTGGATTTTTTAGCCGCAGTTTTAGGGTGAACAGCAACGGAAAGAAGTTTACCACGTTTATGGATCTCTTTGGAAAGAAGAACGATGAACTCCTCAAACTTTTCTTTTTTCTCGCAGCTCATTCCTTCGTAATCTATATCAATACCGTCAAAATTATAAGTATCAACTTCGTATAGAATATTCTGGATATGTTTATCTCTGATATCGTTACGTCCGTTCAAACCTATGTTCTCGGAGATTTTTTCATTCTTATTTTCCCAGCGGAAAATTGTAGGAATGATCTTAACTTTTGGGTTTAAGGATTTAAGTTCAGCAACGCGTGCATGTTTTTGAGCGGATCCCCAAAGAGAATAAAGATCTCCGCTATTTGTTTCTCTTCCTTTGAATCCATAAATAAACGGATGGATCTCATTGTATAGATGAACAGTACGTTTCATCGCTTCATAGTCCGAGAACCAAGTAGAAGCTCTGAAAGCAGGATCGTCTTCAGACTCAGGCTCGGAAGAACTTACAGTATTGGAAGTCCCATCAGACTCTGAACTAGCATTGTTAGAATTCCACCATTTCTTCCAAGATTCCCAAGCACCCTCTGTAGGAGCCAGGTCCGATTTTAAAGTAGTATTTTGAAATGCTACCTGCTCTGTTCCAGCTTGGGCAGAACTAGGCTTAGGATCTGCCTTTAAGGCTTGGAGTCCTAGATAAAAAGAAATTCCGGAAAGTACCAACCAAGTCAGACTCACTAGGCTTGATTGCCAGATAGGCTGTTTTTTAGGTTGGTATGGCACTGGACGGCTTAAGTCCTCTGGGGTGTAAGGTTCATCGTTTGGATTCATTTGAGCTCTATATATTTATCGAATCGTGGAGGCTAAAAGTAAAGCACCGACTCTCTTCCAGTGATTTATAGTTGGCCTGTCTGTCAAACGTTTGTGGGAATCCCATCTGTTCTTTGATTGACAGAGACTTAATTCGCAAGATTTTTCCTCAGATGCAGTTTCACCGGCCCTTCAAACTATTTTTCGTTTTAGGATCCATCTTCATAACCTTCCTTTTGATGGCAGAAGTGACCGGCTCCAAATGGTTCCAAGTGCTGATCGGGAACAAGGCATTAACTATGACTTTGGGAGTGATTCCCTTCCCCATTACGTTTATCGTAACGGATCTTTTGAATGAATATTATGGAAGAAGAGGTGTCAGATACCTCACTCTAGTCGGAATGGTAATGATCGTTTTGGCATTCTTCCTTCTGCAACTAGACATGGCAATTCCTGCCGCAGGAAATTCACCCGTAGACGATCATTCGTTTCAGGTTGTATTCTTTAACACAGGGCAAGTGATCACGGGATCTATCGTGGCCTACTTGATTGGGCAGTTAGTGGATATCCAAGTTTTCCATTTGATCCGTAAAAAAACCAAAAATAAACTTCTATGGCTGAGAGCCACAGGTTCCACGATCTTCTCCCAACTATTGGATTCTTATGTCGTCATCTTTGTTGCGTACTGGGGAACCTATGATTTCCAAACTCTGAATTCTATTTCTTATACCAACTTCTTCTATAAGATCTTTATTGCGATCGGGATCACTCCTTTGATCTACCTCGCCCATTACTGGATCGAAAGATATCTAGGAGAAGACGCTCATAAAATGGCAGAAGCAGCTCTCAAAGAAGGAAAAGAAGAAGTCCAACCTTATCCCGGTTAAAAGTTTGTACAAAGATTCACTGAGAAACTAAGGTCAAAAAAACCAAGACCTTCTACTCTTTGTGGCTCCGTGACTCTGTGCGCCAATTATAACAGTTTTAATAGCACGCAGAGTCGCAAAGACGCCAAGAGTTTTACAATCAGTACAACCAGATCCGGTTTTTCCAAGGGTCTAGATAAGAAGAATACTTACTGGTTTCCGATTCCTTCTCAAATCCAAAGCTTAATAGTTTGGTTTCGAATAAAGGGACCTTCTCCCGATCAATTTTCCAAACGAGGGTGCCGGGAGATACGGGACAGTCTTCCGTTTCTTTACTAAAGATCACTCTTTGGTTTTCGAAAAATAGAAGTTCAGCATGACCAGGACTAAAAACTTGGACTTCTCCGCCGAAAAGTTCAGAATAAAGTTTTGCCGCTTCGGTACAATTTTCGGCCTTTAAACTGGCTCCAAAAAAACTAAGGGAGTGTTGGTCCATGTATTAAGTCTAACCTCCGAAAGCGCAAAACCCGGTATTTATTGGGTTTACGGCCCAATTCAGACTATAATTTTGGAGTTAGGGAAGTTTTCCAAGCATATGAACTCAAATTTGGATTTTGTTCGGATTTTCGATACCACTCTCCGAGACGGAGAACAATGCCCAGGTGCGGCGATGAGCGAGAATGAGAAGATAGAGATCGCACTCCAACTCGCAAAAATGAATGTGGATGTGATCGAAGCAGGTTTCCCGGTTTCTTCTCCCGTCCAATTCCAAGCTGTCCAAAGAATTTCCAGAGAGATCGAAGGTCCAATCATAGCGGCACTCGCAAGAGCTGTCCGTCCTGATCTAGAAGCCGCTGCCAAAGCGATCATTCCCGCTAAAAAAAGAAGAATTCATACTTTTATCGCTTCTTCTCCCATTCATATGAAATTCAAATTAGGAAAGGATGCTTCCGAGGTTTTGAAAATGGCCGTAGAGGCTGTCAAAATCTGCAGAGATCATGTGGATGATGTGGAATTTTCTCCGGAGGATGCCACTCGCTCCGAGCCTGAGTTCCTAAGAGAACTTTGTGAAGCTGTGATAGAAGCTGGTGCGACCACAATCAATATCCCGGACACTGTAGGATATACAACACCGTACGAGTACGGAGAATTATTCAAATTTTTGATCCAAAATGTGAAAGGAAGTGAGAAGGCGATCTTCTCCGCACATTGCCATAATGATCTAGGACTTGCTACTTCCAATAGTTTGGCTGCGATCCAAAACGGAGCAAGACAAGTAGAATGTACTGTAAACGGTATCGGAGAAAGAGCCGGAAATACCGCCATGGAAGAAGTAGTCATGGCACTTCGTACACGTAAGGATAAATTCGGAATACAAACCAGGATCCAAACAGAAGAGATCGCAAAAGCTTCTTACCTGGTGAAAACGATCACCGGAATGGTAGTCCAACCGAATAAAGCGGTTGTGGGCGCAAATGCATTCGCTCATGAGTCAGGAATCCACCAAGACGGTGTTTTGAAAAATAGAGAAACCTATGAGATCATGACTCCTGAAAGTGTTGGGATCCAATCCAACCGTATGGTACTCGGAAGACATAGCGGAAGAGCCGGTTTCAAAGATAGGATCGTTCGTTTAGGATTTAGCCCTCACCCGGAAGAATTAGAAGCAGCCTACCAAAGATTTTTAGAAATTGCAGATCGTAAAAAGGAAATTTTTGACGAGGATATCCGCGCATTATTTGCTGATGAGTCCAGAAAATCTTCCAATGATAAATACGTATTAGAAAGTTTTCATGTAACTACCGGAACTAAGAGTACTCCTACTGCAAGTATCCGACTTTCCATCGAAGGAAATCACAAGGAAGAATCCGCTACGGGCGATGGTCCTGTAGATTCTATCTTTAAGGCAATCCAGAAAGCTACTATCTCCGATGTGGAACTCATTAAGCTCGTGATCTCTCCAGTAACAGAAGGACAAGACGCTTTGGCAGAAGCTTCCGTTACTTTAGAAAAACATGGAGAAAGAGTTGTAGGAAAAGCAAGCTCCACTGATATTATTGAGGCTTGTTCTCAAGCATATATCTCCGCATTAAATCGTTTTTCTATAAATTGAAAAAGTTTTGCCGAATTATGTTCGGTATCTATTTTCAAAATTCCTAGAAAAACCGTTGCCTTTTCCAAATTCAGGTAAAATCCTTTCTCAGTAGAACGACTGTTCTACTCAAATAAAAAGAAAGGCGGACTGTGAATGTCTTCTTTAGATATTTCCCCAATCTTTCGCCCGATATCCATCGGAGCCGAAACTATTCCAAATCGTATTATCATGGGATCCATGCACTTGGGTTTGGAGGGAATGCCCCATACCGCAGATAGAATGGCAGCATTTTATGGCAGAAGGTTCGAAGGAGGTGTTGGACTGATCACCACCGGAGGAATTTCGGTGAATGCGGAAGGAAAAGGTTCTAATATATTTTTTGATTTCCAGAAGGAAGAAGACTGCGTAGAGCTTGAAAAAGTCGCCTCCGTTCTTAAACCAATGGGGATTTTCTGTGCTCAATTATTCCATGCAGGAAGATACGCTTATCACAGAGAACTTGTAGGACCTTCTGCGCTACGCGCACCTATCAATCGATTCATACCAAAAGAGCTTTCAACAGAAGATGCTTGGAGAACCATCCGTGATTTCGGATCTTCCGCATTACGTGCAAAACAAGTAGGCTTCAGAGCGGTAGAAGTTATGGCTTCCGAAGGATATTTGGTAAACCAATTCTTCTCCGAAGTAACAAACAAAAGATCAGACGAATTCGGTGGTTCTCCTGAAAACCGCAGACGATTTGCGATCGAAACAATGAAAGAAGTGCGCAAACAAGTTGGCCCTGGCTTTCCCGTTATCGTTAGAATGTCCGGAATAGATTTGATCCCAGGCAACCCAAGCTTCGAAGAAGTGATCGCACTTGCAACAGAACTAAAGGAAGCGGGAGCGGATGCACTTAATATCGGGATCGGTTGGCATGAATCTCGTATTCCTACCATCTCTCAGTTAGTTCCAAGAGGTGCTTGGGCAAAAATCGCAGGGAAAGTAAAAAACGCAGTTCCAGGAATTCCAATCATCGCTTCCAACAGGATCAATATGCCGGAAACAATCATCCAAGTATTGAATGCCGGAGAAGCTGATATAGTGAGTATGGCAAGGCCATTTTTAGCGGATGCTGATATAGTAAATAAAATCAAAGAAAACCAAACGGAAAGGGTGAATACTTGCGTGGCTTGTAACCAAGCTTGTTTGGATCATACTTTCAAAGAAGAAATGGTTTCTTGTTTAGTAAATCCTTCTGCGAACAGAGAGTTGGAATGGAAATCTCTTCCACAAGCAAAAAGACAAAGAGTGGTAGTAGTCGGTTCCGGTCCTGGAGGAATGGAATCCGCAAGAGTTGCCGCTTTACGTGGACATGAAGTCATTCTTCTAGAAGCTTCTGAAAAATTAGGAGGCCAATTGAATCTGGCAGCTGCTATCCCAGGTAAATTCGAATTTTTTGAAACAATCCGTTATTTCAAAAACGAACTTCCTCGTTTAAAAGTGGATATACGTCTGAACACAAAAGCAGATCTAAAATTGTTAGATGATCTTAAACCGGACGCAGTAATTTTTGCGACAGGCGTTCTTCCTAGAAACTTAAATCTTCCTGGTCTGGACAAAAAACCTCATGCAAGTTATGTAGAGTTCCTGAATGGGACCTTCAAAGCAGGATCCAAGGTAGCCATTATCGGTGGTGGGGGAATCGGTGTAGACGTGGCTCATAAACTCACCGAAGAAAAGGACCCGGATATTCCTACTTATTTTGAGAAGTATAATGTGAACTCTTATACTCAAGCTGCAATCAAACCGGAAACGGCTCATAGGAAAGTTTCTATCTTAAGAAGGAATGGAAAAGTGGGAGCGGGCCTTGGAGCTACTACCTCTTGGGCACTTTTACAAGAATTACAATCCAAAGGTGTGGATTTTCTTTCTTCACTTACTTATAAAGAAGTGAATGATAAAGGACTCGTAATCGAGACCAAAAAAGAAGGAGCAAAAACTTTGGAATGCGATTCTATCATTCTTTGCGCCGGACAAACAAGCGATGCTTCTTTATATGAAATTTTCAGCAAGGAAAGAAGTTCTATCCCTTCTTATCTGATCGGTGGAGCAAAAGATGCTTCCGGAATAGATGCAAAAAGGGCCATGTTAGAAGGTTATTTAGCGGCAACCGGGATTGGAACGGAACAAAACTAAAAACGAATATTAGCAAAAATTTATTTTCAACTTGGGATTACAGGTGTTATACTCTTAGACTTACTGGAGGGGTACGATTGGACGTGCAAAGAATGTTCCGTCCAACAGATTATTTCAGAAAGGTTTCCTAAAACATTCTCTAAACTAAGGTTTGTTTTGTGGCGAAGAAATGCCAAAACTATTCTTTCCCGTTGACTTTTTGCGGGTATGTTTCTTAATGGAAACCACATTTTCCTCTGGTTTCTTAGAGGAGTTACCTAAAATGAAAGTATACTCAGCCGATAGAGTGCCGAACTCATCAGATTATAATTTATATGTAACCGACGGAAGCGCCAAAACCAGGCTTAGCTTATTTGAGCCTGACCTTCCTGGTTACTTCGAATTAGCTGAAAATGATAAAGTTCTAAAGTCTTTGGCATATACAGTTCTTCTAAACTACACCCAGGACAGGGAGTTCGCTCTCAGAAATACAAATCGATTCCTAAATTTTCTAAGTGATATTGTTCATAGAGATTCTTGGTTCTTTTTGGCGAATCGAGTAGAACAATTTATTAAGGATGTGGAGAATTTCGGAGTCGAAATTTCCTACGACTTTTGACTTAGTCTCAAAAATCTGATTGTCCTAGGATCTTCCAAGAATATACTAACTTAAATCACGTGCCGGAACTTCCCTCCCTTCCCCGTCAAGGGCTTAACCCCGGTTGGAGCAATACATGAACCCAAGAGTAGTGACTTTTCACTATAAATTAACAGATAAAGAAGGAAACGAAATCGATTCTTCTCAAGGAAGCCATCCTCTTTCTTATCTGGAAGGAACCGGACAGATCATTGCCGGTCTAGAAGACGAAATCAAAAGTATGACTGCAGGAGACAAAAAAGTAATCTCCGTTTCCGCTGATAAGGCATATGGCCAAAAAAATCCAGAATTAGTATTCGACGTACCTAAAAGCCAATTCCCAGAAGGGGAAGAATTGAGTGTTGGAATGATGTTCCAAACTGACGAGCCGGATACTGTTTATACGATTACTGATATCAAGGGAGAATCTGTGATCGTGGACGGAAACCATCCTTTAGCCGGGGTGGATCTGATTTTCGATGTCCAGATCGTAAATATCCGAACTGCGACCGATGAGGAAGTAAGTCACGGACATGTTCACGGTGAGGGAGGACATCACCACCACTGATCTCAAATGAGTGCGTCCTTAGAGTCACTTAACGAAAAACAAAAGGAAGCTATCGAGACCCTAAACGGCCCGGTTTTAGTGATCGCCGGTGCCGGAACGGGAAAAACCAAAACAATCGTCCACAGACTTTCCAAATTAGTCGAATCCGGCATTCCTGCCGAAAATATCTTACTTCTTACATTCACTCGAAAAGCGGCCAGAGAAATGCTTTCCAGAGCCGTATCTCTCTTGGATAAACGTTGCGCTCGTGTTCATGGCGGCACATTCCATTCTTTTGGAAGTCATATCCTCAGAAAATATGCACCAATGCTTGGATTTTCCTCACAATTTTCCGTTCTGGATGAATCGGACACTTCCGATATATTCCAACTTTTAAGAACAGAAGGAGAATACGCAAAACAGAAATCTAGATTTCCTTCTAACGATACATTGATCTCTCTTCATTCCTCTATTATCAATCGAGGAAAACCCTTGGAAGAACTTTTGGAAGCTGAATATCCCAAGTTTTTGGATCAGGAATCCGCTGTTCGTAAAATTTTCCAAGAGTATGCAGAATATAAAAAGCAAAGATCTCTATTAGATTATGATGATCTTCTGACGTATACAAGAGACCTTTTAAACAAGAATGAAACTGTCCGAAAGAAGATTAGCGAACAGTACAAATACATCATGGTAGATGAGTTCCAGGATACAAATCAGATCCAGGCTCATATCGCTTGCCTACTCGCCTTAGATCACGAAAACATTTTGGTAGTCGGAGACGATGCCCAAAGTGTATATTCCTTCCGTGGAGCAGATGTAAACGGTATATTCAATTTTCCGAAACTATTCCCGAAGACCAAAACGATCTATTTAGAAAGAAATTACAGAAGTACTCCATCTATCTTAAATCTGGCGAATGTGGTCCTTTCCAATTTTAGGGAAAAATACGAGAAGTATCTATATACCAAAAATGAAGACTTCCAAAAGCCAGCGTTGATCGGTTATGCGGACGAATTAGAAGAAGCAGAAGGAATCGCAGATCTGATCTTAGAAAGAAGAGAAGATGGTGTTCCTCTAAAAGATATTGCAGTCCTATTTAGATCCGGATGGAATTCAAATCAACTTGAGCTCGTTCTTTCCCAGAGAAATATTCCATTCTTAAAATTCGGCGGAAAAAAATTCGTAGAAAGTGCTCACGCGAAAGATTATCTTTCTCTTCTAAAAATTAAGGAGAATAAGACGGACTCAGTTTCTTGGCTGCGAGTTTTACTTCTTCTTCCTGGGATAGGAGCTTCAAAAGCAAGATCTATTCTCACAGACTTGGAAAGATCGGGCGGAAATCTGGAAAGAATCGTTTCCGATTCAAAAGGTGCCACAGCGTCCTATTTAAAGGAATTGTACAATCTGACCAATGACTCCGAAAAAGACTTAAAAAAACTTTTAGGAAACTTTATAGATTATTATTCTCCACTACTTGAAAAGAAATATGATGATTTTAAAAGAAGATTAGAAGATCTGAATGCATTCTTAACTCTTTCCCAAAAATATGAAACTCTACATGAGTTTTTAGTGGATATGAGCTTAGAAGGGCCTAACCGCAGCCTGGACAAAATTTCTCCTGAGGAAGAAGACGAAAGATTGGTTTTATCCACAGTTCATTCATCTAAAGGATTAGAATTCGATACCGTCGTATTATTGAATGTATCAGAGGGTTCCTTTCCGTCCGGAAGAGGAGAAAAAAACTTAGAAGAAGAAAGAAGATTATTCTACGTGGGAATTACAAGAGCTAAAAGGAAATTAGTGCTCACCTACCCTCAAATCTCTCAACAGAAAAATTCACAATATTTCAATCGTGTTTCCAGATTTGTAGAAGAGATCAGAGAGCCCGAAAAAGTATTAGATAAAATTTTTATCAAGAAAAAAGAAGAGACCTCGAATCCTTCTTCTTCTCAAAAAAAACAAAACCAAACCGAGTCAGATGCCAGAAAAAGAATTAGAGAGTTTTTCGGTTCCTGACCCGATTCCAGACAGGAACTGGGAAGAATTCCTAGTCTCCATTTGGGATTCTTTAAAAGGTAGGTCCAGGCGTTTTAAAGAGAGTCAGGTCCGTTCTGTACAACTTAAATTTTACCCTTATAGAAACGGGAATCATTCCATATCGTATCATAACGGGATCTTAACTGCCAAATTTCATACCTCCTTATTAGAAGCCGGAGAAGAAACGGTATTATCCTTTGTTTCATTACTCATTTCTAAATTATTGGGGCTCAAATCAAAACAAATCTGGAAAGAAGAAGTTGCAGAGTTCCTGAATACTCTTCCCGAGTCAGGAACCGGGAATTTCAAAAAGTTAAGAGAAAACGGAGCCGCATACGATCTGAAAGTGATATTAGAAAAAATTTCTTCTTTTTATTTTCCCAAAATGGATTCAAAACTATTGTCCATTGGCTGGGCGGATCGACTCGGAAAAAGGAGATTGGGTAGTTACGAAAAACGGAATATGAATATACGTATTAGTCCCATATTGGACCATAAAGAGGTGCCGATCTATGTTTTGGAGCATGTGGTGCACCATGAAATTCTACATCATATTCTTCCTACAAGGATCAAAAACGGCCAAAATTCCATTCATAGCCCAGAATTCAAACGTAAGGAAAAAGAATACGTTAGATACCGCGAGGCCATAAATTGGTTGAAAATGGAATATCCCAAGTTTCTAATAAGGTACCAAAAAGAAATTAGCCATAGGCTTAGATCAGAATTTTACGGATAACTTTATGCATCCGAACCATTTCGAAACAGTATATATTCGCAAAAATATAATCGAAGAAGAACTTTCTAAACTTCTTAAAGAATTTTCCGGTTTAAGTTACAAATCCCTATCCGATTACGATAAGGGTGTATACGACGGATATACCCAGGCAGTTACGGAAGTCCTTCGAAAAGTGCAAAATAAAAGATAAGATAGAAACACATTCTCAAAATCCTCTGATCGTCTATGAGGATTTTATACCTTTTCGTTCATTCCAAAAACCAAGTCGTTTATTGCTTTTTGTCACTTCCTACAAATATTGATTTTCTTTTTTATAATTCGTTTTATAAATCAGATATGTCTTTCGAAAAGAAAATAGTCTTCTCTATTGTTTTTCTTTTCTGCACGAGCACGATCTTGCATTCTTCTCCGTATGTTTATAATGATTTTTCCGGTTGGTCAGAGGTTAATCCTTTAACTCCTGATTATTCTAAATATTCTCCCAAATTTTATAACCAGGAATCTTCTACTTTAAATACTGCCGAGCCAAAGGATTTACAAAAGGAAAAAGAACGTCTAGAATTACGCCGTTCACTTTTGGACTGGCACCAAGGTTTAGGACTTTTGACCTGGGGATTTTGGCTCGCTACGAACTTAGTCGGAGAACAAGCTCTCTCAAATCTCAAAAGAGAATATGAGCCTTATGCGAATTATTTGCTGATCTCGGATCCTCAAAAAAATCTACTTTTATATACTGCACTCATGAAGTCCTCTCCTTGGGATTCTGAATCTTCCGGGAGTATGCATTCTGCTTTGGCCGGGACCACTTTTACATTATATGCGCTGACGGCGGGACTTGCATTCTTCTCCCCTTCCAAAACTTTAGAAAGGGAACCCGGCCTAAGCACAATATTCACTCATAAAGCAATGATTTGGATCCATTTACCCGCAATGCTTGCACTTCCATTTATTGGAGAAAGAATCTCGAAGGAAGGTCCAAGCGCTGCAAATGAGATGAGAGCGGTTGGTTGGGCCGGCTTTGGAGCGTTCAGTGTTTCTATCGCTGTTTTTTATTTTTAGGAGTGTTCCCATGTCTTTTATTGTACGTTTTTTGATTTTGTTTATATTAAGTTTTTCTTCCGCTTTTGGGGAAGAATTGAAGCTGCAAGAATCTCAGATCAATTTTATAGCAATCCATCCTTTTAAAACAGTTTATGGAAAATGTTCCGGGACCGCTGTAAGTCCTACCAGTTTGACACAAGGACCCGGAGGTTTACAAATCCCTAAACTTATAAAAATTGAAATCCCACTTTCGGAGATCAAATCCGGAGACGAGAACAGAGACGAACATATCATAGAATCTTTAGGATATCCTACGATTACCAATATCAGTTTTACGAGCACATCCATTACCGCAAAAGATAATGAATGGACGGTCACTGGAAATTTGACTGTTAAAGGAAAAACCAAAACGATTAGGTCTGTGGCAACGATTCAAAAAGAAGGACAAGAAACCATTCTCTCTGGCAAATTCCAGGTTTTAATGAGCGATTTTGATGTAGAAAGGCCTAGTCTATTATTTGCAACTGCAAAGGACGAGGTTAGTATAGAATATAAGTTTATAGTCCGGCCTTAAAAATATGAGTTAACTTAAAATGGTAGAATCCGGGCTTCAGGAGCAAAGCGACTATAGTCCGGCCTTAAAAATATGAATTAACTTAAAATGGTAGAATCCGGGCTTCAGGAGCGAAGCGACTATTCTAAAACCTTAATTATCTTTTTCCGAGAAGTTCTCGGATCCCATCTTCTAATCCATCTACGCTCAGGAAAAACATGGGGAATATTTTTTTGAGCTCATAAATGGTAGGTGCATCCCAATACCTTTTTGGTTCCGGATTCATCCAGATCGTATCACTAAAATGGGATTTGACCTTTTTAAAACTATCTAATCCTGATTCAGGATGTTCAGGAAGTCTAGACTCTTGTCTAAATCTGGAATGATAAAATCCATAAGCGGGATCCAAAAGTTCGTAAGGAGCCATGTATGCGTCTCCCACTATGATCAGTTTGGTATCATCCTTATGTTTTTTAAAAAGATTTTTTAAAGGGATAGGATATCTGAGATCTCCCTTAGGATAAACGGAATCATAAATTGAATTGTGAAAGTAATAATGCCCGAATTCTTTAAAATGGTTCATCTGGTGAGCTGCCGAAAAAAGTTTACTCACTCTTTCCGCATATGGAGTCATACTCCCGCCGGTATCCATTAAAAGTAATACTTTGATCCCGTTCTTTCTAGTACGATCAAATACAAGTTCCGGATCTCCTGCATTTCTACAGGTGGCATCCACGGTTTTAGGAAGATGGAATTCAGGGATTCCTTCTTTCCTTAAATTCCTGAGTTTTTTAAGTGCTATTTTAATCTGCCGAACATCCAATTGTTCGTCTGTTCGATAGTCCTTGTATTTTCTTTCCATGGCTTGGAAAATCGCAGACTTCCCGCCACCTTCCCCACCGATCCGAACCCCGCCTGGATTTACTCCTGAATGACCGAAAGGAGAACTTCCTCCCGTACCGATCCATTTGTTTCCACCATGGTGTTCCCCTTTTTGATTTTGGAGCCTGTCCAAAAATTCTTTCCAGAGCTCTTCTGGTGGGATCATACCTGGTGGAAGTTTATTCGGATTTTCGAATATATTAGAAAGCCAATCCATCATTTCCTTACGGAAGGATTCTCTAAGCACTCCTCGCTCCCCGAAAAGTTCGGTGAATACAAGATCGAACGCATCGTAATATTTAACGTCTTTTACCAGACAAAGCCTGGAAACTCTATAGAATTCGTTTACGGAGAGAAATGTTTTGCCTCTGGTAAGTGTTTCAGTCGCTTTTAAAAAATCCAGAAGCTCCACGGTGGAGATAGGAACTCCGGATGATTTCAGTCTGTAGAAAAAAGGAAAAAACAAAACTTATTATCTGAACAATTTCAGATCCTCTTCATTCTTCACAAGAGCACCTATATAAGGAATCCTTCCATCTTCTGGAAGTTTGGCCCCCATATGGATTAGAATTTGGATCCAATCCAATAGTTCACTTGTGCCCGGCTTTTTTTTCATATCATCCATCGTACGGATCACATAGAAGGATTCGAGTGCCCTTTTCAAAAGAGAAGATTCAATTTTAGGAAAATGAGAAGATACTATATCCGCCATAAAAGAAGGTTCAGGAAAATCTATATAATGAAAAATACATCTTCTTAAAAATGCCGCCGGAAGTTCCTTTTCATTATTGGAAGTGATCAGAGTTAAAGGCCTGTGAATCGCCTTGATCTTACGACCGGTTTCTTGGATCACAAATTCCATTCTGTCCAATTCTAAGAGTAAATCGTTAGGAAATTCTATATCGGCTTTATCGATTTCGTCTATCAATACAACCGAATGTTCGTCTGCGGAGAATGCCTCACCTAGAGCGCCTAATCGGATATAATTTTCGATATTGCGGACCTTCTCCTTATCTTCCGTAAATCTGGAATCGTTCAGTCTGGAAACCGCATCATAAAAATATAAACCTTCTTTTGCAAGAGAGGTGGATTTTACATGCCAAGAATATAATTTTTTCTTAGTCTTGAAGGAGAGATAATCCGCTAAAAGTGATTTCCCAGTTCCAGGTTCTCCCTTCAATAATAAGGGTCTCGCAGTGATCTCAGCTACTTGTACTGCTTCTTCCAGTTCTTTGGAAAGTAAATATGTTTCGGGCTTGTTTCTTTCTTCCGACATGATCAACCTGCTACGTGAATTTCCGAGATTAAAACATCAGGGACCTTGATAGAAGAATAACTGTCAGAATATTCATTGGAAATCCCTTGGATCTTATGAAGTAAATCGAAATAGTTCGTATTCATTGTAATACGATCTACTGCATGTTCCGGCTTTCCATTTTTATAATAAATCCCTTGGATTCCTATAGAAATCTCTCCGGAGACCGCACTACAACCTGCTCCTCCTTCCAATTTAGTCACTAAAATACAATGAGAATCTGATGCTAAAAGTTCCTCTCTGGTCTTATTTCCCAAAGGGACGATCATATTAGAAAAAGAAGTTCCTGCCCTTCCCGAATAAGAACGAACTCCGTGACCTGTAGGTGCAACATTGTCTTTTTTAGCAGATTCAAGATTATACAAATAGGATTTGAGAATTCCATTTTCCAAAACCTTGGTCCGCGCAGATGTAGGAATTCCTTCTGCATCAACTAAGCGAGATCCAGGATAATCCGGAGTATGAGCTTCACAATAAATACTTAATATAGGAGAAGCAACTTCGTTCCCTAATTTCCCTACCAAACGAGAAGAACCTTTTTGAACCGCATCCGCGAAATAAGGAGAAGAAAACATTCCGAATATCTGAGGACTGATACGATTTCCTAAAATGATCGTATACACACCGCTTTGAAGAGGTTTCGCTCCCAATAGCTCGGTCCCTCTATGGGCAGCTTCTTTTGCAATATAGGCTGTATCGAATTGGGAAATATCTCTACCGGAACGATAATAACTTCCCATCTTTTTGATATCGCCTTCTGCCACCACAAGACCTGTTCCGAGATAGGCTACATTTGATTCTTTTTTTACGAATACACCTTTTGAGTTTGCGATTAAACTTTGGGTGGAACTTTTTCCCACTCCTACATGAGGAACATTCTCTACTCTTTTGTCGGATTCCCAAGAAGCATTGTCTAATGCTAGTCCTTGTTCTCTCATCCAAGCAAAATCTAATTTTTCCAATTCAGGATTATAATGTTTTAGATCCACTTCGGCCAACGGTTTTGGTCCTGGTAATTCCATGTCCAGAGGATCTGTAATCTCAGTCTGGTCCATTGCGTCTCTCACCATTTGGGAAAGAGCTTCTTTGCTAAAACGTTCACTGTAAGAATATCCGGGACGAGAGTTGTTCAGAACACGAATACCCACTCCTCTAGAACGAGAAGTTTCCGTAGAAACAATCCTCCCCTTGAAAACCTCGATCCCTATATCTTCCGAGTCGGTGGCGATCAGGTCGAAGGAATCAATTCCATAACGTTTTCCTTCTTCCAATACGAATCCGGCAGCCTGTTCCAAATTCATTATCTTCCCCCCACTAGGATCTCATCTACTTTGAGTGAAGGTTGTCCAACAGTAACAGGGATAGATCCGGAAGAAGCACCGCAGGTTCCTGCAGCCAATTCCAAGTCTTTTCCTACCATGGAAATTTTAGGAAGAATTTCATGACCTTTACCTATCAAAGTAGCTCCTCTGACAGGTTCGGCGATCTTTCCGTTTCGAATAACGTAACCTTCTTCTACCGCGAAATTGAATTCTCCGGTGGCTGGGTTAACGGAGCCGCCACCCATTCTTTTTGCATAAAGACCAAAATCCACCGAGGAGAACATTTCATCCAAGGAATCCTTTCCCGCTCCGATATAAGTATTTCTCATTCTGGAAACCGGCGCATATTGATAAGATTCTCTTCTACCACTTCCTGTTCTAGGAGATCCTGTTTCCATGGATCCGATCCTATCAGCAAGATATGCTTTTAAAATTCCGTTTTCTATCAGAAGTGTTTTTTGTGTAGGCATTCCTTCATCGTCTACCTTTAAGGAACCGTATTGTTCTTCGATCGTTCCGTCGTCATATGCAGTCAAACAGGACTGAGCGATAGGCTCTCCTAACTTTCCTACAAATGGAGAAGATTTTTTGCGAATTGCTTCTGTCTCCAGAGGATGACCACAGGCTTCGTGGAAAATTACCCCACCGAAACCGTTACCCATGACCACTGGCATTTTTTTACCTTCTATATAACCTGCATCCAACATGAAAAGAGCTCTTTCACCGGCTTTTCTTGCGATATCTTCAACAGCCAATCCTTCAAAAAATTCGAATCCTTTGAGAGCGCCCGGAGATTCACTTGCTACAAATCTTTCTCCTTTATTTTCAGCCGTGACAGAAAGGAAAAATCTACTTCTAACTCTTAAATCTTCTACCCAAAGTCCTTCCGAATTTGCGATCAGAACATTCGTAACTATATCCGAGGCGCTTACTCCTACTTGAATAATTTTAGAAGAAACTTTTCTAGCAATTGTGTCCGCAGTTTGTAGGAGTTCCAACCTTCTAAATGGAGGAACTTTTCTAGGATCATGTATATTCTTAGAAAAAGAATATTTGGAAACATCTCCAGGTAGAGTAAATACACTAGAATTATTTGCCACTTCTCCCCGGGAATCAGCTAATAAATGAATTAAGGAAAGTAAATGTTCTTGGTCATCATTACTTGTGTATGCATACAATACATCTGTTCCATACACCAATCGGATCCCGATCCCGTAATCAGTTGCGGCAAGTGATTGTTCTATTTTTTGGTCTCTGAGTGAAATGGAAGAATTTCGGGATTCTTCTTCATAAATTTCTACGAAGTCCGCTTTTCTTTTTTTACCCGCGTCGATCAGGGTTTCTATATTGGATTGATTCATAACCTTTTACTTTAGACAGAAATTTTTTGATAATAACGGACAGGAAAAAGGATCATTCGAATTTAGGGAATGGTATCCCGACCGGAGCCGAGGCCAGACCTTCTAATGCTAATCGAATATACTCTGGTCCTTTTACTTCTTCGTATCTAGGAACTAGATGAAAATGCATATGAGCCACTTTTTCGGCGATCAAGACGGTATAAATTTTAGGCGGAGAATACTTCTTTTGGATCCAATCCGTAGCGAAAGAAAATGTCTCTCCTAAATCCTTGAATTCTTTAGGGTCCCAGTCTGCATATTTTTCCCTATGGGAAATTGGTTCTATATATAGATAACCCGGGATTTTTTTATCTTCGGGAGCATGGCGGATAATGAAGGAAGAATTTTGATGAATTAAACCTGGGATCTTTGGCCCACGTAGTACGGAACATATGGGACAATCTGGAGAAACGACTAAGGTCTTTTGGGCCATTACACCCCGCTGCCCTGAGAAAGGTAAGATTTGTATTTTTCGTATACCCTAAAGATGTAATCCGTATCAGAACAGAAACGGATAATACATCTATAAAAATGGTATCTTTCCAGATCCTTTCTTTCTCCGTTCTCATCCACCTTGTATTCTTTCAATAAAGACTTTAACATTCCCAAAAACAAGGATCTTTCCTTTTTATTATAACCGTCTTGGGAATAACGTACACCTTCTAGAATATTCACGAATTTTTCCGCAGATGCCCGGAGCGCATCGGGAGAAGAAAGGAATTCGGACTTTTCCTCGGGCGAAAAAGTGGAGAGATAATCATGAAATAATGTGAGCTGTATCGCCTCAACCAGGGATTGGGTTTTTGCCTTTGTTTCGGTATAAAAAGGAGTATGGATGCTATATTCCACAAAATCCTGCCAGGAAGATTTGGTGGTTTGTATTTTATGTAGTTCTTGGAGGCTCATATTTTTAAAGCTTTTCAGTTTGGGGTTTTCGATTATGGTTTGAGTAATACAGGATAATAAAAGCCGTCCATGTCAAAGGTTTTCCGATTCTTCTTTTTGCTTTTCTTT
This sequence comes from Leptospira neocaledonica, assembly GCF_002812205.1. Taxonomy (NCBI): domain Bacteria; kingdom Pseudomonadati; phylum Spirochaetota; class Leptospiria; order Leptospirales; family Leptospiraceae; genus Leptospira; species Leptospira neocaledonica. Next base: position 205,562 of record NZ_NPEA01000001.1, read on the forward strand.
CTCTCCTATCCCTTAAGCCTTACTGCTTCCGAAAAATCTACGGATGAGTTTTGGAATTCTTTTTTAGAATGGTCCGGACATCCGATTTTAACCGAAGAAAGGATAGTCCGTAACCTATGTGCCGAATATATTACCGAGCTGAAAAAAGACTCCGAACAAAGTTTAGAATTGTTTCTAAAAAATGACCTAAAACCGGATAAAAAGCGAAACCAAAAACCAGGATTAGACAAATTGAGGAAAGATCTGCAAAGTCTGGAAAGGTTCGAAGGAGTGCAGATCCAATTCTCCGGAAAAGAATGGGAGACATTATTCTACGATAAGGGGAATTTTCCGGATTCTTATTACGAATTCGAGACTGGTTCTGTCTCTATTAGATATATTTTTCGTAATCTTCCCTATCATCCTTTGCCTAAATGGGGAGAATTAAAACTACAAGGAAGCTTTCTACTCTATTCTGGATCGGGTGCACTTTTATTATATAAAACAATCCCTGACTTTCCTATAAAAAACTTAGATATCAGAGAGGTCCGTACATTCTTCGAAGAAGATAAAAAGCATGCTGGAAATGTGAAAAACTTCTCTGAGGACAAAATTGAGCTTTTCTATTTCCCGAATCATAATATGGGGCCATTCTATATATTACTTCTCTCTAAAATACTCTTGGTCTTTTCTTCTTTCATTATATTTATATTATATGCTGGAAGGTTTTGGAGATTCCTTTTAGAACAGACTAGACGAAGTCATAAGGCCGAAGCCTCGTTTTTGGCGGACAAGGAGAAGGCCGAGAAGGGATTTTTGTCCAAATAAGCCTTATTTTTTCAGGCTCATTCTACTACAACCATATTTACTATACAAATATTTGCACTTTTTTCAACCCTGATCCAATTTTTTGGGTGACATAAGAGTGATTTCATCAGAAACTTTTCCCAGGGAATCCGAAGGTTTTTTAGATCTGATCTGGAATTTGTCCGGGACTAAGAGTATCCTTCGTATTAGAAAAGATTGATTCCCATTTAAAAAGTACACGCAGTTTTATCTGAGGGGGAACCGGGTCTTGGCAAGAGAAGGAGCTAAAGAGTCCATGAAAAAGCAAAAAGAAGAAGCACAGGGTTTGGACGATTCCAAACGCCAGGCGATTGATCAGGCAATGACCCAAATCGAAAAACAATTCGGTAAGGGCTCTATTATGCGATTAGGAGCTGCATCCGCAAGCGTAGTTGCCCCTGTGATCCCTACAGGATCCTTAGATTTGGATATCGCCCTCGGGATCGGTGGCTATCCATTAGGAAGGATCGTAGAAATATATGGTCCAGAGTCTTCTGGTAAAACCACTCTAACCCTTTCTGCAATCGCCGAGTGCCAAAAAAAAGGCGGAGTCGCTGCGTTTATCGACGCAGAACATGCCCTAGACCCTGCTTATGCAAAAAAGTTAGGAGTCAACTTAGAGGAACTACTTGTTTCCCAACCCGATAACGGAGAAGAAGCATTAGAAATCTGTGAATCGTTAGTACGAAGTAATGCAATTGATATCGTAGTTTTAGACTCGGTTGCCGCTTTGGTTCCTAAAGCAGAGATCGAAGGAGATATGGGAGATTCTCATATGGGTTTGCAAGCAAGACTTATGTCCCAAGCTCTTCGTAAACTGACTGGAACCATTTCTAAGTCCAAAACGGTTGTAGTATTCATCAACCAGATCCGTATGAAGATCGGGGTTATGTTCGGTTCTCCAGAAACAACTACCGGAGGAAACGCTTTAAAGTTTTATAGTACGATTCGTTTAGATATTCGTAAGATTGAAACCTTAAAGGAAAAGGAAGAAGCCACCGGAAACAGGGTACGTGTAAAAGTTGTAAAAAACAAAATGGCACCACCTTTCCGTCAGGCCGAATTCGACATAATCTTTAACACAGGAATTAGTCGAGAAAGTTCTCTCGTTGACTTAGCGGTAAAACACGACATTATTAGCAAATCCGGGGCCTGGTATTCCTATAATACGGAAAAGATAGGCCAAGGAAAAGAAGCCGCTAAAGAATATCTAAAATCGAATCCTGAGATCGCCTTCCAAATAGAGAATATGGTAAGAGATCTGAACGGATTACCTGTTTTAGCAGCTGACGGAAAATTACCACCTGCTCAACCGTCAGAAGAAGTCCAAAAAGCAGCAGGCTAATATTACTACTGGCTTTCTTTTTAGAAACCATTGACCGCCGGATGAAATCTCATCCGGCGTTTTTTTATTCCAAGCCTAGTCCCGATTTTTAGAATTGTTTCAAACGCTAGTCAAAAGGAAGACCTATGTCAGAGATCAGCATCATTGGAGCAGGCGGATTTACAGGAAAAGAATTATTAGGACTACTAGCTCGCCATCCAAAATACAAAGCGGTGCATGTTACTAGTGATAAACTAGCAGGCAAATCTCTATCCGAAGTTTTTCCGGACTTAGTTTCACCTAAAGATTTAATTTTTAAAAAACACGAGGACGAAGTTCCAAAAGGTTCACTCGTAGTTCTCGCAGTTCCAAACGATGCTTCCCTAGAGTTGACTCCAAAGTTTTTGGACAAAGGTCATAAGGTAATCGATCTTTCCGGAGTCTATCGTCTTCATAACCAAGAAAAATTCGAAACGAATTATAAATTAAAACATACTAGCTTCTCTTTAACGGACAAGGCAGTATTCGGTATTCCGGAAATATTCAGAGACAGACTGAAAGGAGCGGACTTTGTTTCCAATCCCGGTTGTTTCTCCACTTCCGTAATTTTGGCATTGTACTTCTTGGGGAATCTCAGAAAAGAGATCAAACCAAGAATCGTAGCCGACTGTAAATCAGGGATCAGCGGAGCCGGGGGAAGAGTAGAAGACGGAGGATTTTCCTTCAATGGTGTGTACGAAAACTTCAGAGCTTATAAAATTCTAAGCCACCAACATGAGCCAGAGATTCAAGAGTATTGTTATGCAGGGTCCGGACTTCCCGAACCTGAAATTTTATTCGTGCCTCATTTACTTCCGGTATATAGAGGGATCTTGTCCACAATCTATCTGGAAGCAAATTCAGAAAATCTACCTTTTCTGGAAACTCTGGCTGAAAATTCTAAATCAGAACCATTTATCCGGATCAGAAAAACACCGGAAGAGATAGACCTGGCAAAAGTGCAAAATACGAACTTCTTGGATATTAGCCTGAGACAAAGAGGCAAAAATATCACGATCGTTTCGGCTCTGGACAATCTAATGAAGGGGGCAGCTAGCCAGGCATTACAAAATATAAATTTAATGTTGAACGAGACTGAGACTTTAGGCTTACTTCCCTAATCTTCCATGGAAAAAAGAAGTATCTATCATCTGGTCCGGGATTCTTGTATTCATTACAAGGACAGACCCTTCCAATGGATCTGGGATGAAAAATTAAAAAGTTTCTCCGGGATCTCTTATTCGGAATGGTTCTTAAATCTGGAAAATCTTTCCGGGTTTTTTAGACAAAAAAATCTAGGTAAAGGTGATAAGGTCGGCTTATTCTGTGATAATAGGACAGAATGGGCATTATGCTCCTTCTCAGTAATGTGTTCCGGAGGAGCGGACGTTCCAAGAGGATGTGACGCAAGCGAAGAAGAGATATTTTATATCCTAGACCATACTAACTCTAAGATCACATTTATAGAAAAAGAACAAGTCTTGCTTAAACTAGGAAATATTCTAAACAGATTAAAACATTTAGAAACAGTAATACTTATAGAGTCCGAGGAAAACTTTGCTTCTTTAGCAAAATTAAAGGCAGCTCATCCTAAAATCGAATTTGTAGATCTAGAAACCGCAATCGCTCGCGGAAGAGCTTGGGTGGAAAAAAAAGGAAAATCTCTTCTTCATTCTATTGGAGAATCCTTAACCGAGGACGATATTGCTACAATCATTTATACTTCCGGGACCACAGGTGTTCCGAAGGGCGTTGTCTTAAAACATAGATCCTTCACTTGGACGATCGATCAGTTACAACAATTCGTGCCTGCGAATTATTCCGATCGAGTAGTCGTATTTCTTCCGCCTTGGCATATAGCAGAAAGAATTTTAGAAACAGCTCTTCTATCTTGGGGAGCCTCACTCGCCTGTTCTAATGTTTCCGGGCTTACCCGGGATTTCGAGATCATCAAACCTACGGTTCTTGTATCCGTTCCTAGGGTTTGGGAAGCATTATACCGTAGGATCTGGGATAAGGTTTCCAAATCATCTCCTGTAAAACTTGCAATTTTTAAAACGGCAGTCCGAATCGCCGAAACCTATAATTCTCTTTTAGATACGGTCACAGGCAATTATTCGGAAACGGAAGAATCGAATAAAGAAGATAAGTTAACCGATACAGTAGTTTCTACCCTACTTCTTCCACTTTTCTATTCTCTAAATATTTTAGCACAAAAGGTACTCGCACCGGTCCGAGCTTTATTCGGCGGGCAATTAAGATACGCATTCTGTGGAGCGGGAGCAATGCCTCCCAAGATCCAATTTTTTTTCAGGTCCATGGGAGTTCCGATTATAGAAACCTATGGAATGACTGAGACCACAGGTATGGGAGCCTTAGGAAGCTTTCCTATCCCTAAAACCGGTTCGATTGGACCTGTGTTTCCCGGAGCGCATATCAAATTAGTCAACGAGCAAAATGTGGTGGTTTCTAAACCGGGAGATAAAGGGATCGCCTGGCATAAGGGTCCACATGTAACCGCCGGTTATTATAAAAATGCGGAACTCACCCAATCTAATTTTTCGGACGGATGGTTTAACTCTGGCGATCTATTCGTTTGGACCAAAACGGGAGAATTAAAATTTGCAGGTAGAGCAAAAGATACAATCGTTCTTTCTTCAGGAGAGAATGTAGAGCCTGAGCCTATAGAAGGGAAAATTTTAGAAACAGGCTGGGCATTGACAGCGGTAGTTATAGGCCAGGACCAGAAATTTTTGGCTGTCTTACTTGTGCCTGATTTTACCAAACTCAGAGATCATTTTTCTGGACAAGGAATTCGTTTGCCGAATGAGAATTCTGCCCTGGTGCAAGACCCAAAAGTCCTGAAATTTTATAAGGATCTGATCAAGAATACGGTTTCCGAAAAGAACGGATTTAAAAATTTCGAAAAAATTAACGAGTTTCGCCTTTTAGACAAGGAGTTCGAAAAAGGAAAAGAACTCACCGAAACCATGAAAGTGAAAAGAAATAAGGTTGCAGAACTCTATGCGGATCTTATAAAAACGATCTTCCTTTAATCAGATGAGCGACCTTAAAATCCAGGACATCCTTTTTTGCGCGGCTTTCGCGGGAGAGATAGACAAATTAAAATCGGATCCTCGGATCCACACCTTCGAAGCAGGTATTGGAGAATTGGAAGCCGCCATCAATCTCCAAAAATATCTTTCAGATCCTTCTACCTGGAAACCCAAAGCGATTTTGGGAATAGGTTCTGCAGGAGTTTATACCTGGATCCCGAGAAAAGAATGGGAAGGTAAATTCGGAATTTCGAAAATATTCTCAAATTACCAGATCGCTTTTTTGGACAAAAAGATTAGACTTCCCGAAAGTATGACTTTTAAATACGAATTCCCCGATTTACAATTTCCATTCGAAGGAAATGATTTTGTAGAATCTGCAACCAATGGAACAGGTTCAGTCACCCTAGAAGATCTAAGTCCTCGTGCTATGGAAAGGATCAAGGTAGAAGGTTTAGGTTTCGAAAATATGGAAGCCTTCGGTCTTGCAAAGGTATGTAACTTATTCAATATTCCTTTCGGAACAATATTCGCTCTTACGAATAAAGTAGGACCAAAAGGTAGCGAAGAATGGAAACTTTCCTGGAGAAAACATTCCGACAAACTCCAGGAAAAGATCCTAAGTTATCTCTAACTATTTTTCAGCGGGGAAGAATAGTTTACGGATATCGCCGATTGCGGCTTCCGTTTCCAATTCTCCCTTCTTAATAATTTCCTTGTATTTTCCGAAATCGGTAAATGCGAATTCTTCTATATGCAAATTGATAAAAAGATCCATTTTTTCTTTTCGTAATTTAGTGATCTCTCTTCCTTCTAATGTGATAGCTCTTGCCATAATTTTAAGAATGGGAGGATAAGTGATATCTTCCCAAAGATTTTTGAAGAATGATTTTCCGGTCACCTTCCTGTCTTCTAAAAGCCTAACAATTCCCTCGTCTCTAAGCGGCGAAACGTTCACAGATAAGATTACATCAGCACCCTTTCTTCGGATCAAATTTTCCGGAACATTATTAATTACTCCCCCATCTATCAGAAGATGATCTCCTTTAAATACCGGAGGGAACATTCCAGGTAAACTCATAGCTGCCGCAAGCGCCTCCCAGACGGGACCTTGGTCCATTACATATTCCTGTCCGCTATGAAGATCCACTGCGGAAGTTGCAAATGGGATCTTTAAATCTTCTATCAATTGGGTCCCGAATGCATCCTTTAACATTCGAAGCATTCTTTTTCCTTTAAAGAATGAGATAAGCGGGATGGTTGGATCGAAAGGCTTTTCGATACCTCCAAAAAACTTGCCGATCATTTTGAAGATGGAATCGGTACTTTCTCCCCTTGCATAAAGTGCTCCGATCACTGCTCCGAATGAAGAACCGCTTACGAAATCAAAACGGATCCCTTCTCTTTCCAAAACTTTCAAAAGACCTACGTGAGCAAGTGCTCTTGCACCTCCTCCTCCTAATGCAAGTCCTCTGGTTCTAGAAACCAAATATCTGGCAAAAGTTTCTCCCTTATAAAATATCTTTTGATTAGCGGATTCTTCATGTTTTCTTAATCCGTTTTCTGAAACGATAATTCTAGAAGTTCTTCCCGAAAAGTTGCGTATCCTAGGTTCCCAATAACCTAGGATCTCGTTTTTTTGTTTCAGATTTCTTTCCGGCTTCTCTTCCCAGAAAACAATCTGATCACATTGTTGTACTAACTTATCCAATTCAGGTTGGATCACAGGATTTTTGAAATAAAGATGTAGTATAGATGACTTCTTTCTAAGCTGGGCAATCGTTCGGATCATGTCGGAAACGGATTTTCCTTTAAACGTGTCCATTCTTAGAAGGGAAACATGACCTTCGTGTGACTTCCTACCGTTATCCACTATGGATTCAAGATGGACCTTAAAATCTTCTACTTCTTCAATCGGGATATGACATACTAATCTTCTAGGAGAATGCATTTGGCTGGAAGAATCTTCCATCACCTCTCTCATTCTCATTCCCATTAGCCTCATCAGGTTTTGGGAAAGAACCCTTTCTTTTGCGGCTAGTTTTAGAAAATATTCACCATCTAAAACATACAATAATGTATCCAAGATGGCGGTTGCCGAGCCGGTATGAGCCGTTCTTGTAAGGACGCTGTTTTCGGCGAATACGTCACCTTCTCCCAAATAACGAACTGTTTTGCCTGCCTCTCCTAATGTGATCATCACCTCTCCATGTCGGATCAGATACAATTCTTTGGAGATCTCTCCCTTATAATAAATGACTGTATGATTGTGGATATTTCGTTCTTCTATATGACCGTAAAGTAAGACTAGTAATTTTCTCGGGAGACCCTTGAACAAGGGGATTGACGCTAAAAATTGCAACGCTTCCGGAGGAACTATTTTTTTCATGCGGGCAAAATCCTAACCTGGGAAATTTATTTTGTAAAGCGGAACTATATCTTACTCTGGTATTAGCCGACGGACCGACAGTAGGAAATCCTCTTGATTTTTGGTCTATCACGTAAATTCTAGCTCCGATGAAGTTAGAATCGGCCAAAGTGGTGGAGATATTCAAAAATTCCGTCTCGGACTGGCATAAAGAGGAAGTTCTTTCTCCGAATCCATTCCCCCAGTCCTCCCTTGAATTCCTATTTTACCAAAAAAACCAGATAGATACCATCCAATGGCATGTTGAGGATGAGATTAGAAGACCCGACCTACCGGATAAGGAGCTGGTCCAGTTCAAAAGAAAAATAGACGCTTTGAATCAGGAAAGGACCGATCTCGTAGAACAGATAGACGATCAGATCTCTGCCCTGTACAAATCCGTGGAAAAAAAGCCAAATGCAAGAATGAACTCGGAAACCCCGGCTTGGCTGATAGATAGAATGAGTATCCTGGAACTCAAAATTTATCATATGAAAGAACAAACGGAAAGAAAGGATGTGAGCCCGGAACATATCCAAACCTGCCAGAACAAGTTGAATGTTTTGTTAGAACAGAGAATAGACCTTTCCAAATGTCTGGATGAACTTCTGGACGATTTATCTAAAGGAGATAAATTTTATAAGGTGTATAGACAGATGAAAATGTACAACGACAAAAATCTGAACCCATCCTTATATACAAAACAAGCATGAATCTTTTGGTGCTAAGATTCTCAGCGATGGGAGATGTCGCCTTGATGGCTCCGGCATTGATCGCCGTAGCCGCCAAGTATACGAATATACAACTCACGGTAGTTACGAGAGGAAACTACGCTCCCTTCTTTTATAATATCCCGAATGTCCATGTAATCGGGATCAATCTCAAAAAGTATAAAGGCCTTTCAGGCTTATATCGTTTATTCAAAGAGCTAAATAAACTAGGCCCTTACGAAAAGATTGTAGACCTACATTCCAGCGTTAGATCCCGTTTTATCAGTTTTTTCTTTTGGATCAGAGGTGTTTCCGTTTTCAGGATCATCAAGGGAAGAAGAGAGAAAATGCGCCAGATACGCAAGACCCGTAAGATATTGCGTAAACTTCCCCACACAGTCGACAGATATCTAAAAGTTTTCGAAAAAGCGGGATTTCCTGCGACAGTACGCAAAGGGCCTTGGATCAATGTGGATCCCGAATCCAAAATTTACGCCAAAGACTTTCTTCTTGCTAGAAAGATAGATAAAAAAGAAGGCCTCTGGGTAGGATACGCACCTTTTGCCGGCCATAAATTGAAAGAGTGGCCTTTGGAAAAAAGTATAGAACTACTCAAGCTACTAAAAGAGGAATTTCCGAATATTAGAATATTCTTATTCGGTTCCTCCCAAGAAGCCGCTCAAATGGAAGAATGGAGAAATGGAGACCAATCCATGACAATCGTTTCCGGAGGCAAACTGGGAATAAGAGGTGAATTGGGGATCATGGAAAGAATGGATGTGATCATCGGAATGGATTCTTCCAATATCCATATCGCCGCACTTCTCAAACGCCCTGTCATCGCTCTATTCGGGACCACTCACCCACTTTCAGGATTTGCACCTTTTGGACAGGAAGACACTGGGGTTTTACAGATAGAAGATCTACCTTGCAGGCCATGCAGTATTTACGGAAATACGACCTGTTATCGAAAAGACTTTGCCTGTATGGAAAGAATTACTCCGGAAGACGTGATCAAACGGATCAACGTCATCAAGAATATCAATACACTTTTTTGATCAGCCTAAAATGCCGAATGGATCTAGAGAAAAGATCGTATTGAGTATAGATCTTTTTTTCTTCTTATTCTTTTGATCTGCAACTGATCTATAAACTTCTTCCATTCTATCCACACAGGCCTTCATTTCATGGTTCTGGGATATTTTTAGGGATTCTTTGGAGAAAGATTCATACATCGCAGGATCTTCTAGAATTTTAACCGTTTTGTCTGCGATATCTCTTACATCGAATGGTTTTGCTATAAATCCATTCACACCATCATGCACTAGTTCCGGGATTGCAAATGAATCCACACCCACTGCAGGAAGACCGCAAGCCACGGATTCCAGGATCACAAGTCCTTGAGTTTCCATGGTAGAAGCGGTCAGGAAAAGGTCATAATTCGGATAATGTTTAGGAAGTTCCGCTCTATCTATAAAACCAGTAAAAGTAATCGCATGATCGATTCCGAGTTTTTGGGCCTGCACCTTAAGAGAAGCCAAAGCAGGTCCATCCCCTATAATTGTAAGAGTAGCCGACGGGATCTTTTCATTGATCAATTTGAAAGAGTTTATAATTACATCACAATTTTTCTCGTAGGAAATCCTTCCTACATGCAGAAGTTTAGGGCTTCCTGAAAGGGTTTTAGGACTTCCTTTAAATTGAGAAAGATCCAATCCGTTAGAGATAACAGCAACCGGTTTCTTTAATCCAAACTCCTCCAATTGTTTTTTAATCAGATGAGAAGGAGAAATGATCAGATCACAACGATCGTATAAATTATTGGTAATTTTTAGAATGATCTTTTTGCGGATATTGAACTTGTCGAATTTTTCGAACTTCACCAAATCCTTTATTTTGATCTTCTTATTCAACTTTCCAATTCTCATGAAAAGTTTATCCAGTTTGAGAAGCCTATAAAAAGAAAGATACATGTCCTGCTCGGACATCAAAGTATGATAAGTCCCTATACTTGGGATCCCGTATTTTTCGGTAGCATTGATCCCATAAACTCCCATGAGTCCAGGAGTGTGAATATGCACTAGATCCGGTTGAAATTCCTTGATTGCCCTTTTGATCTTAGAAGGAGAAGGTAAAACCACTTTGATATCAGGGTAACTAGGCAGATATCCGCTTCTGAATCTTTCCAGTCGGATATGGTCTCCCATTCTGTCGAAATCACCTTCTCCATAACGTGGACAACAAATCAAAAATTCATGTCCTCTTTCGGCAAGGGCTTCCGCAAAATTTCTCATCGAAATAGCGACCCCGTCTATTTTGGGTAAAAAGGTGTCCGAAAAATAAAGAATCTTCATTTAGGTTCCTAATGCGGAACCAATCTCCTTTATAATATGGATTTTGCTACTCCATTCCATAAATCTATGTGAAAAATAATCGAATTTACAAAGAATAGATCGGTGAGATTATTTCCAGAAACCAGATGAACGAGTTTTTGAAAAAAGCACATCTATTCTGTTTACTCGCAACCCTTCCTTCCATTGGAATTTCGGTTAGCCTTAGCCAGGGATTTCTGGTACTTTCCTTTTTTTTCGGACTATCGGATCAAATAAGATCGGGAAAGTGGAAGGAGATCCTACCAAATCATCCAGTTTCTAAAATTTCCATTTCTCTTTTTCTTTGGTATGGGATTGTATTTCTAATCCATCTTGTTTTGGACAATTCCGACACAGGATATTCGAAAGCGGCTTGGAATGGAGAGCTAAAAGACTTCTTTTTATTTTTCGGATTACTCTCTGTAGGATTTACTACAAAGGAAGATTTGCCCAAGGTTTATCGCGCACTCTTCTGGCTCTTTTTGATTCTGGTATTTACCGGAGTTATCGGAGGTTTTTCCTCAGTTCGCCTTTCTAGGCTTATCAGTGATTTATACAAAACTTCCAGCAATTATAGATTCACTCATCCATTAGGTTCGATTTCTTCTATTCCTCTTTATATCTCTATAGGTTTGATGAACACTCATTTGACCTTCGGAGGACTATTACAATTTTTCTCCGCTTTTGCTGTATTCGGTTTTTTGCGTACACTCATCCAAGGAAATAAGAAGAAGATCCTGATAGCAGGGCTTTTGCTCTTTTTATATTGTTTAGTATTCTTATTGAATCAAGCCAGATCTAGTATGATCGGAGCCGGAGTGAGTATCTTTTTTGCAGGAATCCATTTGTTCTTTATCCGAAAAGAATTTTCAAAATCCTTTTTGATCAAGGGAGCCTCTTTATTTTTAGGACTTTTGTTTTTGATCGGACTTGTATTGGCATTCAGTCCCGCGGGTAAAAAAGTAATAGGTCCTCTGTTCGGAAAAGAAAAACATACCGACTCAGGCAGAACTTTCATCTGGGATTCCAGCTTTCCATTGATTCAAGAACATCCTATCATAGGAGTAGGTCCCGGAAATTATAATAAAGAGATCGAAAAAGTAAGAATTGTTCATTCTGAAGAATATCCAGAACTCTCCTATTTTTACGAAGTTACACAAAGAGGACATGCCCATAACGATTATTTTCATCTAGGATCGGTATTCGGACTCCCCGCAGTATTGATCTACTTGGGATTGGGAGCAATTTTCTTAGCATATCTATTCCAATCCAAACAAGACTTTCAGATCATTTTATTCTTTTACGGACTTATCGGATTTTTTGTTTCAGGTTTATTCCAATGTTATTTCCAGGATGACGAAGTGGTCATCTTGTTCTGGATCCTATTAGGTCTTTTCATAAAGGGAGAGATCTTACTATCAAAGAGAAATAACGCATAAATTTTTCCTTCTTTGGTTTGGAAGGCCTTGTTCTGCAAAAAATTCCAGATCAGATTTAGAAGAATGGCTCGGAAACTCTAAATTTTGTCTAAAATTATAGACAGAAAATAGTATTTGCTCTGGCCAATTTAGATTATAATTGATGGACTTATAGCAGAAATACAACCCGAAGTTTTCATATTCAACTAGAACCACACCCGAATTGGAACTTATACTTTCCGAAAGATAGAATATATTATCTTCGATTGAAACTCCTAGTTTTTTAAGAAGTTTACCTCTTTCTAAGATCCAAACTTGTTTTGGAAAATTATCAAAAAGAAGAAGGTTTGCTAATTCGGAATTTTCTGAAAATACCCAAGCGCCTTCTGCCGCTAAAAATTGGAATGGTCTCAAAAAAAGAGAAGGTTTTAAAATCGAGGAATGAAATTCGTTCATCAAATCTGATTTTGATATTGAAAATTTGATCTTTCCAAACCTTGTAAAATTTCTTATTCCTAATTCTTCCGTTTGGTCTTTTGGAAATTCACTTTTACCTCCAAAATGACGAGAACTGATGGATTCATAATCTGTTACTGATTTACAAGATTCTTCCTTCCATCTATACAGATTAATCCAACGAAACCAGACAAATCCTATATCCAAAAACGAATCCTCGGGTTTTGTTTCGGATCTACATATCAAATCATTACCAGGCTCGAAATTATAAGTATTACTTACCTGCAATTCTGATATAGAAACATCAACAGATTTTGATTTATTTCGAATATTATCCCATTCTTCCTGAAATTTTTTAGCAATTCTTGCATCTTGTATTCGTATCAGGATTTCTCGGTTGGAATCCCTTGCGCTCAGAGAATAATTATAAGATCCAGTTAAAACTTCCAGATCGTCCAAGATCATAGTTTTATGATGTAGAAGTCCACCTTTACCAATCGTCGGGTCATCTAAAATATCCTCATTTCCATCCTCGAAAATTTCAATCCCCGAAATACTGGAGAGAATATCACCTTCCGGATCAACAGGACGATTATAAATTCCACGAATGGATCCATGATTAGCCCGAGTAAATCCTGAACTTAAAATTGGATCATAATGATCGAAGATTAGATAGTGTATAGAATAATCGGAAGAGAAAACAGAATCTAATAGTCGGTTTTGGATTAAATTTCCCTCCAAGGGAGAATTCCAAAATTCTAATCCGCCGATTTTCAAAACAGGAAAAGGATATTCTTCCTTTAAAAATGAAGAAAAGTTTTCCCATTCTTTTTGGTCCAATTTGAATTCCAAATACGCATTATGATCCTGTTCCAAACCGTAATGGGTAAAATTTCCCGTTCCGAGAAACACTAAAGATCTGTCCGAAACCAAAACCTTAGTATGTTGCAAGCCCGTTCCTTTCCAATATTTTAGAAAAGGTAAAATAGAACTTGGATACGTTTTCCCCCATTCACCCATGAGTTCCAAATGAACTCCTCTTTTATTCGCTTGGACGAGTTCCGCTTCAATTTCCGGATCATCGAAGGAATAGATATGCATGTAGATAAATTCTTTGGTTTCTCGAATCACCCGTAAGACCTCATCTCGAACCATTCTCTTTTTGCCAATTGGAACAAATCTGCCCGGATAGGAAAAGAAAACCTTAGGATATAAACTTTCCTCCCAGAAAAGAGAAACGTCTTCATCTGTTCTTTCGCAGGCGAATAGACAAAGAATTACAAACAAGATTAGGATCAACTTATTCATTTCCAAACTCCTCCAATACGAAAAAGCATGTACCATTGCCTAAGTCCCGTTACCTCATCCGATTCAAAACCTCCTAAATCTAATTCAATCTTCGCGGATCCATCCTCTAAAGGAGACCAGGCAATACTTACTCCCGCCTCCCTCAAAAATTTGTTTTGCATATTTCTGGAAATTGCCCAAAGACCAGAGGAAGAATTCTCTTCTTTTAAAAAACCGATATAGGTGAAATGAATACCCGGAGAAATTCCTAAGAACTTTCCTTCTGCTTTCCAACCGAATAAATTTGCAGGTCTTTTGCCTGGGAAATTAGTCTCTTCCCTTTCTAAGCCTTGGTCTGTTATCCAAGCAGAAGGATAAAATCCCCAAACTTGTTGTAAGATCGGATTCGAAATGGGAGAAGCTCCCATTCCTACAAAACCCATTTCTAAAATATCACCTTGAGGGGATCTTTTTTCTCTATCCGGTAAAAAACCAAAAAAGGAAATTTTTACGTAAGAATTATAAAAACCTAAATCAAATCGAAGGGCTTCTCCACTGATCGGTATAGATCTTTCAGAACGAGCCGGATGGTATCCGGTTTTATCGATCCCTCTCGAAAGAAAGAAATCTCCGGAGATATAAAAGTTTTTCCATAAAAATCCAAGGCCAAGTCTCCATTCTACTAAATAATCTCGATCTCCTTCTACCGATTCAGACTTGGATTCCTTTGTATCGGAACCGAACCTTCCCCAGTCTCCCAATGACAGATAACGGGCTCTAAATCGATATACAAAACGATCTTCTTTATTTCCAGTCAGACTAATGCCAGCCCTATATCTGGATTGAGAAGTCGGCGAGTATTCTTTATCCGTAAGCAGTTCGTCCCTTGCATGTTTTGGAAGGAATGAGTCTCTCCCTTGCAGTTTCAACCATTGGTTTTCTATTAAAGGAAATCCTCTATATAGATCCAATACGTCGAATCTGATCTTGATCCTATCCAAATCAGTTTCTACAAACAGACCTTCTACTCCGTCTTTCCAAGAAGACCAGGCCGGAAATTCCTCCGAATCGGACTTTCTTCCGGCTCCCCATAAAAACCCTTTGTATAACACTCCAAAATAAGAGTTTTTTCCGGGTAAAAATATTACTCCAGAATTAGGAGTGCTAATAAGTGTCCATTCAAGATTGGTTTTAAATTTTTCATTATACTTCTCGAATTTAAATCCAAGTATCACTGGCGAAGACAACGCAGAAATTCTTGAACTTTCTTTTTCATTGGAAACCCTTCCTTGGGTCCTAAACAGGATCCATTGGAAATAAATCTCCAAAGCAGGATCTTTAACTTCTTCCGAAGATAAGATTTGGGCTGATAAAAATAGAAATAAGAAGAAGATGTTTTTCATGAGTCACCTTCTTATTCCAAAGTTCCTGGATTAGCATCTGTCAGAGAACAATCAGGATCACGATAAGGTTTTCCTATATATTGGCTTGCTGACCAAACTCGTGCTCCTGATTCCAATTTGGAATATGCAGATTTTCGAATCTTATTTCTGGTATCATTGATACCTGGACCGGAAGAGCTATAAGTAACCTCATCCCAAAGTTCTCCCGTGTACGGATCATAAACTTTAAGAGTATTCGATCCAGAAGAAGGTAAACTGAAGGCGGTATCCTTCCAAAACTCCGTCTTAGGAAAACAAATCGACTTTCCGGAGGAAAGTAAACTTAGGCCCTCTTTCTCTAAAGGAAGTAAAATCGAGGTTGCTGTTCCGTTGCCTTGGACGATCTCTAAATAAGCTGAATCGGGAGAGTTTTCAGAACCAGATGTAAACTCCAAAAATCTATCTTTTGAAATCGGATCTGATCCGTGGTAGGAACCCATCCAAGAGATTTCTGAAAACTTAATATTTGCTGCTGTTACATCTTTCTTCGAACAAAATTTTCTACCTACAGAAGTTCGAGGATTTTCAAAATCCAATGCCGACTGTGTAAAATCAGAAGACAATTTCGCATTTACATAAGAATGAAGAAAGGACCGTCCATTCTCAAAACAAACGCTTACGGTTTCTCCATTCGTTTTTTGGAGTACAAGACGAGTTGGAATTCCCTTTGAGGTCCTAAAGATCCCATCCCAAAGGAGTTTTTCTTTTCCGTTCGAATCGGATAAGGAAACGATATCGTTTGTAGTAACGGATTTAAAAATCGAAAGTGAATAAGAGGGACTTCCTAATAGAAATGGAAGATTTCCGATACTGAGTATTTCCCCTTCCGAAATTTTCTTAGAGATCCGGATTGGAAAAAGATTTTTACCCCAGTTGATCTTCAAAGAAGAAGGATCACAAATTTTCTGACCTCTATAGATCAGATCTAAGTATTTCCAGTCCTCTCGTAAAATACTCTTATGCAATAACCCATTCGGATTCAATTCTTCTAATTCAAAATCTCCTGGATCACAGCTGAACTCATTCTTAGAACCAGCGATTTGATTCCTTCCAGGATCCATACAAAACTTAAGATTAGATTCACAATTGGAAAAAGAATTCCCCTTCCAAGAATAGTATGTTTCTCCAAACAGATAACCTGTCCCAGGAAGAGAAAACTCGAAGGCTCGATCTCCCCGAGTTATATCAATTTTACCTACCTTCTTCAGATCTCCCCATTTGATTCCCATTAAAGAGATCCTTTCAAAAGAGGCAGAATCTTCCGCATAAACTCGAGCTTCATAGGGAGAAAGAAAACCTGTTGTTTTTGGAATGGAAACCTTGCTTCCGAGTAAAATTAATTCCAGACCTTCTTCGCAGATCGGCATTGTATTTGGATTATAAATCTCAATCCATCTTCCAATACTAGTGTTTGTTTCGCCGAAAATTTCAGTGATGGTAGGCAGAGAAGAGTCGCAGGTTTCCAATCCAACCTGGTTTTTAGATATAATCGAATCTTGGATTTCCTTTTCAAGGCCAGGCGCTTCAAAGGTGAGTCCAAGATAAACTTCTCCTTCTTCCATAGGGGAAAGAACCAAAACGAATTTTCCATTAGAAAGAAAGAATATACTAAAAGTTCTAAAATGATTTTTGAGATTGAATTGTTCTCTATCCCAAGTAACTGCGCTGGAGCTTAAAGACTTAAACTTTCTGTCCCCAACGAGCGCAAATTTGGAACCTTCTAATTTCTTCTTTATCCCAGAAAAAGGATAGGTTCCTAGTTTGTATTCTGAATCATCCGAAAGAACAGAGCTAAATTCAGAAACCAGTATACCTTCTTTCCAAGCGAAAAGAATTTTTGCAAATTCTGAAATTCCTTCTTCCTGAATGCAGATCTGGATCTTAAAACCGGGATCTTCTCCTGAGATTAAGCAGGGTTGTCCGTTTTCATGGATCAGATCGGAAAGAAGTTTTGGTTCTCCCGTGTAAAATGGATCGTATTGGAATTGGACAGATTTTTCATTTTTTTGCCAAAGCAATTCGGAACCGGAGTCTTGCTTACAAGAAACAGAACTGAAAAAGATAATAGGCGCAATGGTGAATAGTATTGTTCGCATTTTTTCCTCCAGAGCTACTTGTCTGGGGGAAAATTTCTTAATTGCGATTTTTAAGAATTCGTTGGAGAATTTTCTGGAATAGTTGTTCCGTCGGGACTTGCAGAAGTATGGAAATAATTATAAATCTTTTCCGCTAAAGCTTCTCCAATTCCTGGTACCTTCATCAGTTCTGCAATATTTGCTTCTTCTATCTTTTTTTGTCCGGAGAATGATTGTAGTAATAGTTTACTCCTTTTTAAACCTATATCAGGAACTTCTCGAATCAGACCGGTCAGAGCTTCTCTATTTCTTCTGGAACGATGATGTTCCACTCCGAATCTGTGGGCTTCGTCTCTAAGATGGCGAAGTAATCTCATCCCAGGTGAATTCATATCAAAACTATAAGGAGAACTTTCCCCGGGAAAATAGATCTCTTCCCTTTTTTTAGCAAGCCCTACCATAGGAAGATTTGCGGCACCTGCCTCCACTGCTGCCTCACAGGCTTTTCCAAGCTGTGTAGGACCTCCATCAATTACGATCAGATCAGGCATTACACCATCTTCATTGATGATCCTTTGTAATCTTCTGGAAATTACCTCATGCATCATCCCTGGATCATTGATCCCTTCATGACCTCGGATATTATACTTTCTGTAACCTTGTTTGAACGGTTTTCCTTCCACAAACATCACACCGCTCGCAACAGGAAATGATCCTTGGAAATGGGAAATATCATAACATTCTATAATATGAGGAGGTTCCTTCAATTGGAACATATCTTGTATTTCTTTTAGAGCGACAGTTTGGTCCTTGTAATGTGTAGCAAGAAGTCTCTCCGTCAGCCCAAGTTCAGCGTTTTTTTCTGCGATCTTTAAGAGGGACTTTTTATCTCCTGCTTTAGGAAATCTTAATTTAGGTCTAAATCCGGTTTTCTCTTGTAGGAAGTCCAACACGGTTTCACCTTCTTCCTTTAAACCGATAGGAACTACGATACTTGCGGGAATCATTCCGGCTCCCATATAATAATCTCGGAAGAAGGAGGACAATATTTCCTCTTCAGTCGAATTCTGCACACCTTGCAAAGGAAAAGATTTTTTATTATCCAGAAGTCCACCCCGAACTTCCATAAGAACTACTTGTCCCTCGTCCTCTTTACGGGCGAATGCAATCACATCCTCGTCCCCTCCGTCCATGCTCACTACAGTTTGTTTTTGTCGGAATATCTGAAGTCTTCCCAACATATCTCTGTAACGAGCTGCAATCTCGAATTCCAGTTTTCCTGAATATTCGTCCATACGTTTGGTGAGTTCGTTTGCTAGTATCTCTTTTTTACCTTCTAAAAATTGGATGATCTGATTTACAATGACTGCATATTCGTCTTCCGGAACGGTTCCTTGGCAAGGGCCCAAACATCTTCCCATTTGGAAATTTAAACAAGGACGTTTTGGCTTAGGAAGTGGAAGTTTTTGGCGAACTTTTCGGATCGGGAAAATTCGTAAGATAACATCTAAAATTTCACGAGTGGTCCTCACGTCGGTAAAAGGGCCGAAGTATCTATCACCGTTATCTTTTATTTTACGAGTGATAAACACCATTGGATAAGGTTCAGAAAGTGAAACACAGATATATGGATATTTTTTATCGTCCTTTAAACGTACATTATATCTGGGATTATGTTTTTTGATCAGTGTAGCTTCTAAAATTAAAGCTTCTTTCTCTGTGGAAGTTGCAAACCAATCTAGATCAAAAATTTCTCTCTGTAAGTATCTAGTCTTTAAATCAGTCTGTTTATCTTTTAAATAATTGCGGATCCTTTTATCTAAATTTTTAGCCTTGCCTACATAGATCACCTCACCTTCTGAATTCTTCCAGAGATAACATCCTGGAGAACCAGTCAGGTTTTTGAGTTTTTCTACAATCAGAGTATGATTGATAATATCTGGCATGGTGGACTATTCTTCGCTCCAATCTACAGGAGAGATTTTTCTTTTTAGACCTGCCAAAGTTTTGGAAATGGCCTTTCTTTTGGCTTTTCTAGCCTTATCCGCTTTGGCCTTTCTAATCTTTGTAAGTTTAGGATCTTCTATCTTAGAAGCTTCTAAAATTTCCGCCTCTAATTTTTCACATAGAAGGATTCTCGCCTTATATCTGTTTAATCCTTGGGTGCGATGGATGGAACATTTAATTTCGAGGCCTGTTTTTTTATAAAGTAATCGGACGGCAGTCGAAACCTTATTTACGTTCTGCCCGCCCTTACCTCCACTTCTTACAAAAGTCTCTTCTAAATCTGATTCTTGGACTCCCAGCTTTTTCATTCTGGAAAGAAGAAGGTTTGCTTTTTCGGGAGAGACCGGAAATAAAGCGGCCATTTTATCTTTTTAGGAATTCTTCCGGATCGAATTGGCTAAAATAAGGGAATGGTTTTCCGGAATCATCCAAACAAACATAGGTTACTCTACAATCTATGATCTCTCTTATTTCTTTTTTCATCTGATTTTTGGCAATGGCAGCACTTCGGATGGTGATGGAACTTTTTCCTACTTTTTCTATTTTAGAAAAAATCTGAATGATCTCACCGAGTAATCCTGGGCTTCTAAAGATCACGTTATCCATTGTTACTGTAACAAGATTAGAATATCCTATTTTTTCGATGACATACATCGCACAACCTTCGTCGATCCAAGCAAGCATCTGTCCTCCAAAGAGGAAACCGTGTTGGTTTAAGTCCCTGGACATGACTATATGTTGTGTGCTTAATTCCATTCCTTGGATTTTTTCATCTAAAAAGACTTCTACACTCATTTTGGCCTCTCTAATCTTTGGGTGAAGTGGAAGAAGGACATTCTTTTCTGAGAATACAAGTCTCACAGAATGTCTTATGCGCCTTACAGTATTTTCTTCCTAAAAATATAAAATACAAAGACAGATCCATCCAGTATTCAGGCTGAATATTTTGCATTAGGTCCTTCTCCACTTTTACCGGATCTGTTTGTTTGGTAAGACCTAACTTTTTAGAAATTCTTTTAACATGAGTGTCTACCACGAATCCTTCGGAAATATGATGGATCTCATTTAATACGACGTTTGCAGTTTTTCTTCCTATACCTGGAAGTTTGATCAGTTCCTTGATACTCTTTGGCAATTTACCATCGTATTCATTCAGAAGAAGGTTCGCAAAACCGGAAACCGACTTTGCCTTATTCTTATAAAAACCTGTAGAATAAATTAACTTTTCTATCTTCTTTAAAGGAGCAGAAGCAATAGATTCCAATGTAGGAAGTTCTGCAAAAAGAATAGGAGTAACCTGGTTTACTCTTTCGTCAGTACACTGAGCGGAAAGAATTACCGAGATCGCAAATTCGTAGTCTTTGGAATATTGGAGAGGAGAATTTACGTCCCCGAATTCCTTCCTGAGTAGGAAGTAAATTCGAGAAACATATTCAGGGGTAGCGGAAAAAGAAGGACTAGATCGCCTTTTTTTGGATTCCGACGTACTTTTTGGGAGCAAGTGCTTTTAGTGATTCGCCGTTATCTTTGATCGCAGCCTTGATCCCTTTCTTTTTCAGGGTTCTTAAAGCGCGGGTAGAGATACGAACGGTTACCCAACGATTCTCATCTTCTAAGAAGATACGTTTTTTGATCAGATTGATTTTCCAGGTTCTACGGGTTTTAAGGTGAGAGTGGGAAACATTGTTTCCGGATATCGTTCCTTTCCCTGTCACAACACATTTTCTGGCCATACTGCGACCATAATTTTCTTAGATATGCTTATGTCAAGGAATCCAAAAAGATTTAGGAAAAATCCTAGAATTTCTCCCAGTTTTAGGTTCAATCTGCATCCAATGGGACCTTCTTCTTTAATGTTTCTAGGACGTCTTCTGGACTATCACAGTAAGTAATCAGGTCCAGGTCCTGAGGATCGATCAGTCCATATTCTTTCATATTTTCTAAATTGAATATTTCATTCCAGAACTTGGTCCCGTATAAGATCACAGGAATCTTCCTATTATTGCGGCCTGTTTGGATTAGGGTCAAGGTCTCGAATAATTCATCTACAGTTCCAAATCCCCCGGGAAAGGCCACTACTCCCATAGAGAGTCTTAGGAACCAAAGTTTTCTCATGAAAAAATAATGAAATTCGACACTGATCTCCGGATCAACATACGGATTCACGAATTGTTCGAAAGGAAGTCTGATATTCAGACCGAGGCTTGGGCCTCCCGCTTCTTTGGCTCCACGGTTTGCGGCTTCCATAATACCAGGTCCACCGCCTGTGCAGACCGCCATTCTTCTGGCATCTTTAGAAATTTCTTTTCCCCAAGAAGTGATAAGACTCGCGGTTTTTCTGGCAGCCTCATAATAAACGGACATCTCTTTTTGTTTTAGGAATAATTTCTTTTCTGATTCGGAGAGATTTTTTGCCTCTTTCTCTCTACATTCTTCCGGACTTAAGATCCTAGCAGATCCGAATAAGCAGATCGTATCCTGGATCTTTCCTTCTCTAAAAAGGGATTGAGGATAATCAATCTCTGCAAGGACCCTTAGATGAAACGCATCTATGGATTTTAAAAACTCATCATGTTCTAAGGACGTTCTTCCCATATTTCTTTCCTTTTTTTAGGGGAAGTTAGGCTTGCCTTTCCCAACTCTGTCTATTAACCTATCTCCAAGAATGATTGGACTCAGAAGTTTAAAAGAAAAAATTTTCTCCAGGTTTCGGTCCTCCTTTTTCCACCTTTCCATTAAATGGGAAGCGGGAAAGATCAGACTCCAAAAAAGACTGGATCCTTACGTTACTGCCGAGTCCCATTCCAGGTTTTTACGCAATTTTAACGGAAAAGAATCCGCAACGACCGAAGACTGGTCGCAAAACCTTCCGCCCTTCTCCTTCACGGAAACCGAAAGAGAAGAAGTTTTTCCGAATGCAAAAAGAAAATTCTATCGTAGTCGAAAACATAAAGTTTCCCTTTGGTCCTTACTCTTTTTTCTTCCTTGGAAATCCAAACTCCAAGAATCAGAACCGTCTTTCAGAGCATTCCATCCTGGAGAAAATTTATTCCAAGAAGAACCAAAGAAGAAGGCCCGTAAAAAAGAAACATTCCACCTTCGGAACAAACCATATTTTTGGGAAGTTTGGTTTCCCCAAACAAGCACTCTTACACTTTCTCCATTCGTAATTTGGGAGACCTCTGTTCCTTCCGATCTGTTCCAAGATTGTTTGCCGGAATCCGTTCTTCCAGTGGGAGAGCCTGGAAAGTGGAAGGTCCGGATCCAATCCATGAGGGTATTGTCTCATCAATTGGGAAATTTTTACGAAGATACGTACCCAAGTCCCAACAGAGTGTATAGAACCGAAGTCTGGGTCTATGGTCACACAAAAGAAGAGGAAATCGATCCGGAAAGACCTTTATTATTCCCGCTCGGAGTTTGGATTTCTCCAGAACTTTTAAAAGAAGAAGATCCTAGACTCCGACAAGGATTACCTTTCCGGACAGGTGAGACTTATTGGAAAATCCAAGGAGAAATCTTAAAAATTGGGATCAGAGGTTTAGAATGGACCTGGAAACCTGCCGGAGAAAATTCACAATTCGAAAGTATATTAGAAAGTCCTCATGTGTTTTTAGGAAAATCCTATTTTACTCTGGAGTCGGAGTCATTTGCAAGAGATAGGCAGATCGCCTATTTGTTCAAAAGAGCGATCTCATCCGATCCTAAATTACTCCAACGTGCAAGGCCTAGGCGAAATCTTTCTTCTGTTTCCCCAAATCCAAGTCGGATATAACCTTCTGTTTCAAAATCAGCGGAAGGCAAAACGAACACTCCCGCTTTTTCATACAGAAGGTCTGCAAATTTCCTAGATTCCAAACTCGGCTGCAATTTTGCAAAACCTACAACTCCACCTCTTGGTTCTTTAAAACTTATGATGCCAGGGAGTTTATTTTCTCGTGCTGCATGGGCGAAGGTTCTTATATTTCGCTTGAGAGTTTCCTGGATCTTACTCTGGAGTGTTTTACGGTTCTGCAGAAGTTTTAATGTCAAAAACTCAGAAATGGGAGAAACTGTATGAGTTAGATAATCCTTCATGGACCTTGCCTTCTGGATCCAGTCTCTAGGACCAATCAACCAACCAATCCTAAGTCCCATCACACCAAAACATTTTGTGATCGAACCTGTAGAGATTGAATTTTCACAAATACCAAAACCGCTCCAACCCAGGTCTTCTTCTTCCGAAAGAAATCTATAATGTTCATCGAATAAGATCCAATTCGGAAAATTTGCAGATAGTCTTTGGACTTCTTTTTTATCTTCTTCTTCCGCGATGATACCGGTTGGATTATGGGGATGATTGAATACAATAAGTTTGGGAGAATTTTGAAATAGTTTGTTTAGATTTTCTTTTCCAAATCCCAATTCCTCATTTTCTAATCTGGGAAGAAGGTTCACTTTTTGGAGATTTGCGCCGAGTGATCTTGGAACTTCGTACAATGCCTGGAATGCAGGCCAAAACAAAGAAGTTAGATCGCCGTTTTGCAAAAATAGATGAAATGCAATGAAGAGTGCTTCTCCCGTTCCGGTTGTTACCAGTACCTGATCGGGAGAAACATTATGATACAGTTTTGAAATTTCTTCTCTTAGATCTTTTCTGCCTGAGTTAGGAGAGTCCGCCAAAGAGAGTTTTCCCAATTCTCTTAGATCTAAATCTAGATATTCAGCAAGCGCGTCCAGATCCAGGTTTCTGATCCCGCTTTCCCCCAAATTGCAAGGAGCTTCCGTCCTAAATTTTTCCAGACGATCTTCTATGAAAAATTCTCTTAAATTCACGTCCGGATCATGGTTTCCTGATTCAGGAAAGAAGCAATGCAAAAGCTCCAAAAAACGAAAGTAAAAATAGACCGAGTAATATCCAGCCAAGTCCGCTTAAGAAAAATCTCAGGTCTTTGAGAGCAAATAAGATCTGCTCCGGGTCCTTCTCCTCCAAGACCAAGGATTTACGGAAAGAAAGAGAAGCCCCGTAACCCAAAATCCCCAAGATAAAAAATAAAACCGCAGATACGGCTTGGATTACAATCTTTCCGGGAGCCTCTTTCAAAAAGGCTCCGAATGTTAGAATTCCGGAAAGTAAAAACAGAAGAAAGGAAATATTCCTTAATACCGCTCTAAGTGAGTCCAGTTCCCTATGTTGTTCTCGGGAAATTTCATTAGATTCCATACTTATAGAATCGGCGAAAAAACGTCTTGAACCAGGAAGAACTAGATTTTTTATTCCAAGTATAGGGTGAACTAGAGAAATATATGAGCACAGAATCCCACATAGAATCCTGGACCAAAGCCCCCTTTTCTCCCCAGGTACAGAAAGAAGCAAAAGGCGTCCTGGATAGATACAAAAAGGGAGAAACAAACGGCCTAGAGGTCGAAGCTTTTACCGTACCTTTAGAATTCGGTACCGGAGGAATGAGGGGAAGGATCGGAAACGGGATCGGTAGAATGAACGAGTTCACCGTGGGAAAAGCAGCCCTAGGCTTTTCTAGATATCTGGTCCAAAAATCCAAAAAACCGATTTTAGTAATCGCTTACGATTCCAGAAGAAGGTCCAGAGAATTTGCAGAGGTCACCGCAGGAGTGGCTGCATCTTTCGGGATCAAGGTCATCTTATTTTCCGAAGTAGCTCCTACACCGTTACTCTCTTATGCAGTCCGTTATTATAAGGCAACAGGTGGTGTAGTCCTCACCGCATCTCATAACCCGCCTGAGTACAATGGGTTCAAAGCTTATCTTTCCAAAGGGGAACAACTTGCTCCGCCGGATGATAAAAAGATCATTTCACTCATCGACAAAGTCCAAGATTGGAATGAGATCCCGTTTCTTTCTTCCAAGGACCCGAAATACAAAAAGCTCGTCCAAAAAGCGGGAGAAGATTGTTTTTCTTCTTATTTAAAAGCACTGAAAAAATCCGGAATCGTATCCGCAAAGGTAACTCCGAAAGAAAGATCCCAAACCAAATTAGTATATTCTCCACTTCATGGAACCGGCGGAAAATATATGAAGATATTACTACAAGACTTCGGATACAAAAACGTAACCCTGGTTCCGGAACAAAAAGATCCGGATGGAGAATTTCCAACGGTCAAATTCCCGAACCCGGAAGAACCGGAAGCTCTGGAGATGAGTAGAAAACTTTCCGAAAAGATTGGAGCTCA
Source organism: Leptospira neocaledonica (assembly GCF_002812205.1). Taxonomy (NCBI): domain Bacteria; kingdom Pseudomonadati; phylum Spirochaetota; class Leptospiria; order Leptospirales; family Leptospiraceae; genus Leptospira; species Leptospira neocaledonica. Next base: position 231,171 of record NZ_NPEA01000001.1, read on the forward strand.
TGCATTTATAGCAACGGACCCTGACGCGGACAGACTTGGGATCGGAGTCAAAAATCCGAAGGGTGGATATGCCCTTCTAAACGGAAACCAGATCGGTTCCATTCTTGCTGCATACTTAGCGGAGAAGGTCGGCTCTAAACCTAAAAAAGGAAAAAAACCGGTACTTGTAAAAACTGTAGTCACCACAGACTTACAAGCTGAGATAGCAAAGAAGAACAAGATCGCTCTTAAAAATGTTCTAACAGGTTTTAAGTTCATCGCAGAAGTGATGGGAAAACTGGACAAAAGTAAAACCCAGTATTTCCTATTCGGAGGAGAAGAGTCCTATGGTTATTTGCCTGTGGATTTTGTAAGAGACAAGGATAGTTTGTCTTCTGCACTTCTTCTCATGGAAGTCCTTTCCGAAAAAAAAGACCTACTTTCCTATATGGACGACGTTTATCTGAAATATGGATTGTACCAAGAAAGTCTAAAGTCTTTGACCTTGGAGGGACTCGCAGGCAAAAAAAAGATCCAAGATTCCCTACAATCACTCCGTGACAATGATCTGATCGGAAAGCCGATCGGAACAAGAAAGGTTACTGGATTTTTAGATTTTAAGAATAAGATCGCAAAAGGAAGCGCTTCTAAATCCGCGTTTTCGGGTCTTCCTTCTTCCGATGTGATCCAACTAGAATTAGAAGGTCAGGCAAAGCTGACCATCCGTCCCTCTGGGACGGAACCTAAGATCAAAATTTATTCTTCTTTCAAGAGTAGGACTTCTCCTAAAACTAAAACTGAGATCCCAAAACTCACAGAAAGTTTATTAGCAGAATTGAAAGAAACAGAGTCCTTATTTTTACAATTGGCTGGCTTATCATGAACGACACCGCATCCGAATTCCAAACGACAAAAGAACTTACAGACAAGTATCTTCTAGATTTATTCAATCGTTACCCTGTAGCATTCCGGTATGGAGTGAACGAATTATTGTTCGATCAAAACAATAAACAATACATCGACTTTTTAGCAGGAGTCGCAGTTACAAATTTAGGCCATAGCGATCCGGATATTATTGAGGCAATTCGCAACCAGATAGACAAACTTATGCATACTTCCAATTGGTTCTATTCGGAAGAGGCATCTCGTTTAGCGGAACTTCTCATCTTGAATACTTTTCCTGGAAAAGTGTTTATATGCAATTCAGGAACGGAAGCAATTGAAGCAGCATTCAAACTGGCAAGAGCATACGCTGAACAGAAACAAATCCACGATCCTATTATTATTTCTCTTCATAAAAGTTTTCACGGAAGATCTGTTTCCGGGATCAGTTTGACAGGACAGAAAAAATTACATACAGGCTTTGGAAAACTTTTGGATGGAATCGAATTCGTTTCTCCAAACAACGAAGAAGAACTTGTAGAAGCTTTTGAAAGATTTGCAGGCAGAGTGGTAGCATTCATTGCAGAACCGATCTTGGGTGAAAGTGGTATCATTCCACTTTCTCATGGGTACATAAACTTAGCTAGAGAATTGACCTTAGAAAACGAGGCACTTCTCATTCTAGACGAAATCCAAACCGGATTCGGAAGGACAGGCACTATGTTCGCATTCGAAACATACGGTTTTTCCCCGGATGTAATGGCTCTCGCAAAAGGACTAGGTTCCGGATTTCCAATCGGTGCTTTAGTAGTCGCAGAAAAATACCAAAACGTTTTAGCAAAAGGAACTCACGGAACCACTTACGGTGGAAATCATTTGGGCGCTGCGATCGCTTACGAGACAATCAGACTCATCCAAACCAGAGACATTCTAGCAAACGTAAACTCTTGTTCTGAGATCGCATTCAGTCGTCTGAACCAGATGAAACAAAAGAATAAGATCATTAAAGAAATCAGAGGAAAGGGTCTTCATATTGGTGTGGAATTAACCGTTCCATCAAGACCAGTCGCGGAACTCTGTCTAGAAAAAGGACTGATCGTAAATGCAACCGGAGATACTGTAATTCGTATCATGCCTCCTCTTACGATCTCTACTCAGTATTTAAATGAAGGATTGGATATTTTAGAATCCGTCCTAGCAGAAACACAGAAATAAAAAGGAAAACAATATTCTCTATGAAAAAAGTAGCCGTATTAGCCGGGGACGGAATCGGCCCCGAGGTCATGAAGGTGGCCCTATCCGTTCTTAAAAAAGCACTCGGCTCCAAAGCCTCCGACTTCCAATTTACAGAAGCGCTTGTAGGAGGAATTGCAATCGATAAGACCGGAGGCCCTCTTCCTCCGGAAACATTAAAACTTTGCGAAGAATCGGATGCTATTCTATTCGGATCAGTAGGAGGTCCTAAATGGGAATCTCTTCCTCCTGAAAAACAGCCGGAAAGAGGAGCACTACTTCCACTTCGTAAACATTTTGATCTATTTGCAAATTTACGACCTGCGATCATCTATCCTGAACTTAGAAATGCTTCTCCTATTAAACCGGAAATCATTGGAGAAGGTCTGGACATTCTTATCCTAAGAGAATTAACCTCTGGGATCTATTTCGGTCAGCCAAAAGGTAGAGAAGGAAGCGGAGCAGAAGAATTCGCATTCGATACAATGAGATATTCTCGCAGAGAGATAGAAAGAGCAGCAAGAGTTGCATTCGAAGCCGCGAGAAAAAGAAATAATAAGGTCACAAGTATCGATAAGGCGAACGTATTAACCACTTCCGTTTTTTGGAAAGAAGTGGTAATCGATTTGCACAAAAAAGAATTTTCCGACGTCCAATTAACCCATCTTTACGTGGATAATGCGGCGATGCAGCTGATCGTAAATCCGAAACAATTCGACGTGATCCTTTGCGAAAATATGTTCGGGGACATTCTTTCCGACGAGGCTTCCATCATCACTGGTTCCATTGGGATGCTTCCTTCCGCCTCCCTTTCAGAATCCGGCTTCGGTTTATATGAACCATCCGGCGGCTCGGCTCCTGATATAGCGGGCAAAGGAATTGCAAATCCGATCGCGCAAATTTTGAGTGCCGCCCTACTCTTACGTTACTCTTTCTCTATGGAAGAAGAAGCTCAAAAGATAGAATCTGCGGTCCGTAAAGTGATTTCCGCTGGAAAACGTACCAGAGATATCGCCGAGAAAGGTGCTGAAATTTTGGGAACAGAAGAAATCGGAATAGAAATTGAGAAGGTTTTATAAAGCCTGGAATTGAATTCCTTGCCCGGAAATTTCATATTTTTACGTATATAAATACTAAAAGTGCGAAACTTTCTGGAAATTTCTTGAATTAACGGGGACGGTGACTGGATGAAAGGCGGAGTAGCTCCATCAGGAAGACCTTATCAGGTAATCATTGCGGAAAATTCTAAATTCCAAGCCAAACAATTGGCTCAGATCCTGGAATCCGAAGGTTACGAAGTAGTCGGTTTTGCCGAATCGGGCAAAGAGCTCCTGAATATGTACAAGGAAAACCGAAAGGTGGACCTGATTACATTAGACCTTCACCTCCCTGTGATAGACGGTTTTGCTGCCTTTCACGAAATGAAAGAAATGGGAGTCCTTCCCAGAGTGATCGTGATCACCGACGAAAACACTCCTGCAGTCATCAAGTCTCTGACCGATGACGGTATCATGGACTATCTAGTAAAACCGATCAAAAGAGAAAAGGTTCTAGAAAAAGCGAACGCTACTGTTCGCAAGACGATCAAAATTTGATCCTAAGTTTTGATCTTTAGGATCTTATTCCAACCAGATACAATTTAAATTCCTACCTGTATCTCCCCTTCTATGACTGAAAAATTTAGAATTGGGAGACATGGTGCAAACCCCTGCAGTTTCCAAAAAGGGCTGGATCCCCAGACTTTTGATTCTATGAAGTAAGAAGGTTTTTTGCTCTAAAAGAAACTTTCCAGGCTCTTCCAATGCCTTTAGAGAATTCGGAACCTCTTTTCGAAAAAGAGAAGCCACATCTTCCCCGACTTCGTAATGTTTGCCGGTCGCATAAGGCCCCAAATAGAAATGAACTAGTTCTGGATCTACTCCGTATTTTTTTTGCACATGGGCCAAAGTTTTTTCGGTAATTCCTGCGAGAGTTCCTTTCCAACCAGAATGGATTACGCCTACGAGAGCCGGCCTTCCCGTCCAAAAGAAGATGGGCATACAGTCTGCCGTTTTAACGACCAGTATCTTTTTAGGTTCGGTAGTGAATAATGCATCCCCTGTAGGAATATCGGAGCCCGAGGAACCGTTTGCTTCCAGGATCGTAGTTCCATGTTCCTGATTCATGAAAAATACTTCTGCACCCGTGACTCCGGATGCTTGGGCCACCCTTTCCCGGATAAAATTGGGATCGTTTGGATCGCCGGCAGCCTCTTTGTTTCCCAGGATCAAAAGCCTCAGGCTTCTTTTATCTTCTAGAAAAAATCTATGATCGATCATACTTGACTTGGGGAAGTCCTGGTCTTGTATAGAAAAGAGAGGAAATATTTCGAGCCGTAAAACGGAACTGAAAGACAATCCCGGAAAAAAAGTCCCATGTCCCAAACCCCTAAAGTAAAAATCTGTGGAATCCGAAAAGTAGACGATCTGAAAGTCTGCGTAGAAGAAGGAGCCGATCTGATCGGGATCAATTTTGTTTCCTCCAGCCCAAGACTAGTCTCTCCCAAAGAAGCGGAGATATTGATCACCTATTTATACACTTCCATTCCATCATTTTTGCGTCCGAAAATCGTATTCCTTTTTTATAAATCTTCAACCCAATATATAGAACCACTTTTAAAAAATTTAACCCACGACTATGTCCAATACGTTAGCGATGACTCTTTGGCTCCGGGGGAAACTTCCCCACTTTACCAAACCAGGGATTCTAGAATTCTTTCGTATCGTGTTCGAGGAAAAGTAAACGATGACTCCTTACATTTCCTTAATTCCGATTTATTGATATTAGATAGTTATAAATCGAATGCTGGCGGAGGAACTGGAGAAAGTTTTCCTTGGGAACAGGTTTCCGAGGTTCGTCGACCTTATCTACTCGCTGGAGGTTTAACTCCTGAGAATGTTGCAAAGGCACTTTCCCAAACCAAGGCCTATGGAGTGGATGTAGCAAGCGGTGTGGAATCTTCTCCCGGAAATAAGGACCAGGAACTCATTCGGAATTTTATCAGAAATGCAAAACAATTCTCTTACAACGGAAACTAATTCTCCGGATCTGACAGAAGCCCTAGATACTCCTATGATGAGGCAGTATCTAGAGATCAAGGCTAAGTTCCCTGATTCTATCCTATTCTTCCGAATGGGAGATTTTTATGAGATGTTTCTGGAAGATGCAAAAATTGCCTCTGCAATTTTAGATATTGCACTTACCAAAAGACAAAACTCGGTTCCTATGTGCGGGATCCCATTTCATAGTAAGGACGGATATATTTCCAGATTACTATTAGCTGGAAAGAAGATAGCTGTTTGTGAACAATCTAGGCCCGAAGATGGAAATACAAAACTAATGACCAGGGACGTGGTGAGAATCATCACGCCCGGCACAGTCATCGAAGAACATTTACTTTCCGGTTTCCAAAACAATTATCTTTGCGTATTAGTCCCGAAAGCTGCATTAATCTTTGTGGGAATGGCAGACGTTTCTACGGGAGAAGTTTTACATTTTGCAGTTCCAATCTCCAGGACCCATGTATTGGAATCGGAGTTCGTAAAATTCAAACCAAGCGAGATTTGTGTATTCTCTCAAGACTTAGAACGGATCAGGACCTGGCAGAACTTCGGAGAAAGAGAATTAACCGTTTTAGATGCGTCCAAAGTCGGGGCCGAAAACTCCAATGACCCTTTCCAAACCGTTACCAAAACATTAGAATATTATATTAGAGAGAATTATAGGGACGGGACTCTCAGTTTAAGAGAACCTCGAATCTTACAAACAGGTTCTTATCTAGAGATGGATCGAGAAACCATCCTGAATCTGGAACTGATCGAAAACGAAAAAGAAGATAAGGGTCATACCCTATTTTCCGTTCTGAATTTTTGCAGCACAGCCAAAGGGAAAAGAGTTCTGAAACAAAGGATCTTATTTCCGGAAACAGATCCAGCCATTCTAAAATCCAGATGGGAAAAACAGGATATTATTAAAAAAATCCCTCTTGCCCATTTGACCCAGGCTCTTAAAGATCTGGGGGATTTAGAAAGAATCCTCGGCAGATTTAGGGGAAACAAGGCTTATCCTAGAGATTTTAAAACAGTTCTTTCTTCTATTCAAACATTGGATTCTCTAATCGGATTACTTTCTCCTTTCGGATATCCGATCTCCAAACCTGACAAATTAGATACATTAAAAGATTATATCGAAGAAAGGATCCATACGGACGAACTGCCCGTTATATTAGGAAATGGTAAATTTTTAAAAGACGGCTTTGATAAAAATTTAGATAGAGCCAGGGAAGCAGGTTCCAAAGGTGCGGACTGGATCTTAGAATTAGAAACGGAAGAAAAAAAGAAAACGGGCCTTTCGACTCTTAAGATTAAGTACAATAAGATCGTCGGTTATTTTATAGAGATCTCCCGTGTACAAGCAGAGCAGGCTCCTAAAGAATATCTCAAAAAACAAACCCTGGTTACCTCCGAAAGATTTACCACTGCCCGATTAGAAGAGATAGAAAGAACTATTTTAGAAGCGGATGAGATCATCCAAAAAGTGGAGAAGGCAGAATTTGAAAAAATGGTCCAAACCGTTTTGGAATATTCTTCCGAACTCCTGCTAGTCTCCGAAGAATTTGGAGACTTGGATTTCCAAATTTCACTCTTAAAGGCCGAGGAAAAATTCGGCTGGATCCGCCCCGAACTCAGCGAAGATTCCACTTTAGAAATGAAATCTTCCAGACATCCTGTGGTAGAAGCGAGTCTCCCGGTCGGTGCCAAATTCACTCCCAACGATGTGGGTTTGGATGGAAAAGAAAACTCAATCGCAATCTTAACAGGTCCGAATATGGCCGGTAAGTCCACATTCATGAGACAGATCGCAATCAACCAAATCTTATTCCAAATAGGAGGAAGTGTGGCCGCAGAAACTGCAAAACTTCCTATCTTGGACAAACTGTTCACTCGTATCGGAGCAGGAGACAATCTAAACGCAGGAGAGTCCACATTCTACGTGGAAATGAAAGAGACTGCGAATATTCTCAAAAACTGCACTTCTCAATCTTTATTACTTTTTGATGAAGTGGGAAGAGGAACTTCTACTTACGATGGAATGAGTATTGCTTGGGCGATTTTGGAATCTCTATCGGAGATGCACCCACGTCCCAAAACAGTTTTTGCCACCCACTACCATGAACTTACGGAACTCTCCAGGCTCCCGGGTGTTTGGAATCTTCATATGGAAACAGTGGAGAAAGACGATAAGGTAATCTTCTTAAGAAAAGTAAAACCTGGTAAGGCTAAAAAATCGTTCGGTATCTATGTTGCTCAGCTAGCAGGAGTTCCGGATTCTGTAGTGAAACGTGCCGCAGAAATTCTTACAGATATGGAGTCCAGGAAGAAGGAAATCCGCATCCAAACCAGGGAACCTTCTCTATTCCAGGATTTAAGTTCTCCAAATTCAGAGAATCAATTCTGGCAGGACTTCAAAAAAGAGATCGCGGATCTTCCGATCGATTCTATGACTCCGATCGAGGCTTTAAAACTATTAGATGATTGGCAAAAGAGAGTTAGTTCAAGAGGTTAAAGTTACGAGCCGGGATGTCAAATCGTGATGTTGGAATTCCAACATGCCGCGCTTAATCTTCAAACAAATACAGAAGAACGTCCATAGATGCAAAGTCTATCCAATTAGAAATATTGGACTTGAGACCTTCTTTCGCATGAAATCCTATACCGATACCGGAAGCTTCTAACATTAGTTGATCGTTTGCACCATCACCTACAGCTACGATATTTTCTCTTCCCAATTGAAAGCGAGATTGTAGCTCTAAAAGAGAATCTCTTTTGATATTTTTATCCACTACAATTCCGGATACAGTTCCTAAAAGTTTATCTTCCGTTCTGTCCAGATAATTCGCACGGATCTCATCTATGGAATATTCTTGTTTAAACCTTTCTAATATATCTGTAAAGCCGCCGCTGAAGACTGCGGTTTTCGCGTTTTTCTGTTTTAATCCCTCGAATAATTCAGGAACACCATGGTTCGGATGTAATTTAAAATACAATTCGTCGAAAACGGAAACAGGAAGGTCTTTCAGATAAGAGCATCTTTTTTGGAGAGCCTCTTGGAAGTTTAGATTTCCTTCCATGGCTTCCTTGGTCACATGTGCTACTTCTTCATAAACGCCAGCATATCTTGCTAGTTCGTCTATGACTTCTTCTCGAATTAAAGTGGAATCCATATCGAAACAGAATAACGCGCCGTTGTTTAAAAAGGAGGAGATTTGGATCAGATCTATTTTACGGAATCTTTGTAATTCTTGTCTGAGATAGATTAATTCTTCTCTCGAAAGTGAACGATCCATTCTCCAAACATCACATACATAATCTTTGGAAATTTCTGATTTTCTTTCTATAAAAACAGGTTGTTTGAATCGATCTGAAAGTGCTTCGGATAATCTTTGAGGATCCGAATCGTTTTTAGGACTAAAAAATAAGATCACTTGGATTATCGAACGAGAGATTTGATTTTGCGAAGCCAGATGATATAGGCATCTCTATTGATATGGATCGGATCTTTTTTACCATCATGAGAAAAGGCCAATTCTTCTTTGATAAAAGGGATCTCTTTTTGTCTAAACTCAGACCAAATATCTAAAAACTGCACATTTGGGTTCTCATTTGCGATCCGTAAAAGCCAAACATTTACTACAGGAGATACAGAATTCACATTTCGGCTCAAAACCGGCGGGATTCCTAGGATCAGGATTCTGGTATTTGGCAGGCTGGTTCTGATCTTTTGGATCAACTGTCTATGAATACCTTCTATATAATCCAGGCATTTACCGTCCCGGATATCGTTTCCACCAATCTCCAGGATAATGGTAGAAGGTTTTAAGTTCAATACTGTCGAGTCCAAACGATTCAGAAGAAGTTCGGTCATATCCCCTGCGATCCCACGATTCACGGAACCCGGAAAATCTGTTTGGATCAGATCAGGAGGAATTGCCGCGATCAGGCTATTTCCTACAAAAACTATATTCGCTTTTTTTAATTTTTCGTTCTCTTTGCTGTAGATCTGAACAGCTTCTAGATACAATTTCTGGTATTTTTCCCATTCGCCGGCGTCCCGGACACCAATCTTGTCCACACATTTGAAATCAGGATTATAATAGTCGTAGATTGTCCTGGTTTGGAAAACAGAACAAGTGATTAGGGAAAGAAGAAAAAAACAAATCCCTAATACCTTCATTTGATTTGGGTCCCTTAAAAACTCTCAGTTCTCGGATTCTTTCATATGAAATCGTTTATGCCAATCAGCGATCTGAGCTTGCAGATATTCTTCCGTGTCACAAATACGAAATTCAATTGGGTTGTTGGAAACTGTATCGATCAATTTGGCTTCAATATAGCCGTTTTTTAGTTTATTGATCTCTATTTTATATTTCATCCGACAATCTCCGTTATATCCAGGATTTTCACCCCTACCAGAGTTTCAATCTATTCCGAAATTAATCTTGGAAAACCACCGAGCCTGGGAATCTTCCCATAGTCGGTTTGAAAATGCTATACGATTTTGGTTCTCAACTCAAAAAAACTATTTCAAGGATTTCCGATATTTATAAAGTTCCGGGAAATTTTCGGGAGCATATGGATGGTCTTTTCCGAGAGCGGATTCCCAATCGATTTCTTCTCCCATACCGGAAGAAAATTCAGGATAAAAACCTGAGTCCAAAATCATTCGAATCGTGTCGGCTGCATCGGAACCTTTTACGTTCAAATACCCGCTTGCAAACAAGGAATTCGCGGCGTATAAAGCCATTCCTTGCAATCCTCTGAGATGCCCTTCTCTTCCTGCCGCAATACGGACTTCTGAATCTGGATTCACTAAACGAAACGCAATAAGCGTTCTGAGGCAGAATTCAGGGGTCAAACTTTGAGGATTTTTAATCGCATGTCCTGCAACCGGGATGAAAAAATTCACAGGGATTGAGATCACTTTTAGATTTTTAATCTCGTAGATAACATCTGTTAGATCCCAAAGAGATTCTCCCATTCCAACGATCACACCGGAACACATTCCAACACCTGCTTTCATCAAATGTGTAATGGTTTCCACTCTTTGTTCGTAGGTATGTGTGTCACAGATTTCGGGATAGTGTGCCTTAGAAGTATTGAGATTATGATTGTATCTGTCTAGTCCGGCTGCCTTCAAACGTTCGGCTTTTTCTCTGTCCAATAGACCCGCGGACAAACATACTTTCAGGCCTAACTCTTTGCTGATCTTCTCAATGGTGAATGCCAGTTTTTCTGTGGCCAAGGAATTCGGCCCTGTTCCTGCAGTGACCATACAGAAACGGTACGCACCGTTCTCCTTTGCTTGGACTGCGTCCTGGAAAATCTCCTCAGGAGATTTCATGGAGTATTCTTGGACTCCAGAGCCTGCATTCTTTCTTTGGGCGCAGTAACCGCAGTCTTCCGGACAATGTCCGTTCTTAATATTGTCTAGAACGTGGATCCGAACCGTTTTACCGAAGTATTTTTCCCGGGCCTTGTACGCCTTGTCCAAAGCTTCAGTCAAAGGGATCTGGCCACTTAGAATGGCATGTGTTTCCTCCCGATCTATAATGCTTGGCACCTCTGAAAATACTTTCTCTTCGGTAACTTGGGGAGTTTCTAGACTAAGTTTCATTCTGCTGATAGTTTTCGAGCCGGTGTTTTCCTTGGCAATCTATATTCAGACTAAAAAACGGGTGTTCGTCAATCTTGGATTTTGTAAGCGGAAAGTCCTTCTCGGATTGCTTGAAAAACTTTATCCAAAGAAGATTTAGAAATATTATACGGAGGCGTGACATATATCACGTTACCAAGAGGTCTGAGGATAACTCCTTTCTCTTGGCAGATCCTGCGGAATTCTCTTGCGAACGGATTCACATAGCCAGGTTGGACTTTTCCCGTAAAAAGTTCCCCTACACCTACGGAACCAAGCACTCTTGTATTTTTGATCTTGTCTGGAAATTCAGCTCTTAGTTTGGACCAACCTTCTTCCAGATATGATTCCAATCGTCTTACATCAGCGAGTCTGTTTTCTTCTTTATAAATTTTTAATGAAGCGAGTGCGGAAGCACAACCAGGCGGATACCCTGTCATTGTATGCCCATGGTAGAATGCTTTCATCGGTTCTGAGGATAAAAACTCTTTGTAAATTTCTTCCCTGACTAGGGTCACTGCCAAAGGCAGAATCCCGGCTGTTAGTCCTTTTGCAAGTGCCACCATATCCGGACGGATCCCTGCCTTTTGGTAGGCAAAATTGGCCCCGGTTCTTCCAAAACCTGTAAACACCTCGTCCAAAAGAAGAAGCACATCATAACGTTCTGTGATTTCCCTAAGTCTAGTCAGAACGCTCGGTTTATGGAATAACATTCCACCTGCACCGGCAATCAAAGGTTCCATGACCACTCCTACAACTTCTTCGGAGTGAGCGGATAAATACGCCTCGAGTTCATCCAAACAATCTTCCGCACATGAATGTGGGGATTTGAAAACAGGGCAATCATGGCAGGCAGGAGAAGGGAAATTTTTGGTTTGGAATAAAAGGCTTTGGAAAACTCTATTGAATACTGAATCCCCGCCTACACTCATCGCTCCTATCGTGTCCCCGTGATAGGAATAGGAAAAGTTGATAAATACTTTTTTCTTTTCTCTGCCTTGGTTTCTAAAATACTGCAAAGCGATCTTTAGCATGATTTCCAATGCAGTAGAACCATTATCGGAAAAGACAACTTTACGAAAATGCCAGTCAGTGAATTCTAAAAGTTCATGAGCCAACTCCAATGCGGGAGGATGAGTAAAACCTGCGAGAAGTACATGATCCAAAGAATCCAACTGCTTTTTAACAGCATCCACAAGTTTGGGATGATTATGGCCGTGGATACTCACCCACCAGGAAGAAATTGCGTCTATATATTCCTTTCCGTTCTCATCATATAAAAATTCTCCCTTTGCAGAAACTATCTTTAAAGGAGGATCGGAATCTAGTTGGATTGTGTATGGATGCCAGATCAAGGGAAAAGTAAGTCCGGAAGGATCCTATCCGGATCGAATTCTTTTACAACCTTATCTAAGAATTCTTTTCTAGACAACTTTCTTTCCGGTAGAAGAAATGTCCCCAAAAGTCCTATTTCAGCTGCTTCTATTATGGTCCGGATATTATCTGAACGAAGAGGATTTTCAGGACCTATAAAATACACTCCTAAAACCTTGATATCTCTTTTTCGAAGTGCATCAATGGACAATAATGTATGATTGATTGTTCCAAGTTCTGTAGAAGCTACTAAGACCAATGGAATTTTTGCCTGCTCTACCAAGTCGGCGGTAAAATAATAACGGTTGAGAGGAACATAAACACCTCCCGCACCTTCTACCAATATTTTAGCATCTTTGATACTGAATAGATGCCTGGAAAGTTCATCGGTATCCACAGTAGTATTTTCCATTTCGGAAGCGAGATGAGGAGAAGCAGGAAGTTCGAATGTATAATAATTTTTTAAAAAGTAAGATTCGTTTAGTCCGGTGAGATTCATAATCTTTACACGATCTGAATCTGCTCCAGTTTGGATCGGTTTTAGATATTTTAGTCCAAGCTCTTCTGCATACTTGGCCATCATCAGAGAGCAAAAAAATGTTTTACCAATATCGGTCCCGGTTCCGGTTACAAAAATGGACAAACTTAATTCTCCCGAACCAATTGTACGAATTTTTCCAAGTCCTTTCTTTGGATCTTAGAGTTGAGAGAAACTCTGATACGCGAAATATCTACCGTCGGAGGTCGTATTGCCTTAGCTTGGAATCCGTTTTGATCTAGACGTGAAGAAAGTTTTAATGCTTCTTCTTCCGATCCCAAAAGTATAGGAACAATTTGAGTATTTGAATTTCCCGTATCTCTTCCGATCCGGTGAAGAGAATCACGGAAGAATTCCGAATTTTCTGCTAATATTCTTCTTTCATGATCCATCTGTCTTGCTAGACGGATTGCTACTCTGCCCGCATGAGCGATTGCAGGAAGTGGACCGGTCGAAAACACAAATGTCCTGGCGGAATGAAGTAAATATTTCCTGGCATCCTTAGTGGTGGAAATAACAGCACCTTCTAATCCTAATGCTTTTCCTAATGTAGACATTCTAAAATCTATTTCTGAAGATCCGGAGATATTATCTTCTAAGGAAACTCCAGCACCTTCTTTCCCGAAAAGTCCGATCGCATGAGCCTCATCCAAATAGAGAAGTGCCCCGTATTTTTCTTTCAGATTTAATAAGCCGCGTACATCCGTTTTGTCCCCGTCCATACTGAATACGGACTCGGTGACGATCATCTTATGTTTAGTGCCTTGGTATTTTTTTAAGGAATTTTCTAGATCGTTTAGATCCGAATGTTTATAATATACTTTTTTGGCTCCGGAAAGTCGAACCCCGTCCATTAAAGAAGCATGATTCTTTCGATCACAAAAAATCGTATAAGAAGGATCTGCAACACAAGAGATCGCTCCCAAATTCGCTGCATATCCGTTCGCAAAGAAGAGAGAATCTTCGGATTGTACCCAATTTGAAAAATCGTTTTCCAATTCTTCGAATACTCTTCGATGGCCTCGAACTAAACGGCTCGCGGTAGAACCTGCACCGTAGATATCGATACCTTCTTTTAAAGCTTGGATGATTTCAGGATGATTAGAAAGCCCCAGATAATCGTTGGAGCAAAGGTCCAGGCCAGAAGGAGGATCCAAGACCCGGATCCTCTTTTGAGATTCTAACCTGGAGAAGAAAGCAGGAAGCTCCGAATAGAAAGGAAGTTTCGTGGATGGAGTTTCCTGCACGGGATATTTCCGAAAGGGATTATAACATCCCTTTTACTTCGTCTCTCTCTGATTTTAGTTCATCGTGAGTGATATTGAACTTCTCTTTCGCAAAGTCGTTCAATTCCAGTCCTTTAATGATCTCAACTTTATTGCCATCAGACTTCACTGGATATCCAAAGATCAAACCCTTGTCAGCGCCGTAAGATCCATCGGAAGTTACAGCAACGCTGAACCAATCTCCTGCAGGAGTTGGAGTGATGATCTGACGAACCGTATCCACAACTCCGTTAGCAGCAGATGCGGCAGAGGAAGCTCCTCTTGCTTTGATGATCTCCGCTCCACGTTGTTGAACGTTCTTAATGAAATCACCTTTTAACCAATCATGATCTTTGATCACGTCGGTTGCGGCTTTTCCACCGATCTTAGCATTATAGAAATCAGGGTACTGAGTAGAAGAGTGGTTTCCCCAGATCGCAACATTCGTTACGTCTTTTACAAGATTTCCAGACTTGATCGCAAGTTGGGATTTTGCTCGGTTCTCATCCAGTTTGGTCATTGCAAACCAACGATCTGTAGGAACTCCTTTTGCATTATTCATAGCGATGAGGCAGTTCGTGTTACAAGGGTTTCCGACTACTAAAACTCTTACGTCGGAAGCCGCGTTTTTCTCGATCGCTTTTCCTTGGTTTACGAAAATCCCACCGTTAATTTTAAGAAGGTCACTTCTTTCCATTCCTGCTTTTCTTGGAACGGAACCAACGAGCAGAGCCCAATTGATGTCTTTAAAAGCGACATCCAGATCCGCGGAAACACTTACTTTTTGCAAAAGAGGAAAGGCACAGTCTTCCAATTCCATGATCACACCTTTAGCAGCAGGAAGAGCCGCCTCCAGTTCCAACATTTGGATCTCTACAGGGGTGTCCGCTCCGAACATTTGACCGGACGCAATCCTGAATAGTAAAGAATATCCGATCTGCCCTGCGGCACCCGTAACTGCCACCTTAACTGTTTTTGCCATTTGAAACTCCTAATATTTTATATACGATAGAGCTTAGTTGTTTTTTAGCTCTTCGTCGATGATCTTCGTGAAATTTTGGATCGGCATATTGCCTTCCACTAAAATACCGTTAATAAAGAATGCAGGTGTTCCGTTTACTCCGTAACCTTGTCCAGCCTGCATATCAGCTTCGATCTCGCTCTTGATCTTGTCCTCGTCTGCAATACAACGATTGAAAGCTCCCATGTCCAAGCCGACTTGTTGGGCCAGTTTGATCACATTCGCTTTTTCTAATTTTCTTCCGTTCTCGAATAGAAGGCTATTGTACTGCCAGTATTTTCCCTGGGGAATAGAACAGTTTGCCGCAACGTGAGCGAACATTGCATTTCTATGAAAATCCATAGGAAAATCCCTAAAGACCCATTTTATCTTATCCTTATATTGTTCTCTGAGAGCCTTAGTAGTAGTTTGGCTCATCGCGCAATATGGACATTCGAAATCTGAAAATTCTACGATTGTAACTTTTGCGTCGTTAGGTCCGATTGTTGGATTCTCGCTAGCATCGATCGCAACTCTAGTTGGAGGAGGAAGTTCAGGTCCAATAATCTCAGTATTATACTCTTCTCTCATTCTTCCGAAGAAGGATTGTCTTTCTCTATCAGCCTGAACCGCTTTTAAATATTTTACGATCTCGCCTTGGACTGCTGCTAAAGGTTTTCCTTTTAAGCCAGGCTCATTCTTGAATTGATTATAAGCTGCAACAACTTCGTCCTGAACAGGCTCGTAACCTCTTCCGAACTTAGTAAGCTCTTCTACAGGGATTCCTTTTGCAGCCGCTTCTTTTTTTAGGATCTCTTGGGAAGCAAGCTGAGAGAACATTCGATACATCTGCTGATTATTCTCTTGCAGATATTTACGATAAGCGCCCGGGTTATCCTTTTTTATATCCGAGATGGTATAGAATCCAAAAGTTCCGATTCTCATATAATGTTCTGGAACAAAGAACTTCACAATAGGATAAATAGATAATAGAACGTAAGCTAAAAAGACCCAAGGAAGTGCGGCCTTAAATTTCTGACCGAAAACACGGTCCAAGAGAGTGGTAGAAGTTTCTTCAGACATAATATCCTTACCAAGGGAGAAATATTCCCCTAGCTGCCAATTTAGAAAGCCGAGTATTGGAGGCAAACGAATAATTCGGGGGGTGAAAAAGGCAAAAATCCGCTCCTATCCATGGGAAAAAAACCGTTCAAATTCCGGCTTATATAGGAATTATTTCGAAAAAAAATTAAGCAAGCGATCGGATATCCGATAGGAATTAATAGGGACCTGAAAACGGAGGTTTAGGTTTATGAACGTAAATGGGATACAATCGGGACAGTATCCGGCGACTTGGTCACCGGTACAGAAAGAAGCAAAACCCGAAATAGAAACGGTCGGAGACGTATTGGAGATCCAAGGTGTCGATCGGAAAGGAATCAAACTGAAAAACGAACATGGCGCGGACGAATTAGTAATGAAACCGAGTCCAGTAAGCGCAGAAGAAAGAATGAGCCAAGTGATTAGTCCGGAACAAATGAAGGATCTTTTATCCATGATCGTAAGTTCCAGATTTAGCTCCTTCTCAGAAACGAAAACCGGTCGCGGTAAGATAGATTTAAAAGGATAAAACTTGGCTTTTGAGTTAGGTCTTGTATTTTCTCCCAAGCTGGATTTAGCCTTAGGCGTCCTGACACTCATCGCAGTTTCAGGGATGGGTTTCTTTTTTTATTGGGAAGTACTACGCCCGTACGCCGCCAAAACACGCCCCGGTCAAATGGACCCTCCTGAAGAAGGAGATACCTACGAAATCGTAGTTCCGGAAAGCACCAGATTTTATAAATTTTCAGTAGGTCAAGTCTACGGAGACATCCCTACTCTTTGCAAATCTATCCAAGACGAACATCTAGTATTCGTATTAAAAAAAGGGAAAGATACGGAAGATTATGATATTCTAATTAATCGTTCCGGCCCTGCAATTATGAAACCTCCTCGTATGCAACATTTTGCCAAAATGGAATCCCAGGAAAAATTGGAAAGCCACGAGATCATAGGACAAACTGCCTCTTTTAGGATTTCCGACAAGATCATTAAGGATCGTATGACCCAATACTTTGAGATAGGCATTACTTCTAACTTCTTTATGAATAAGTTAGGAAAGGAAAGAATGAGATTTATATTTTCCGTCCAAAAGATTCATCCTGGACTTGCCACTCGATCTAGAGATAAAAAAGGACTCTATTCATTCGGAAAAGAAAGGTCTTCTGAAGAAGATTAAGAGATCTTTTTAAAATGGATCTTTGCTCCACCCGTATCCGGAGAAAGACGCAATAACTTGCAAGGGATCCCAGACTTTTCGGAAAATTGTTTTGTAAGTTCCGAGAATTTTTTCTCTAGTCTTTTGGAGTCCTTTCTTCTAGTATAAACAAGAACAGCAGGCCCACTTCCGGAAAGAGAAACTCCTATCGAAAATTTTTGGATCTCTTCAACCAAGGGTAAAAGTGGAAATTCGGAATTCATTCTATAAGGAGTATGGATCTTATCTTCCAATGCTCTCTTTAAAAGTCCAGGTTCTCCTGAATCTAGAAATTCCCACCAAGTAGACATTCTACTCATATTAAATATAATATCAGAGACCGGATATGTATCCGGAAGGCATTTCCTGGAATGATTGGTCGCAATCTCCAATTCAGGAATAAGAAAGAAACAATGTACATTCTTAGGGAACTTTTTCTTAAAATAGTAAAGTTTATCTTCTGCAAAATAGGAGAAAACAAATCCACCTAAATAGGCAGGAGTTGTATTATCAGGATGCCCTTCTAATAAAGCGAGTTGGTATAAGAATTCGGACTCACTCGGAAGTTTTGTATCCGGAAAATATATACTTTGTGCAAACCTTGCAGCAGAAAATCCGGCGACTACAGCACTCGCGCTGGAACCTAAACCACCTTTTAATGGGAGCCCCAGTTCCATAGTTACAGAATAAGGAACCGGAGAAGCACTCGACTTCTGCGAAGATACAAATACTGAAAAATATGTTTTATAAGATTGTAAAACTAGATCCTCGTCATCCGTAAACACAGGAGCTGAAGATCCTTTGATCTTTCTTGTGAACTCGGAAGTTTTTCCGAATTCAAAACTGAATTCATTATAAATTTGAAAGGCCAATCCCAATAGATCGAAACCAGAACCTAAATTAGCGGAAGTTCCGGGGACCTTGATCTGGAATTTGTATTTTGGAGTGCTCATCTAACAGAGTATCCGGATTTTCTGCCATCTTTTGGGAAATTCTCCGATCGTCATTTGCTTTTCTAAAACAAAAAGAATTCTGATTTGCGCATAGGTTCCGGGAAGAAAGAATGTTCGCGTATGCATTTTGCCTGGTCCGACGCTCTGGTTTTATTTTTCTATTTTGGGATCGTTCTCTATTCCGGTTATAAATCCGGACGTAAAAGTTCGGAATCCAAGGAATTCTTCTTAGCGAACAGATCTCTTTCTTGGGTTCCACTTTCACTTTCCATTGTAGCGACGGAAACCTCTGCATTGACCTTTCTTTCCGTTCCAGGAATCGCTTATTCAGGAAACTTTACATTCTTACAAGTGGTGTTCGGTTATATTTTGGGAAGAACCGTAGTTGCTTTATTTCTTATTCCACTCACCTACCATCATAATTTTCTCTCGGTCTACGAATGGGTTGGGACCAGATTTGGAAGAAGATCCCAAAAGACAATGTCAGGTCTATTTTCCGTGACTCGAATTTTAGGAGATGGAGTCAGACTTTATGCATCCACACTTCCGGTGGCGATGTTACTCGAGTTAGGACTTCCTAAAATTTTACCCTATTCGTTTACTCAATATTCGATTGGAGTTTGGACCTTAATTATCGTAACCCTGATTACCGTTTTATATACGATGCAAGGTGGATTCAGATCGGTTGTTTGGGTGGATACATTACAATACTTTGTATATGTATTCGGAGGAGTATTTGCATTAGTTCTTTTATACCAATCGAGTCCAGAACCTCTAACAATCCTTTCTTCTGCTTGGGAAGAAAACAAACTGAAAGTTCTAGAATGGGAGAATAGTTCTGCGACTTATTTTATGCCTTGGGCCGTGCTTGGCGGGGCCTTGCTCAGCTTAGGAACCCATGGTGCGGACCAAATGTTTATCCAAAGGTCACTTGCTGCAAGGAATGTAAAAGATGCACAAAAAGCAATGATCAGTTCCGGAATTGCGGTATTCTTTCAAATGATCCTATTCTTAGCGATTGGGACTTTCTTATTCTATAAGTTTAATGGGCAGACAATCGCACAAGACAAGGTATTTTCTAAATTTCTAATAGAAGAAGTTCCTGCCCCATTTTTAGGACTTTTACTTTCCGGAATATTAGCATCTACAATGTCCACATTATCCAGTTCCATAAACTCCTTATCTTTAACTGCGAAAGCGGATTTCGGTTGGAATTTAGGAGGACAGAAATTATCTTCTCTATTCTTCGGGATTCTACTTTTTTTCAGTTCCTTCTTCTTTTTCTCCCTTCCAGAAAATTATACAAAGGGGCTTTTGGAATTGGGATTAAAGATCTCATCGTTCACTGTGGGTTCTATGGTAGCGGTCTTTTTAACAGAAGTGATCCCATTCTTAAGGAAAAGAATTACCGTTTCCGATCTGGGACTCGCTCTTTCTTTAGCTGGTTCAATTTTGGTGACTGGGATTTTCGGAACTGTAAAAAACTATAATTTTACAGTTCTTGTTCCTCTCGGAATGATACTATTCTGGACTTTGGCTTTAATCGCAGGATTTATTTTTCCGAGCCGGAAACAATAGAATCCATAAAAGAAGTCAGGATTTTACGAAATTCTTCCGCCTTAGTGAAATGGATATAATGATCTCCGCCAGGAATGGTCTCAAATTTGGCGTTCGGGAAATATTCTAAACTTACGATCTTATCGCTTGTATAAAAATATTCAGAGTCCCCTCCTATAATAAACAGTACCTTTCCAGAATATTGTTTGTCGGTGCCGGAAAATTCGGATTGGAACATATTTTTAGAACGGGAGATCGCATCCACATTCAGTTTCCAGCGATATTCTCCGGATTCCGTTCTATCCAAATTCATGAGTAAAAAATTCCGGATAAACGGATTTGGAACAAACTGAGATGTCGCAGAATCTATCTCTTGCCTATTCTTAAATTTAGAAAGATCCGTTCTTAAAACTGCAAGTTCCCCTTCGTATTTGAATTCATAGTCTCTGGGGGCGATATCCTGAATGATCAAATCTCCTACCTTCTCAGGATATCTAAGAGCAAATGTCATTGCAACGAGTCCACCCATGGAATGACCGAGTAGGATTACTTTAGTCAGTCCATGATCTTCCAAAAATTCTTTAATATCTTCTGCCATTGCACTCAGAGAATGTTCCGAAGAATGTGGAGAATCTCCATGGTTCCTAAGATCCAGGCTATATACTTTGGAATAATGGCTTAAAAAATCGGAAACACTTACCCAGTTTTTAGAAGAACCAAATAGTCCGTGTAATATTAAGATAGGCGTAGATAAAGTAGCAGTTTCTTTAGCGGGATATTCTTTAAAGAAAAGTTTCACTTCTTTAAACATTCCTCTTCGATCACTCTGAGTTTTGAATAGAACTTCTTTCCGTATCTTGCAGGTAATTCTTGCACTTTATTCCTGAAATTTTTGAGCCCTGATTCCTTGGGAAGTTTCGAATCACATACCAAGGTTTCTCTATCCTTGGAAAAATGAAGAAGTCGTTTTTCTAAATGAGTGGAGAAGATCGGCGCATAATTTCCATTCGGTTGCAATAGTAGATATTTTAATCTGCGGTTTTCTTCGTCCTGCAAAACACAAATTGGATCTCTTCCGCATCTGATCTCGGGTGTGTATTTTACAGCTAAGTATGCTGCAAAATCTCCGGGTTTGGAGTTTGGATAAGCTTCTGCAACTTTCCAAAAAGTTTCCGGCCTGACTTTTAGTTTTGAACCTTCCGGCGCGTTAGAAAGAGTGTCCGTCCAAATTCCTGTTTTGGAATATACTCCAAGTTCTGTAGGATTGTTCTTCAGAAGATCTTCTAACTTTTGTTTGGATTTAAATCTGTATTCCGGGGATTGTAAAACTTCTGCGTATCTTTGAAGGACCACCAACCTACGGATCTTTAGGAACAAATACTCGTTTCCTTGGAAAATAGGACCTTCTTCTATTTTTGTTAGATAAGTAAAAACGGATTCTAACTCGTTCGGCCCTGAATCTTGGTAGAGAAGTTTTTCGATGGCCTTAGTAATGACAGGATAACTTCCCTTGCTTCCCATTCTAAATAAAGAACGGGAATCCACCCAACCTGTGAGTCCATCCTTGTCTGTAAGTAATTGAAATTTGGAATCTGCTTCTTTCTGGTTTTCAGAAGAAAGTATCTCGCCAAAGGAAAGTTTGCGCAGGACTTCCGATTTTTTTTCCGGGAACAGATAAAGTTCCGTTCCCGGATCTAAAACGATGTACTGTTTTCTGCCTTGAGCAGAAAGGGAGAATGTACAGCTCGCGATCAGTATGAGATATACTAACCGTCGCAAATACATTCTTTTAACGGGAAAAGTCCCTTACCATTTCGGAGATTCTTGCGACACCTTTTTTGATATCTTCTTCTCCCATCGCGTAAGATAGACGAAGCGCATTATCATCCCCAAATGCAATCCCTGGAACTGCAGCTACTTTGTATTTATCCAAAAGTTGGGCGCAGAATAATTTGCTCTTACTTGTTTCGGAACTTGCAGCTTGTAGTTTTCTGAAACCGTCAGTTTCATAAGCTCCTGTCAAGTAAGGGAATACATAGAATGCACCTTGAGGAACATTCACTTCTACCCCCGGGATCTCATTTAAAAGTCCTACGATCAGGTCTCTTCTCTTTTGGAATGCTTTGGCCATCTCGCCTACACAAGCCTGGTCTCCAGTCAGCGCAGCTTCTGCGGCAGCTTGGGAGATAGAAGAAGGATTGGATGTGGACTGACTTTGAATGGTATCCATGTTCTGGATAATATGCAAAGGTCCGGCGCCATAACCGATCCTCCAACCTGTCATGGAGTATGCCTTGGACACTCCATTTGCAACGAACGTAAGTTCTTTTAATTCGGGAGAAAGCATTGCCAGATTCGAAAATTGGAATCCGTCAAAAACGATACTCTCATAGATATCGTCGCTTAAAACCATGACCTTATGTTTTAAGATCACTTCTCCTATCGCTTCTAATTCCTTTCTGGAATAAGCAGAACCGGTTGGATTGGATGGAGAATTTAGAACCACTACCTTGGTTTTAGGTGTGATCGCTTTCTCTAATTGTGCAGGAGAAATTCTGAAATTGTCTGCTTTGGTCGTCGGAACAATGACTGCCTTACCTTCTGCCAGACGTACTATATCCGCGTAGCTTACCCAATAAGGAGCCGGGATCACAACCTCGTCTCCAGGATTTAAGGTAGCTAAGAAGAAATTATAGATAACCTGCTTACCGCCTGTTCCTACAATGATCTGATTTCTGGAATATTCTAGTCCATTATCTCTTTTAAATTTAGTGATGATTGCGTCTCGGAGTTCCACCGTACCAGAAACGGCAGTATAACGTGTCTGGCCCTTATCGATCGCTTTTTTAGCAGCCTCTTTAATATGAGCCGGTGTCTCGAAGTCAGGTTCTCCTGCTCCGAAACTAACGATATCTTCGCCTTTCTTTTTTAGTTCTGCCGCCTTAGCGCTGATTGCTAGGGTGGGTGAAGGCTCGATTACATCTAGCCTTCTTGCGTTCCATTCCATTTGGACCTCTCTTTTTATTTAAGCTCCGACTTTTTCTTCGAGGGATTCTCTGAATTGGTCTAGAGTATATATTTCGTATTCGTAACCTTGTTCCGTAAGGAAAAGTTGTCTGTTCTGACCGAATCTTTCTTCGTTCGTATCTCTCGAAATCAAAGAATAGAAAACTGCAGTATTATCCTCGCCTTTCGGTCTTAAGATCCTGCCCAAACGTTGTGCCTCTTCCTGACGAGAACCGAAGGTTCCGGAAACCTGGATTGCGATATTTGCATCCGGTAAGTCGATGGAGAAGTTTGCAACTTTACTCACAACCAGAGACTTGATCCTACCCGATCTGAACGCATCGTACAATTCCTGTCTTTCTCCCAAAGGAGTTTTTCCTGTAATAAGTGGAATTTTGAACGTTTTAGAGATCTCTTCCAACTGATTGATGTACTGTCCGATCACAAGTAAATGCGACTCTGAGTGCTTCTTCATGATCATTCCGATTGCTTTTAACTTCTCCGGATTTTCGGAGGCTAAACGGAACTTCTCCCTATCATCTGCGATAGAATATCTCATACGAAGATCGTCTTCCATAGAAACACGGATCTCTTTACATTTTGCTTCCGCAATCCAGGATTTACTTTCCAGTTCCTTCCAAGGCACATCGTACTTTTTAGGTCCGATCAAACTGAATACATCCTCTTCCAACCCGTCTTCTCGAACTAGGGTTGCTGTGAGTCCCAATCTTCTTTTTGCCTGTAATTCGGAAGTCATTCTGAATACAGGAGCAGGAAGTAAGTGAACCTCGTCATAAACGATCAGTCCCCAGTTATTTGCGCTGAATAGATGGAAGTGGGTGAAGTCCCCGCCTTTTTTCTTTCTATGAGTAAGAATATTATAGGTAGCGATTGTGATCGGTTTGATCTCTTTCACTTCTCCGGAGTATTCCCCGATATCAGATTCTGGAATATCAGTTTTGTCTAAAATTTCGTTTTTCCACTGACGGATAGAAAGTGTGTTTGTGACCAGGATGAGAGTTTCGGCTCCCACGATCTGCATCACACCAATACCTACGATCGTTTTACCGGCACCGCAGGGAAGAACCACTACTCCGGATCCACCTTCGTTTCCACCACCAGCATGGAATACTTCCACGGAGGCTCTTTGGTAGTCTCTCATTCCGAACTTTCTACCGGACTTGGTAGTTGGTCTTAGGTTGAATCCGTATTTGTTTCCTTCGTCGTAACCAGCAAGGTCCTCTACAGGGAAACCGATCTTGATCAGAGCCTGTTTGATATGGCCTCTGAATTCTTTTTTGATATAGATCTTATCGTTCTCAGTCTTTTCTATATAAGGCTGGACCGCTCTATGATTGGAGATCTCTTGCAAAAATCCTTTTTCATTGGAGATGATACAAAGATCTCCATTCTCTTCCTTAACTAGTTTTACTTTTCCGTATCTTCCGATCTGTTCTTTGATCTCATTGACTACGTTTTTCGGAACGGAGTATCTAGAATATTTTTCCAAACATTCTACGATCTCGTCTGCACTCATCTTGATAGATGCGGCGTTCCACAAGGAAAGAGGAGAAATTCTATAAGTGTGTAGATATTCGGGACTTTTTTCCAATTCCGCGAATTTGGATACGACTAACTGACAGGCTTCGAATTCAGGATTGTCCACCTCTAAAAGCATAGTCTTATCACTTTGAACGATTAACGGTTTACTCACGGCGTGGAATCTCCCCTAAAACTTAGACTGAAAATGACCCCCTCCTTGTCAAGAAGAAAGCGATTATAAGGCCGAATCATAACGATCTCACCAAAATCCTGAATTCTCCGAAGGCTTCGGAGTGTCCTTTTAGCTCTTTTAGATCCTGTCCGGACAAGAGTGCATTGCCGGGAGAGCTGCAAGGTTCGACTGCGATCGCAGAACGATCCGGTTTTGTATAAATCTGATAATAATTTAATGGAATTTGTCCTTCTTCCGGCGGAGGACTTAAGACCGTGATGGAGTATCTTTTGGTTCCATTTTCCAAAACTACTCTAGGTTCTTTTCCGTAGAATAAATGATCTAGGTTCGGGATCTTTTCCCCTTCTAAAATGGAAGAGATTGGATTGGAAAGAAATGGTTGGATCGGAACTAAGTTCTCTCCTAATTCCAAATTTTTGTCCAACTTAAGTTGTAGTTTCCATTCTTCATTATTTTTTCCTAAATTTATATAAGGATGATATCCGTAGGCGAATCGGATAGAATCAGACCTTAAATTATTAAATCTAGTCTTCACACTTAGAAGAGTCCCGGAAGAAGTCTCTTCGATTGAATATTCTTCTCGAATGGCGACACCTGAAAGCGGAGAATCCTTCCATTCTTCCGGAAAAATTACTCTGAACTCCGCACCCTTTTGGTTATTCTTGAGTTTCAAAAGTTTTCTCTCTAGAGAATGTACCAACCCATGAACCGGAAATCCGTTGGAATCTCGGACCAGTTCCTTAGCATTCCACTCTTTAGCATTCAGTATAAATTCCTGGGAAGCATGTCGATTCACCCAAGGGAACATGAGAAAATTACCGGATTCGAATATACTTAGATTTTTATCATAAGGTAGAATAATCGGAATAATTTCCTTGGTAATTGGATGGGTCCAGTCCCAAGAAAACCATTGGATACCGTCGGTCAAAAAACTAGAATTCTCTGTCCGAAATTCATACATTGCGGGAAGGAGGTTGGGAAAACTAGCTGAGAGGGAAAGTAAAAAACGAATCTGAGACTTTTTTTTGGACACCAAACAGAAAGGAAAGGAATTGAAGCGATACCGAGGCCTCCCAAAATGGGACATGAGGCTTGCTGATGAAGTTCCTATTCCACAAATCCATTCTATTTGTATTAGGAATTTTGTTCTTAAGCCAATGTTTGTTCCTTTCTATCCCGAATCAGACATCTCCTATTCCTAAAGAAAAACTAGTCACTGGTTCTTCTACAGAAAGCCCGGATAAAATATTACTTATTCCTATCGAGGGTGAAATCTCCGACAAAAAATCCTCGGGTGGACTTCTATCCGGAGACAAGGACAGTATCGTTAGCAGGGTCAAAACCTATTTGTCGATGGCCTCAAGAGATCCTGAGATCAAGGGAGTGATCTTAAAAATTGATTCTCCCGGCGGATCGGTTACAGCTAGTGATCTAATTCATCATGAAATTTTAGAATTCAAAAAGAAGAAGAATGTGCCTGTCCTTTCTCTGTTCATGGACACCGCTGCTTCCGGCGCATATTATCTAAGTATGGCCACCGATCATATCCAAGCTCATCCTACTACAATTACCGGCTCTATTGGAGTTCTTAGATTCGGGATCAATGTTAAGGAAGCATTGGACAAGTTAGGTATTAAAAGTAGCACAATCCGTTCCGGTCCGAATAAAGCTACAGGAAACCCGGTGGAAGAATTTACTCCAGAACAAAAGAAGGTTTTCCAAGACATTATCATGGAGAACTACGAAAGATTTTTAAACATTATCAAAAAAGGAAGGCCTAAATTAAAGGAAGCAGAGTTGAGAAGATTGGCTGACGGAAGAATTTACTCTGCAAACCAAGCCTTAGAAACTGGCCTTATAGATTCTATAGGGTATTTCGAAGATGCTGTTGTCCAAGTGACCAAACTTCCTGGTTATAAAGCTTCTTCTCCTTTGACACCAAGAATCGTATTCTATTCTTATAAAGGAGTTCAGCCGGAAAACTTCTACCAAATAGATAGTGATACCGGACCTGGTCCTACACTTTTGGAATCCTTATTACCTTTCCGAATTTCTCCGGATCATAAATTGCATTATCTATTTTCACCCGAATAAGGTTTTTATAAAAAAATTCTAAGATGCTTTTTAATTCCCTTCCCTATCTAGCTTTATTTTCACTTACTTTTTTATTGTATTGGAGTCTCCCGCAAAAAGGAAGAAAACCTTTACTCTTAGTTTCTTCCCTTCTTTTCTATTTTTACTCGGGTGCTGCATTCTCGATTCACTTTTTACTAGTGATCGCAGTGAACTTTTATTTTTCACTCAAACTTTGGGAGAATAAAAGAGAAGGAAAATCCACATCTAAACTTTTGGCCTGGATCATCGTTCTCAATTTTGTGAACCTAGCGTTCTTCAAATATTTCTATTTCTTTCTAGATTCACTGGACTTCTTCACTGGTTCTTTGCAATTTTCCGAATTCGGAAAAGGGATACATATCCCTCTTCCACTCGCTATCAGTTTTTATACATTCCAGTTGATCGCGCTACAGGTGGATATTCATAGGGACCATGTTCCGGAAAGGATTTCTGCATTAGATTATTTCTTATTCATTCTATTCTTCCCTCAGTTGATCGCAGGACCGATCATGAGAACTACTGACTTTCTTCCGAAATTGGACAAACCTGCTATCGATTTCAATCGAGTACAATGGGGAATTTTCCTTATTCTTTCCGGTTTATTTAAAAAGGTAGTGATCGCTGATAATATTTCGGGTATCATCTCGGGGATTTACCAACATCCGGGTGAGTATAATTTTTTCAGTTTGTATCTAGTAACATTCGGATTTGCCTGCCAGGTATATTGTGATTTCAGCGGTTATACCGATATGGCAAGAGGTTCCGCATACTTGCTTGGTTACGAGATCCCTGAAAACTTTAGAGGGCCTTTCCTTTCTCCAAGCTTCAGAGAGTTCTGGGGACGCTGGCATGTTACCTTATCCACTTGGCTCAGAGATTATCTCTATATTCCTCTCGGTGGAAGCAGAGGTGGTTTCTGGAGAACCCAAGGAAATTCCATGATTACAATGACCCTGGGAGGTCTATGGCATGGAGCAAACTTCGGCTATGTGATTTGGGGTGCTTATCTAGGTTTGATCTTGGGAGTAGAAAGATTTTTCTCTCCCGGTGATCCTAAAAAGGAAGAAGAACCAAGAGGCTGGAAACGTTTTTGGAAAGTAGCGTTGATCGTTCATTTATTTGCGATCTCAGGTATCTTCTTCCGGACTGCAGCCGCAGGTAAAAATTCGCTGAGTTTAGCTTGGGACTACTTTACAGGTTTCTTAAATATTATAGGCGGAAAGGCATTGGTCCGCTGGGAAGAATTGGCTGCATTTATTTTATTCACCTTCCTTTGGAATGCGGTTCAATATTACCCAAGCATAAGAGAAAAAATACAGATCCGATTCCGCTGGTTATTACCTTCTTTCTCCATCATTATACTTTTATTAATGGGTATATTCGGGGACGGAGGCGGAGAATTTATTTACTTCCAATTTTGAGAATATTTCCGGTTTGCCTTTCGCAAGCCTTAAGCGGATTTTGGAAGTAAAACAGATTAGAAACTCGTAAATTATGTGTTTCTTTTTCCGGGATTTTCCAATGAAAGTTATACTAGCGATTCTAAGAATACTTGTACTTCTTTCTTTTTCCATTGGATGTTTTCCTCCATCTTGGATCAGGCAGCTTCCCGAAAAACCTGAATCTTCCAGCGATATAACCCTGAAGGGGATCTACGGTAAAAAACTTCCTCCCTTCTCTCCTTTCACTTCTGTGACCTATAAGGAAAAACAATCCGAAAGATTAGAATTTTCCCATTCAGAAAAATCTTTCCAAAAGTACTACTTGAGGGAGATCGAAGAAAAAGGAGAAATTCGTCGAATCAAAATAGAAGGATCCGGGAAATATGAGTCCAGAGGAAATTGGCTTCTACTTACCACACAAAAGATCAAAAAAGAAGAATCCATTTGGAAAGATGGAAAACAAATATCCGGCCCTGAAATAAATTTCCTGGAAACTTCTCACAAACTATTGTATCATTACGATCCTTCTAGTGATTCCTTAATTTCTATGATCTATGAATCCGGATACAGAGAAAAACCTTTCGGCGTAGTGGAAGGCACAAATACACCTTATGCGGAAGACGAATTATTTCGGATTTCTCGCAGGAATTATTCCAAGAAGGAATACCAAGGCCATGCCTATTTTAAGGTAAGATGAGAAGTTCCACTACGATCAAACAGTACATGAAGGATGCCTGGCCGATCTTGATCGTGCTAAATCTTTCTATTCTGGGCTGTTTAGGAATAGGACTTAAATTTTATACTCCACCTGTACGAGTTCCGATCGTTTTACTTCTGGTTTGTTGTTTTACATTATTCATTAATTTTTCTGCATTCGTTTTGTTTCTAACGGAAAGGATATTACCTAAAGAGCAGGAATTCGGAAAGATCATCAAACGTTTCCGCCGAGGAGACAGTAGAATGCAAAACTATGTTCTTCCTCTGGATTATGTGGATGAAAACTATGAGATCCGCGGAAGATGTATGACTTACAATCCCATCGGCGGAGACTTCTACAATTTTTTAAAAGACAAAGAAGGAAATTATTGGATGGGAATCGGAGATACCTCTGGGCATGGGTATGTGGCTGGTCTATTTAGCCTAATGATCATGAACCAAATGAGCCATCTGATTCATAAATTTGAAACTCCTCATGAGATTATCGACCAAATGCTGGAACATTTGGAAGAAAGAACAAACACTTATCCGCATATCCACAGAAGTTTATATGCTACTTTCCTTTTGATGAAGGCGGACGAAAAAGGAAACTTTTACCATTCTGGAATCCACCCGAGTCTAGTTTTATACAAGAGTAAAGAAGACAAAACGTATGTGGTAAGTACAGACGGCAAATTCCTTTCCACAGTGATGAATTCTCCGCTTAAAAAACCGAAACTTTCTCAAAGTTTTAAGATGGATAGGGATGACATTTTATTCTGTTTTACGGATGGTCTATTCGAACAAAAAAACAGAAGTATTGGCGGATACTACGGAGAGAACTTATATAAATTTTTGGAGACCGCTCCTAAAAAGAATATTCGTAAACTTATAGACGATCTTTTTTTCGACGTTGTGAAACATACCGGCGGAAGAATACAGGACGATATGAGCCTTATGGTAATCAGAAAATTTTAAGGTCCTAATTTACTCTTGAATAAAGAGAATAAATCCGCAATTCTGTAAGAATGGACCATGAATATTGGGTCGTAAGGCTTTCAGGAATCCTACTCTGGAATGAGAGAGATATTCGTAAAATTTTGAGGGTTGTTTCCGATAGCAGTCTTGTCACAGGACTTACGGAAGAAGAGACACT
This sequence comes from Leptospira neocaledonica, assembly GCF_002812205.1. NCBI lineage: Bacteria > Pseudomonadati > Spirochaetota > Leptospiria > Leptospirales > Leptospiraceae > Leptospira > Leptospira neocaledonica. The sequence goes on from NZ_NPEA01000001.1 coordinate 261,128, forward strand.
GGACTTTTTACAATACGGCTTTGAAGAAGAGATACAATCCTTAAAAGAAACGTATGACTGGACCCAATTCAAAAAACGACTAGTTTCCAAACTTTCCAAAAGAGAAACAAAGGCACCGGGCCTTTCCATTTTACATCCGGATTTAATAGAAGAAGATTAATCCTTTTACAAGTTCCCATGATCTACTTCGAGGGAGAGAACTATCATTTTCTATTTTGTAATCCGGACTCCGTAGCAAGAGTACATTCTAAAATTTCTCCTTTTTACGATTTTCCAGTCAGTGAAATTGAAGAACTTCCCTATCTATATTCACAACCCGCACTCATCCCGAAGTTTCTTTATGAATTGGAGTACGATCGTAAGACCACTCCAAGTTCTTCGATCGTAACCCCAGCTTATTTAAAATTAGCAAATGGTTTACTATATTCTGAAGATTCTAAATTTCCGAAGGAATCTGAGGAAATTTTCCAAGGATCTAAATACCCAATTCGCACGAACCCTTATCGAGTTGTAGGAGCGCCAAAGGGACCAATCCTCATCGTAAGAGAGAATCTACAAACCCAAATAGGAAGTATCCAAACTGGAAAGTTTAGGCTTCATAGAATATTCCGAAAAAGAATGTTTTCTACCAAATATCTTTCACTTAGAGATATAGTGAATCCGGAACTAAACGAAGAAGAGGTGACCAAAAAAATCGAAGAATTATATTTTGATCCGGAAAGTAAAACCTATCTATTTCGGTTGGTAAAAATCTTATACGCAGGAACTCCCACAGAAGAACAGAACTTAGTTTCTAATCTATTTACATACGAAATTGAATTCGCTAAGTTTCTGAGAGATCGAATTTTCTCCATCGAGATACTTCCGCTTATACACGGGCCATTCTTAAATTCTATCTTAAATAAATTGGATGAAAGAATTTTAAAGTTTTCCGTTCCGAAACTTTCCCCTCCGGTTCGCAGAATGGTAGAGAGGAATGTTTCTAAAAATAAATGGAAACAGATCTTAGACGGTCCAAGCAAAAAGCCGGAGCCTGGAGAGTCATTTCCGGAAATTGTGGAAAAAGAAATATTCAGACGTTTTTCCAGAAGGATCTATTATGAAGAAGGGAATTTCCCAGTGTATAAGAGCCTGTCCGCAGTGGACTATAAGGATTCGGAGGAAGAGGAAACTTCTAAAACAGAAATAGAATTCGAAGCTGTCTTTGGAGAAAAATACAATTTAAATCGAACTTCTAACCAAATAGAATTGTACGCTGTCACAAAGGATAAAATTCTTCTACGAATTCTGAAATACATGGAGATTATAAGAATAGATATATATCTATCCAAAAAGGAAAGAGATCAGTATGAGTTTTTTAAAATTTCCGCGGATTCTATTTTAGAGATCCCTAAATATGATCAGGCAAAACTGATCATAGGAGCAGGCATCAATTCCGAAAGAAAACCCTTAGAATTTAGCCTGCTCTCTTTTTCGTACTAATTAAGATTCGGAAGTTAATATTCTTTTTACGGAATTTTTCCAAACTTTGATCTCTTTTTCTCTCAAACTAGAACTTAACTTTGGAGAAAATTCCTTACTAGTCTTTTGGTTCTTCTTCAGATCGTTTACGGAAGAATAAAAACCTCTTTCCAGTCCGGCAAGATATGCAGCACCTAAAACAGTGGTATCCAGATTCGATGGCCTTACGATCTTTTTTCCTAGAATATCCGCTTGGTATTGCATGAGCCAATTATTAGCAGTCGCTCCCCCATCCACTTTCAGGACTTTTAATTTGGAGCCTGTATCATTCTCCATCGCTTCCACTAATTCATAAGATTGTAATGCGATTGATTTTAAGGCAGCTCGAGTGATTTGTTCTTGGGTGGTATCTCTAGTCAGGCCTAGGATTGCACCTCTTGCGTTCATATCCCAATAAGGCGCCCCCAATCCGGAGAATGCAGGCACAAATACTACCTCATCCTCCTTGGTAACGGAAGAAGCCATCTTTTCGGATAGTTTGGATTCCTTAAAGAATCTGAGATTGTCCCTGAGATATTGGATTACGGCTCCTCCGATAAAGATAGAACCTTCTAAACAATAGACTGTTTTTCCTTCCGGTCCGCAGGCAAGAGTTGTGATCAGATTGTTTTTAGAAATTTGTAATTTGTTTCCTGTATTAAAAAGTAAGAAACATCCGGTTCCGTAGGTATTCTTTGCTTCTCCAGGTTCCGTACATAATTGTCCGAATAATGCTCCTTGCTGGTCTCCCACTAAAGAAGAGATCGGGATCCCGTCTGGAAGTCCTTTCACACCTTCTGTTCTTCCGAACAAACTACTAGAGTTATGAGTTTCAGGAAGGATCGCCTCAGGTATTTGTAAAATTTTTAATAGTTCCTTATCCCATTCTTTCTTTTCGATATTGAAGATAAGAGTTCTGCTCGCATTAGTATGATCCGTTTTATGGGATTTTCCCGCAGTCAAACGATACAATAAATAAGTGTCGATGGTCCCGAATAGAACCTTTCCTTTTTCTGCTTTTGCACGAACACCTTTTACATTGTCCAGGATCCATCTAATCTTGGTTCCGCTAAAATAAGCGTCTACGACAAGTCCTGTCTTTCTTCTGAATATAGGCTCTAAACCTTCTTTCTTTAATCCGGAGCAGAAGTCGGAGGTCCTACGACATTGCCAAACGATAGCGTTGTAAACAGGAGCGCCTGTATCTTTATCGAATAATACAGTGGTTTCTCTTTGGTTGGTAATTCCTATCGCTACAGCTTTTTCCGGCTTTAACTTTCCATTACGAATGGCTTTAAGGATGAGCTTTTCTGTTTTTGCCCAAATCTCTTCAGGGTCATGTTCTACCCAACCTGGTTTTGGAAAGTATTGTTTAAATTCGGAATAGGCGCTTGAGATCACGGTCCCGGATTTACTAAAACAGAATGTACGTATGCCGGTGGTACCGGCATCTATTCCGATGATATATTCACTCATTCGATATCTCCCTGATCGATTGAATTAAAGATTAAATTTGGATTTCCAGACCTTCTCTTGCCATGATGATCTCTAATTGGTTATCAGGATCAAACATTTCTTTGTATTTAATCGCACGCAGATATACTGCATCCAATTTTTCATCATCATAAGAAGGATCATGGTGAAACATTACTAATTTTTTAACATTGGCTCTAAGCGCAATATCCGTCGCCATGGAAGCAGTACTATGCCCCCAATCAATTTTCTGTAAGGACTCTTCGAAAGTATACTGGGTATCAAATACCAGAACGTCGGCTCCTCTGAAGTAGTTCAGATAATCTTCTATATTTTCCATCTCGTCCAAATTGAATTCGGCATCGGAGGCGAAGATCAGAGCCTTACCGTCTTCTTCGAACCTATAAGAAAAACTTCCGCCTGGATGTCGGACTGCTTTAGAGATCGCGGTAATTGAGTCAGTAACTCGGAAGGCTCTTCCCTCCGGAACATGGCGGAATGCTTTCTCAGCTTGGAAGCCGTCGAATGGAACCGGGAAATGAGTGAATGTATGTTGGTATCTCAATCTTTCTTCCAAATTTTCTACCGAACTCACGAACTCGAATTTATTGCCTGGAGTATATAAAGGAACGAAGAATGGGATTCCCTGGATATGATCCCAATGAGTATGGGTGAAGATCCAGATCGCCTTCCCTTTTCCGGAAGCGTACCCCTCATGTAAGATGGAGTTTCCCAGCTCTCGGAGTCCAGTACCTCCGTCTATAATAACAAGTTTATCTTCTTTGTCCCGGATTTCGATGCAGGTAGTATTTCCACCATACGTGCTCCAGTTGGAGAGTGCCAAGGAGTCCAAAAAATCTTCGATCGCCTCCGGACTTTGCAGGTCGGACGGAGACGCTAAGCTTAGTATCCTCAGGATTTTAGATCGAATCAGGTCTCCCTGAACGGGTGAAGAAATGGAGCCCCGCACTCCCCAGAATTTGATCCGCATACAGTTTTAAATATCGTCCGAAACCTTAAGTTTCGCTACAAAATCGAGCACTTAGTTTTGCCGAATCAGTAGTTTTTGCGAGCGATTTCTTATTTTATTTGAAATAGATTTAGATCAGATTTTGTTCTAAAAAAGAGTTTACCTCCTCTTTGCCACAAATTAGTCTATTGGCTCGGGTTCCCTCCCGGTTTGGAAATTTATTCTCAGTTTTCTGAGAAGATCCGTTGTTTTCTTAACCCGAGGATAGTCAGAGAAATAGAGATCGGAGCCACTCATTGGAAGGTTTTCAAACAGATGTGTCCCTAGAAGAGGGGTCTTGCGTAGTTAAGATCCAGGGGAATGTAAGCCTAAAGAACGCATTTGCGTTAAAAGAACTCATCATTCGCCAGTTTGACGAGGGTCATAAGGATATCATACTGGACTTTGAAGGAGATGTGTATCTAGACTCTTCCGGGATCGGCGCCATTTTTAATACCCAAAAGTACGTCACAGAAAGACATGGTCATCTGAAACTTAGAAACCTAAGTAGAGATGTGATGACTATTTTAAGGATCGCAAATCTAGACAAACACCTGGACATTATCCAATAAAACCACCTTCTCCACTTGTCTAAAGCCTATGTTGGAAGTTTTTAGGATCTACACTGACAGTCCTCTCCGAAATTTTACTTACCTAGTCAGAGAACCGAATTCTAAAAAAACACTTTCTATAGATCCCTATGATCCGGATCAGATTTCCAAAGTTTTGGAGAATAAATCCTGGAACCTCGACTATATTCTAAACACTCACGAACATAATGATCATACTTGCGGAAACGATGGACTAGTTTCCAAATATGGCGCTAAAGTTTTGGCTCATCCTGCTGGACTCGGAAAAATCCCCCATGCTTCTCACCCATTAGAAGAAGGAGAAAAAATTTTAGAAAGTCCGGATGGAAATTCTTATCTAAAAGTCATTTATACTCCCGGACATACATTCGCTCATATATGCCTTTTGCAGATAGAAAACGGATCAGCTTATGCGGTATTTACAGGAGATACGATCTTTAATTCAGGCGTGGGAAATTGCACTCGGGGTGGAGATCCTAAAACTCTATACGACACTGTCGTCCAGAAATTTAAAGAACTTCCGGGAAACGTTAGACTGTATCCAGGCCACGATTATCTTAAAAACAATCTGAAATTCAGTCTTTCTATAGATCCTAAAAATGAAGCCACCTCCTTAGCATTGTCCAAGGCGGAAAAACTAAAAGAAAACCAAGAATTTTGGACTACGACCTTCTCGGAAGAAAGGACATTCAATCCCTTCTTCCTCGTTTTTGACCCAAAAGAAAACTTAGTTTCCGGCATCCGAAACAAAATGCAAAATCTCTCTCTAACTTCCGATCCCCAAACCTTATTCATTGCACTCAGGTCTCTACGGGATAAATGGTAGAAGGTATTCTCCTTTCTTCTTTTTATTTTTCCGAATCCAGTACAAACAATATCTAATATTTTGTAATTCAGAGAGAATACTCTGTGAATTTTTGAGATTTATCCTAGGTTCTCTCCAAAAGAATTCTTTTCGTTTAGAAGTATCCCATTCTCCATTGAATTAACCGCATGAAAAAGTATGATATTCTCGTAATAGGCTCCGGAGGAGGAACAAAACTAGTCACTCCTCCTTCTAAACTTGGTTATAAGGTAGCAATCTTAGAAAAAGATCGTTTGGGGGGAACCTGCTTAAACAGGGGTTGTATCCCTTCTAAAATGCTCATCCATCCTGCGGAAATTTTAACCCAGGCAAAGGATGTTTCCAAATTCCAGTTAAACATTCCAGGTCCATTCTCCGTGGATTTTAAAACCTTGGTAGAAAGGGTCTCCGCTACTGTGGATGCAGACTCGGATAGTATCATCCCAGCTTATGAAAAAAACCCGAACATAGACTTTTATCCTCACGAAGGAAGATTCATAGAGAATAAGGTAGTAAAAGTAAACGGTGAACTTCTCACTGCGGATCGTATCTTTATCGCAGCGGGATGTAGACCTTCTATCCCTGATATTCCTGGTCTTGCTGGAACCCCCTATATGACAAGTAGAGAAGCACTCAGAAGAACGGAACTTCCCAAAAAACTCTTGGTCATTGGTGGAGGTTATATCGGCCTGGAACTGGGATTTGCTTATTCAGCCTTCGGTTCTAAAACCACTTTTATTGTTCGCAACAGAATGCTTTCCCATGAGGACAAGGATATCGTAGACGGTTTCGAAAAAGCATTTTCCAAAAGAGAAGATGTTCGTTTGGGAACAGAAGTGAAGAAGGTTGACTATCAAAATGGGATCTTCCGTTTAGAATGTAAAAATTCTAAGGAGACTTATATATTAGAAGGAGACGCATTACTCGTTGCCACAGGAATCAAACCGAATACGGATTGGTTGGATCTCCAACACACCGATATCCAAACTAATGAAAAAGGTTATATCAAAACCAACGAATATTTGGAAACCACTGCGGACGGAGTTTATGCCCTGGGAGATATTATCGGAAAATATTTTTTCCGACACTCAGTCAACTTTGAAGGAGAGTTCTTATTCAATTCTCTATATGTAGACAAACATAGAACCCCGGTCGAATATCCTCCGGTTCCCCACGCCGTATTCACTTATCCACAAGTAGCAGCTGTAGGAAAAACGGAGCAACAGCTAAAGGAAGAAGGTACCGAATATATCTCCGCAATCAATCCATATTCCAGCAGTGCTACCGGAATGGCTAGACTATCCGAAGACCAATTCGTCAAAATATTAGTAAGTCCTAAAACCAGAAAAGTACTCGGAGCCCATATAGTGGGGGAAGAGGCTTCTAACCTAATCCATCTTTTTATACTCCTGATGACGATGGGTGGGACTCTAGATGACTTGCTAAAGATGATTTATGTTCATCCCGCTTTGCCTGAAATTGCAAGAAATGCTGCCAGGAAAGCAAGAGAAATCTTAAGCTCTTCCTGAAGCCAAAAGATTGTCGAAACAGGGCTTGTTCAAAATCATAGAATTGGAGCGGTTTTTCGCGAATGAACAAAGCCTTAGAAATAAAAAATTTGGTGAAGACCTATGCCGGAGGGGTGCAGGCCTTAAAAGGGATCGATCTGACTGTGGACGAAGGTGACTTTTTTGCCCTTTTAGGTCCGAACGGCGCGGGGAAGTCCACTACGATCGGTATACTCAGTTCCCTAGTAAATAAAACTTCCGGAGATGTGAAAATTTACGGAGCCGATATAGACACGGAACTTACATTAGCAAAGTCTTATATTGGAGTGGTTCCCCAAGAATTTAATTTTAATATTTTCGAAAGAGTGGAACATATTGTCATCAACCAAGGAGGATATTACGGTCTTTCCAGAAAGGTGGCAGTCGAAAGAACTCATAAGTATTTAAGCCAACTAGGGCTGTACGAAAAAAGAAAGGAAGGTGCAGGTAGACTTTCCGGGGGAATGAAAAGAAGGCTCATGATCGCAAGAGCCCTAGTCCATAATCCAAAGGTTTTGATCCTGGATGAACCGACTGCGGGAGTGGATATAGAATTCAGACGTTCTCTTTGGGACTTCCTAGTCAAATTGAACGAATCAGGGATCACGATCATTCTCACCACACATTACTTGGAAGAAGCAGAGAATCTTTGTAAGAAGATAGCAATCATCGACCAAGGAAAGATCGTAGAGAATACTTCCATGAAGGAACTTCTAGTAAAACTGGATACACAGACGTTCGTGTTGGACCTAAAACAACCTGTTACTTCTCCAATTGATCTGAACGGATTTCATTTAAATAAAATAGATGATCTTACCTTGGAAGTGGATATAGGAAAGAATAATTCATTAAATGACCTCTTCCGTCTTTTAGATAGAAGCGGAATACAAATATCAAGTATGAGAAACAAATCCAATCGATTGGAGGAATTATTTTTGAAACTGGTGGAGAAAAAATTATGAACTTCCAAGAAAAATTTAACGCGTTCTCCACTATCGTTCGCAAAGAAACAGTTCGTATTCTAAGAATCTGGATCCAAACATTGATTCCTCCAGGCATTACAATTTCCTTATACTTTCTGATCTTCGGAAAATTAGTTGGCTCTCAAATCGGAGATGTCGGAGGTCATACCTATATCCAGTTTATCGTTCCCGGACTTGTGATGATGTCTGTGATACTAAACGCTTACAATAATGTGGTATCTTCTTTTTTTGGAGCAAAATTCGGGAAAAATATAGAAGAACTTTTAGTATCCCCTACGCCTGCGTATTTGATCGTACTTGGATATTCCATAGGTGGAGTGATCCGCGGGGTTTTAGTTGGATTTATCGTAACATTGGTGTCCTTATTCTTCACCGAGCTACGATTATATGATGCAGGGATTGTAATCATCACCGTGGCACTTTCTGCTTTGATGTTCTCTATGGGAGGATTTTTGAATGCACTGTACGCCAAAAAATTCGACGATGTAACCATCATTCCAACATTCATTCTGACTCCTTTGACCTATTTAGGCGGAGTATTCTATTCCATTAAAATGCTTCCCGATGCCTGGCAGATCGTCTCCAAGTTCAATCCTATCCTTTATATGGTGAACGCGTTCCGTTACGGATTTTTAGGAGTCAGCGATATTGATCCTCTAGAGGCAATCGGACTTTTAGTAGTAGGTACCATTCTACTCTATTCCCTCTCCGTATTTTTACTCAGCCGTGGGTACGGAACTAGGACTTAAAACTTATGCAAGATCTGTTTATAGAAATGGAAAAACTTTTGAGAAATGGACTATCTCCTTCCGAATTAAGGATAGAGGATTTTTCGGAACAACATGCAGGTCATTCAGGAAATCCCACTCGCAAAAAAAGAGGGACCCATATCCGGATCTTTATTACAAGTCCGGAGTTCCAAGGGAAATCCCTTTTGGAACAACATAGGTCGGTATACCAAATCATGGACCCATTCCTAAAAGAATGGGGTGTCCACGCGCTAGAATTAAAGACCTCTATTCCATAGAAAAAAGATTGTCCAGGAAGAGATTCTAAAAAGAGCTGATAGTATTAGAGTCTAAGATATAACAGATGACTGTCCAAGAAATCCAGGAAAAAATCCAAGCGGGACTTCCGGGCTCGGAAGTAGAGATCCAAGATCCGTACAATGATGGAGTACATATTAAAGCGATCGTAAAGTTTTCCGGATTTGCCGGAAAGTCCATCGTGGAACAACACAGAATGGTGTACGCCACTTTAAAGCACGAATTGAAGGCAGAAGTGCATGCTTTAGGACTGGAAACCAAGGTATCATAAATAAATAACAGATAGGAACAAGTATCATGGATAAAGAATTACAAGATAAGATCGAAGGACTGATCGCTTCTAAAAAAATATTTCTGTTTATGAAGGGAACCCCTGACGCTCCTATGTGCGGTTTTTCCGCGGGAGTGACTAATGTTCTGAGAAGTCTTGGCGCGGATTATAACTCATTTAACGTTCTTTCAGACATAGGCGTACGAGAAGGGATCAAAGAATTCGCAAACTGGCCTACCATCCCTCAGTTATACATTGACGGAGAGTTTATAGGTGGTCACGATATAGTCGTGGAAATGGCAAAAAGCGGAGAACTACAAAAAAAGATCGGTGCTTAATATGATGAAACTCTTCCAATACGATACTTGTCCCTACTGCGCTTTTGTTCGTGGCCATTTTTCCGAAATGGGCCTGAAAGAAGGCAAGGACTACGAATTGGTAGAGGCAAGTAAGGGCACGCCGGGCAGAGAGGAAGTCCTACGTTTGGGAGGACTTTCTCAGGTTCCCTTCTTGATAGACGGTGATATCAAAATGTACGAGTCCAGAGATATTGTGGACTATGTAAAAAGTAAGATACAAAAATTAGGAACGGTAACCTAACACGTCCAAAATTTTTTCCCCCACTCTTCTATTCTTACCCGAATAGGGATAATTATGAATATATAATACTGGATTGAAGTTTAATTCCAAGATCCTGTAATCTCCTTCAGACTCTAGATCTTTTACAATGATATCCACACCACAAATCTTTGCTTCGACTGCTTTTGCAGCTTCCACTGCTAACCTTTTATAGGAAGAATGTGCAATATCAGTCACATCTACTGAATCTCCACCAGTACTGATATTCGAGTTTTTGCGTACAAAAACTTTTTCGCCTGCAGCCGGGATAAATTCAGGAGTTTTTCCTGACTCTTTTAAAACGTTTATCTCGGTATCGTCCAATCGGATCTTTTCCAAAGGAGTAACATGCCCCACTCCTCTTCGGAGATCGGAGTTTTTCTCTTCAATTAGTTCTCGGATCGTCTTCTTTCCGTCACCGGTTATATTCGCAGGAATACGATTACAGACCGCCACACATTCATTTCCAATCACTAAAAATCTATATTCGTTTCCTTCCGCAAATTCCTCGACAATGGCAGTTTCGGAAAATCCAAGTGCAATTTCCAAGGCCTTCTTCTTTTCTTCAGTGGAAGAAGAGGATGGAAGAATACTAATCCCAATCCCAAAATTGGTAGTAACAGGTTTTACCACCATTTTCCTATCCGAGTTTTTATTTAAGAATTCCAACCCGGAGTTCAGATCAGAAACTGCGATCCCTTTTGGCACAAGTATATTTGATTCTTCTAAAATACGTTTCGTAATGGTTTTATTCTCCATCACCAAAAAAGTCATATAGGAATCTAATTCAGTTTTGGATGCTTCTTTTACGAGCCTAGTGACCCCTTGGCCTTTCAGGCGAATAAAATGGCTGGGGCGATCTAAAACTTCCACTTCTAATCCTAGATTGAGTGCGTCTCGGATCACAATCTGAGTGGAAATTTCCAGATCCTCGAATCCTTTTAGGATGAATTCATTCGGATCTAGTTTTTGTCCCGGTTCCAGTTTATATTTCAATGGTTGCAGATCCTTGCAGTAGGATTCTTTTTTACTTTTTCGGATTCTTCTATTTTTACTTTTTCTGCTATAGACTTTTGCACTTCTTTGGCAAACATATTAAATTTTCCTGGAGTGAGTTCCATCTGAGATTGGATTCTATAGTTTTCTTTAGCCAAATGGATCCCTAGGTCCCTAAACTCCCAATCTTCCGTTATTATACGATTCATTAACTTTCCGGAAGGAGTACACGAAGCATCTTCCCAACGTTTATTCATTACGTTTAAAATTTCTTGGTAGAATCTTTTTCCGGTGTGGCGATCCAATTCCTCCGCAATAGGTAAAAGGCTTTGAGTGAATTCTTTTCCTCTAGTTAGAAAATCTTGTTCTTCTCCATCGTCCCCTAAAACTTTTAAGCCGGGTTTTCTTCCTTCCCATATGATTCGTTTTGTATTTTCTCTTAACTTCAGTTTTTCCTTTTGGTCTATGGATTTACTTTCCTTTAACAAGCCGTCGAGTAGTACCATTTGTATATAGCCTAGGCTCGGCTTATGAATCCCTGTAGGAGATTCAGGTTGGAGGTCCAAACAACGAATCTCGATATACTGGATCCCTCTACTTTGGAGCGCATCTAAAGGTCTTTCGTCATTTTTAGGGATTTGTTTTGGCCTGATCGGCGAATAAAATTCATTCTCTATCTGCAGATAATGGTCGTTGAGCTGATTTGGAATTCCACCAAATGGCTGGTATTTAGGATAAGGAGTACTAACAGCGTAACACATCCCATCAATATATTCCTTTAAAGAATTATAATTGATAGGAAGTTCGTCTTGGACCTTGCTTGTATACCCGATCTCGCTCATTCTTAAAGAAGTAGCATAAGGAGCATAATAAGTATGATTCTTATGTTTTACGAATGGAAAATCGCTAGGCACAGGTAAGAACGTTTCGTCAAAAACAGGAGTTGCTCCTGTTAAATATAAAATCTCAGGAACTCTTCTCATAAAATTCCGAGTTACAGAAAGATATAATTCCGAAATTTCCTCTTTTGTAAATGCGTGGATTTCTTTTCCTAAAATTTGTTTCAAGAACAGATTTGAAAAAGAAAAATTATAATGAACACCGGAGATGGTCTGCATCCTTCTTCCATAACGAAGGCCCAACCCATTTCGATAGACTGTTTTCCATTCTCCCGAAAAAGAATGACCATACTGCCCGAGAGGAATGTCCTTATCTTCTTTAGGAAGAATAGGAGGCATACTGAATGGCCAGATCCACTCTTCTTTCAAATGCCTCGACGTAAAAATATGCAGATCTTGTAATTCTCTTACAATGGCCTCGATTCGAGGTCTTGGATTTGTAGCAAATTCAAGTTGGGGTTCAGAAAAATCAGTCTTGATAAAATGGTTGGTAAGACTGGAACCTAAGGTTTCCGGATGAGGAGTAGTAGAAATTCTCCCGTCGAAAAATATGCGCATACTTTCCTTTTCCAAACCGTGTTTTGCTTTTACAGCATGACGTAGATTTGGAAAGACCGGGGTTTTGGCGGATCGATTCATTTTATATTCCTAACACTTTTTTTAATATTATTCTCCCAAAGGGATTCCATCTCCCCTTGGATCCGCGGCACCGTACAATGTTCCATTTTCTCTTTTTACGCAGAATAATTTTGCCATATTATTTCCAAGCCGGACTTCATGTTTTTTGGCCTTCAGTTGGTTGAATGTAGCAGTATCCGTTGCAGCCCCTTCTATAGAAAGTGCGTCGGGAAAAAACTGATGATGAATTCTTCCTCTTGCAACGGACTCATATAATGTAAGATTAAGATCTAAACTAAACAGTATAGATTGTAAAACAGCATTTACTATATAAGACCCGCCAGGTGCACCTGTGACTAAAAATGTCTCTCCATTTTTTAAAACGATCGTAGGAGACATGGAACTCAAAGGTGTTTTTCCAGGCTGGATAGAATTCGCCTCTGCCCCAATGAGACCATATACGTTAGGCTCTCCAGGAGAACGACTAAAATCATCCATTGTATCATTCAGAACAAAACCATATCCATCCAAAACTACGGCTGCACCAAATCTATAATTGATAGAATGTGTGGTAGAAACAGCATTCCCTTCCGCATCCACGACTGAGATATGAGTGGTCTGTGGAGATTCCGCTTTTAAGTTCAATCTACTTAAGTATGTGGAACTAGGAGTGGCCTTCCCAGGATTGAAGTCCGAAATTTTCTCTTTGGCATATTCGGAAGAAATTAATGTATCCACTGGGATCTTTGTAAATCCCGGATCTCCGCCGAGAACGGCCCGATCAGAATACCCTCTTCTCATAACTTCTGCCAAGAAATGATAATAATCACTCTGGGAAAAATCGAACATGGAGTGTAACTCTTTTGTTTCCAGCATCTTTAACATAGTGAAAAGATGAACTCCGGAAGAAGGAGGAAACATGGTTTGAATATTATAATTTCTGTAAATGATCTCTAAAGGTTTTTCTTCTTTTACTCTATAATTTTTCAGATCATTAAAATGAATAGCGCCGCCATTTGCGGAAACTTCTGCCGAGAGTGCTTTTGCGATCTCCCCCGTATAAAAATCCTTGTCTCCCGTTTCAGAAATGACCTTAAGAGTTTTTGCGAGATCTTTCTGGACTAGTATATCTCCGGACTCAGGGATTTTTCCGCCTGGTATAAAGATCTTCTTCATTCCAGGACTCATGTCTTTCTCCGATTCTTGGATTGCTTCTGAAAGATCCGGATATACGATAAATCCTTCTTCTGCCAATCGGATCGCAGGGGCCAAAACATCTTTTAAGGGAAGTTTACCGAACTTTTTTTGGATTTGCACAAGGCCGGCCACCATACCAGGAACACCTACGGATTTGTAACCGAGTAAGGATTCTTCCTTAGGACGTCCTTTATACATATTACGATTTGCTAAAGAAGGCGCTCTCTCTCTAAAATCGAAAGCGTATGATTTTCCGGATTTAGCGTGATGATAGACTAAAAATCCACCACCGCCAATCCCTGTGGAAGAAGGTCGGGTAACGGAAACTGCAAAGGAAGAAGCGACAGCCACATCGATTGTGTTCCCTCCCTTTTTATAAATTTCCAGTCCAACCTTGGAAGCGTCGACCGAATCCGTAGATATCATAATCTTCTTGGATTCTGCAAATAGAGTGTTTGGATCTATCCCGAACTTAGGAGCCACAAGGTTCTGGGTAGAAACTTCTCTTCCTTCGATGAATAGTACATTCTTCTTGCAAGCACCAAAAACAAGAAGAACTAGAATGGAAAATATGAGGAAACTTTTGGGACTAGGTCTAACCGTTCTAAAAGACATTATTTTTCTCTAGAACGGAAGACTAATTTCAGTTCCTCGTTTTGTATTTCCAAATTCACATCCCCGCCGTTTTTTAATTCTCCAAACAGGATCTCTTCCGAGAGTTTTTTGGAAATATTGGAATCTATCCACCTTTGGACCGGCCTTGCCCCGAAAAGAGGATCATAGGATTTTTTTGCGATCCAAATTAGAACTTCTTCTCCATAATGAAGTTGGATACTTTTCTCTTTTAATCTGGTTTCCAGAAGTTCCAATTGTTTACGAACCACTTTAGAAACTGTGCCTTCATCCAAAGAAGAGAATTCAATGATCGCAGTAAGCCTATTTCTAAACTCTGGAGAAAATTGCTTTTCGATAGCCTTTAATCCTCTGTCAACCAAAGCAGTATTATCGAATCCTAATGGATTAGAAGCTCTTTCTCTTGCACCTGTATTTGTGGTCATGATCAGAATCACTTGTTTGAAATCTGCTTTTCTACCGTTATTATCAGTTAGAGTTGCGTGGTCCATGATCTGCAAAAGGATATTATAAATATCTTCATGAGCTTTCTCGATCTCATCCAATAGAAGAACACAATGTGGAGTGCGAACGATCGCATCCGTCAATTGGCCTCCCTGCTCGAAACCCACGTAACCAGGAGGAGAGCCGATCAGTCTGGAAACTGTATGTTTCTCCATATATTCGCTCATATCAAATCTGATAAATTCCACTCCCAGGATAGCCGCGAGTTGTTTGGACAATTCGGTTTTTCCTACACCCGTAGGGCCTGCAAACAAGAAGGAACCCACAGGTTTTCCCGGCTCGGATAATCCACTTCTGGAAAGTCGGATTGCTTGTACCAGTTCTATTACTGCCTGGTCCTGGCCGTAAATTTTACGTTTTAATTCTTCGTCTAGGTTTTTGAGTTTCTCTCTATCGTCCGCCTTAACCGTGCGTGGAGGAATTTTAGAAATTTTTGCTACAAGTTCCTCTATCTCTTTTACGCTCACGATTTTTGACTTAGAACTTTCTCTCAGTTTTACTTTTGCGCCCGCTTCGTCTATGAGATCGATTGCCTTGTCGGGAAGTTTACGATCTAAGATATAACGTTCTGCGAGTTTTGCCGCTTCTTCTACCGCCCCCGAAGAATATTTTACGGAGTGAAATTGTTCGTATTTAGGAAGAAGTCCTTTTAAAATCTGGATGGTCTCTTCTACACTCGGCTCGTTTACTTCTAATTTTTGGAATCTTCTAGACAAAGCATGATCTTTTTCGAAGATCGCTTTATATTCCTTATATGTTGTAGTTCCAATACAACGAAGCTCTCCGTTAGAAAGTGCAGGTTTCAAAAGGTTAGAAGCATCCAAGGACCCACCAGAAACTGCACCGGCACCTATGATGGTATGGATCTCATCCACAAATAGTACATTATCCGGGTCGGAAGAAATTGCCTGAACAACATTCTTCAGTCTTTCTTCGAATTCTCCTCGGAACTTGGTTCCCGCAAGAAGAAGTCCCATATCCAAGGAATATACTTTCGTATTCTTTAATACATCCGGAACCTTTCCGTTTACGATCTGAAGAGCAAGTCCCTCTACGATTGCGGTTTTTCCGACTCCTGCATCTCCTACGAAGATTGGATTATTCTTTCTTCTTCTTGCAAGAATATGGATCGTTCTTTCAATCTCTTCTGCTCTTCCAACCAAAGGATCTAATTTTCCTAGGCTTGCTTTTTCAGTCAGATTCACACAGAAATCGGATAAAGGGTCCCCACTTTGTTTTTTGGAAGATTCGTCGGTAGAATTTCCTTCACCCACCTTCTCTCCTGATTTTTTGATCCCATGAGAAATATAACGTACCACATCGAAGCGGGAAATATCCTGTCTTCCTAAGAAAAAGACTGCATGAGATTGATCTTCTCTAAACAAGGAGGCGAGTACATAACCACCGTCCAATTTTTTCTTTTCGGTGGACTGAACATGAAATGCGGCTAATTGAAGGACTCTTTGTGCACCTATCGTATATTCAGGTTCGATCTCTCCGAATGTTTCAGGAACCGACTCCATTTCAGTATCTAAATATTCTTTTAACTCAGAACGTAACTGGTCTAGATCTGCTCCGCAGGCAAGAAGCACTTCTGCCCCGACTGGATCGTAAGTTAAGGAAAGAAGGATATGCTCAAGAGTGATATATTCATTTCTTCTTTTGAGGGCTTCTGTTCTTGCTTGGTTAAGAGATTTTTCCAGTTCTTCGGATAAGGTCATGATTCTTCCCCCTCTTCTATTTCCATCTGGCAATGCAAAGGATGTCCATGTTCCTCTGCGAGCATATGAGTTTCGTTCACTTTTGTTCTGGCAACGTCATGAGAATAGACTCCACAAAGAGCCTTTCCGGTCGTATGTGCCTGTAGCATAATTTGCTCGCTCTCGACCTGGGTTCTATAAAATACAACTCTTAAGATCCAAACCACAAATTCCATCGGAGTATAATCATCGTTCAAGATCACTACTCTGTATTTAGCTGGTTTTTTAAGTTTCAGTTTCTCTTTGGTGAGAACCTGTTCTTCGGTCTTTAAATCACTCATTGTTCTTCGGATTCTCCCCGTAGGGCCTCGTCCTTCAATGGAGAAGAAAGATTGGTTTCCTTTATCATTTCTTGCATATGCATTCTTTCGCTTTCTAAAAAACGTTCAATCGCATTTCGAGCCTGGTCATGGAAAATGAAATGAGAACTATAAGTAGGAACGGCGGGAAATCCTCTTAAAAACTTCTGTTCTCCCTGAGCGCCTGCTTCAAAAATTTCAAAACCATTCTTGATCGCATATTCAATAGGAGCATAATAACAACATTCAAAATGTAAAAAAGGATAATGTGAAGAAGATCCCCAATATCTACCGTACAATTTCTTTCCTTTTTTCAGATTGAATGTGCCGCCTATCGTGTCTCCGTCCTTCTCAGCTAAAAATAATACCAGATTTTGGGAAAATTTCTCCAAAATGATTTTAAAAAATTTACGATTTAAATAAGGAGATCCCCATTTTCTGGAATAGGTCTCCGTATAAAAAGTATAGATGGAATCCATATCTTTTTCGGAAATTTCCTTATCTTCTTTACATAAAATCTTGATCCCTGATTCTTTAATGGTCTCTCTTTCTTTTTTGATCTGTATCCTTTTCTTAGATCTAAAATCTCCTAAAAAATTTTCAAAACCTGTATAACCTCTATTCTTCCAATGGAATTGGTGAGTGATCCGAGTGGCAAATCCCCTTTTTTCCAAGGCCTTAGCTTCTTCTTCCTCTAAAAAAAGAAAATGGATGCCCGAGAGTCCTTCTGCTTTCGCGTTTTCTAATAGAGGTGGAAGTAGGAGATCCAACGCTTCTTCTGCAGATACATTATTTCTTCTTAAAATTTTCTTACCGTTCACAGGAGTGAATGGATAAGCAACAAGACCTTTAGGATAATAAGAAAGTCCGTTCTGAGAGAAAAAATTTGCCCAAGAATGATCGAAAATATACTCACCGTAAGAATCATACTTATGATAAAAAGGAAGAGAAGAATGTATTCCCTTCTCGTCTTCCGCTATCCAATACTCAGGATGCCAACTGGTCCTTCCGCCTACACAGGAAGAAAGTTCTAGAGAATATAAAAACTCATGATTCGAAAAAGGATTTTCTGGATCTCCTAAAAGATTCCATTCCTCCGCAGAAATTTCATTTAGAGAGGATATCCTGGAGATCTGCGTTTTATTGGGCATTTTCTATTTCTTGGACGTCTTGGAGCCTTCTATCGTTCTCTCAGACTCCGAAAAAAATCGTTTCAACTTTTCCAGAGAACGATGGACGATCACTTTTACGTTCGATTCTGAAAGACCAGTGGTTTCGGAAATCTCTCTAACGGATTTTCCCTCCAGTTTTGCCATGGTCAGGATCTTTCTTTGTCTGGGTTCTAAGACGTTTAGCCAGGATTCCAGTCCTTGTTGGACTTCCCACCGATCCTCTATCGAAATTTTTTCCTCCTGGGCAAAACCTTCCATTTCCGTGGAAACCATTCTGTCTCTGGTCCCCTTCCTGCGGATATAGTCTATGGTCTTGTATCTGGCGATGGAGAAAAACCAAGGCGCAAAGGGTTTATCCCTTCTATAAGTAGCCCTGGCCTTATGGATACCGATCAAAATATCCTGAATCAGATCCTCTCTATCTTCCTTGTCACGAACCTTGGAGCTTAAATGATTGTTTAAAATTTCCCTGCATTTGGAAAGTAGGAGTTCATATTCCTTGGAATCTCCTTCCTGGGACATGCGCATTCTTTCCGAAAGAATTTGCCAGATATCTTGCTTTTCCGCCATGTAACCTTATGCAGTTTGACTCGAATAGATTAATGAGTCGTATAAAGAAAGCTATTGGACTGGATTTTTTAAGGATGTCCAATCTTTCTTACACCTATGCGGAAAATCTAAACCAGGAGGAAGTATGTCAAATTCAGAATCGGATAAGACCAAAAAACTGATCCAAACATTAAGTTCCGACCTGGAAAAAGGGAGTCTGAACATTTATACCCTTTTTCTCTCCTGTTTGGGCTTAGTAGTTTTGGCAGTAATCCTGGGTTGGACCGCTTCTAATCTAACTGGCAGGGTGAATGCATTTCCAGGTTGGGGACCTGAGCCAATATTGCTATTAGTCTGGGGAATTTTCTCCGCTTATCTTTTCTGTAAACTTGCCTTTCCTGAGGAAACTTCTAGTTGGATCTTTTGGGCGGCAGGTGTTTCCCTATTCGCTTGGATCGTACTAGTACTAAGTCGGTTATTTACGGAAGAAGTTCCTACCCATATTCATCTAGGTCTCTGTCCTGCAATTATTATGAGCACTTCGATTCTATTGGGAGGAGGTGCTTGGTTTCTTTTAAAAAATACGGCGAGTTCCCGTCCGGGGCTTTCCGGATTTCTATTCTTAAATCTTTTATTAGCAAGTTCCAATTTATGCCTGAAGTTCGTATGCTCCGTTCAAGATCCTTCCCATATTTTGATCTCTCACCTTGCATTCACTTTGGTTTGGATCGGGGTTTTATATATTCCGATCCGAAAAAAATTCAGTTGGTAGGTTTTAGTCTAAAAACTCCCAAGCGGTCCTGAGTTCTCCGGCCAATTCTACCGTTTCGAGTAAGTCTTTAAAAAATTCGTTCTGTCCAAGGGTGGAACCGTCGCCTACCATCACTAAAAGTTTTTTGGCTCTAGTCATTCCCACATTCCATCTTCTGGTCTCGGCCAAAAATCCGATCTGACCTTCCGGATTGGAACGGACCAAACTAAAAATCACTGCATCAGATTCTCTTCCTTGGAAAGAATCTACAGTCTCTACTTCTAACAGAGAAGAATGCTCCGGGATAATTTCCTCTAATTTTCGTTTTAGTAGATATCTTTGGTATCTATAGGGAGAAAGTAAGATCAGATTTTTAGGATCCCATCCGGAATCCAAAATTCTTTTTACGATGTTCACTGTAAATTCTGCTTCCCAAGGATTTCCCAAACTTCCTTCCGAATTTTCTTCCGCGCTATCCGTTCCGGAACTATCCAAAAATACCAAACTAGAACCGAACGGTTCTCCAGAATCAAAGGGAATTTTTTCTCTAAGGTTTTGTTCTAGTCCTGACTTCAATCGATCCCCGTAAAACTTACGGTTCGGAAATGTCTGGATCGGATCGGTCATCCTATACTGAGTGTCCAATAGAAATATTCTTTCTTTGTCTTGGAAAACAGGAAGAAGCCTCTCCATTAAGGAAACCTTAAGTAATGGATCCTCGGAAATCACAGTAGGAGGAAGCTGGAATGGATCTCCTGCAATTACAAATCTTTCTGCTTTTAAAATAGGGATCCAGGAAGAAGGTTCTATAGCCTGGCTGCCCTCGTCTAGGATCGCATAATCGAAATCTAAATTATGAAGTTGGTAAGAAGAAGCTCCGGTATGTGTACATACGATTACCGGATGGGACTCCAACAGATACCGGATCAGGACCTTCTGTCTTTCTTTAATACTTTTTCGAAGTGCGTCTGCTTCTTTATAAAGACTTCTTCTTTCTTCCGCTTCTTGTTTGCCGAAACTTCTTTTGTATTTGCGGGCCTTCTTCAATAACTCTTGGACTTCTTTCCTGTCCCTTTCTATTAGCTTCGCTTCCGGAGAATGATTTAATTTCATCTCCAAAGAATTTTGAATAATATCGGGATGCATTCGAGCGGGATGACCAATCCTTAAAACCGGGACCTTCAACTTCTCCAAGGATTCCACGAGTAGATCGGAAGCGGAATTTGTAGGGGCAGAAGCAAGAATCCTTTTCCCATCGGAAGCCAAGAGTCGGATTGCTTCTACGATCGTTTTGGTCTTACCGGTTCCGGGAGGACCGTGGACTAAAATAAAATCTTCCGTTTGTAAAATTGCGGAAACCGCTCTCTTTTGGGAATCATTCAGAGTATCCGGAAGATTGGGAAGAGGTTTAAAATTCGGTTTAGATACTTCTAATTGATTGGAAAATAGATCCGCAAAGTATTTTTCCCTAGAACCTTTTTTAGCAGAAATGACTTTTTCAAGTGCACGGTCCCACTCTTTAAAACTTGTCTCGTCCGGAAGGATCTCCAGCGCAAGTTTACCCTCTTCTACCCAGTCCGGGACTTCTTCCATATACACCAGGTACGAATCCTCTTGAGCTTTCAGTAGAACCGAGATATATTCTTCTGATTCTTTTACGATACGTACAGGCGTGCCTGGTCTGAATAGTTCCGGAATATTTTTGGACTTTGTGGATTTAAGTAAAACTTTCCAATTCCCGTCGGCACCGAGTTCTGCGTCTTCGAATACTAAAGGAAATACGGTGAATCCATCTTGGACTCTTTTGTTCAGATCAGAAGAAGAAATCTCTTCCTTATACTTATCAAGCTCCGCCTTTCTTTCTTTTTTTAAAGATTCACGTAAGGCGGAATAATAAGATTCTTCCATTCCAATTAGAGTCGGTCAGGAGAAAGTACTACGATCTTATAGCTGGGAGTTTTTTGATCTTCTCTAGTAGGAAGACTTTCCGCATAATGAATTGCGGAAGCAAGTGTGGTCCCGGTAGTCAGTCCTGCAAAAATCCCTTCTTTTTGGTAAAGTTCCGATTGGTACCGAAGTGCCTCGTCTCGATCCACTCCAATGTACTGGTCAGTCACTTTTGGATCGAAGGACTCAGGAAGTCTGATCCCTGAATCTCCCTGTACCATTTTGCGAATGAAGCGGGAATTTTTACTCACTCCCATAATGACTCTTAGAGAAGGTTTTTTACTTTTTAAATATCTTCCTACACCGGAAAGAGTTCCGCCAGATCCTCCTCCCGCAACAAATGCATCTACATTCCCAGCAAGATCTCTCCAGATCTCAGGCCCAGTAAATAAGAAATGTGCATTCGTATTTGCCATGTCCTTGAATTCATTCAAGATCACGCTATTTTTCTCTTTATCTTTGGCTGCCTTTGCAGTTTCTAAAAGAGAATCGTCCCAGTTACCTTTTGCAAGCTGGACCACTTCTACCAATGCACCGTAGGATTTTAATTCTTTGATCTTTTCCTGATCCGTATCGGGAGCCAAAAATACCTTGAACTTGTATTGGCGAAGAGTAGAGATCCAGGCTAAAGAAATTGCAGTAGTATTATACCCCGCTTGGAAAATAGAACCGCCTGGTTTTAGCTCTCCTCTTCTTTCTGCGGCAAGCACCATAGAAAGTGCAGTCCTATCTTTTACACTTCCGGTAGGATTGCAGAATTCTGCCTTGAGATAAATTTCTACATTCGGGATATGAGAACCGATTTGGTTGAGTCGAATCAGAGGAGTGTTTCCGATCATTTGGAGAACATTCTCCTTGATCGGCTTTGCTACACTAAGTTCCCGTCCAAATGTGTTTTGGACAGTATTCAAAGCCCCAAGAAGGCTATTGCCGAATTCATCGATGGAACGGGAAATTTCGTCGAACATAGTCTTCTAGGGTCCTGTGATCTATTTAGAAAATTACTTATGAGAAGCGTACAACCAAGGAACGTCTTTTCGATTTTTCTCTTCGTAAGTAGAGATCTCTGCTGCATGCTGCAAAGTTAAACCGATATCGTCCAAACCGTTGAACAAACAATACTTACGGAAAGAGTCCACTTCGAAACTGTAT
The DNA here is from genome assembly GCF_002812205.1 of Leptospira neocaledonica. NCBI lineage: Bacteria > Pseudomonadati > Spirochaetota > Leptospiria > Leptospirales > Leptospiraceae > Leptospira > Leptospira neocaledonica. The sequence goes on from NZ_NPEA01000001.1 coordinate 283,486, forward strand.
ACGTTTCCGGAAGGACTGATCACATTCTGTTTGTCCAGATCGATCTTAATTTTAGCTCCCGGAGTCTTATCCACGATCTTGAAAATTTCGTCCACTTCTTCCGGCTTTAATACGACCGGAAGCATACCATTTTTGAAGCAGTTATTATAAAAAATATCCGCGTAAGAAGGAGCAATAATCGCTCTAAATCCGTAATCTTCCAATGCCCAAGGAGCATGCTCTCTGGAAGAACCACATCCGAAATTGTCTCTGGTGACAAGGATAGAAGCTCCCTTGTATCTATCAAAATTGAGAGAAAACTCAGGATTTGGTTTGGTTCCCTCATCGTCCAGGTATCTCCAATCGTGGAATAGATGAACACCGAAACCGGTACGTTCAATCTTTTTCAAAAATTGTTTCGGGATGATAGCGTCCGTATCTATATTAGGGCGATCAATTAAGACCGCTAAACCTTCGTGTTGAGTAAAAGCTTTCATATAAATCCAGGTTCCTTTATTTCCAGTTGCGAATATCTACAAAATGTCCTTCGACCGCAGCTGCAGCAGCCATAGCAGGACCGACTAGATGAGTTCTTCCACCTTTTCCTTGCCTTCCTTCGAAGTTACGATTGGAAGTGGAAGCACATCTGTCTCCAGGTTGTAAAACGTCGTCATTCATAGCAAGACACATGGAACAACCTGGTTGTCTCCACTCGAAGCCTGCTTCTATAAAAATTTTATCCAGTCCTTCTGCTTCCGCTTGGCGTTTCACTCTTCCGGAACCAGGGACTACGATAGCCTGAACCTTATCGGAAACCTTCTTACCTTTTACGGTTGTAGCAGCCACTCTCAAGTCTTCTATCCTGGAGTTTGTGCAAGAACCGATGAAAACCTTATTAACAAAGACATCTTGCATCTTTTGTCCAGGTTTCAGGTCCATATATTTAAGTGCATTTTCGATACTGATCTTTTCTACAGCGTCAGGAGCGTCTTTTGGATCAGGAACGATTCCTGTCACAGGAACAACTTGTCCAGGAGAAGTTCCCCAGGTCACTTGAGGAGCGATCTCTTCTGCTTTTAATACGATACTAGTATCAAATTTTGCTCCATCGTCTGTAACATAACGTTTCCATTTTTGGACGGCCAGATCCCATTCTGCACCTTTAGGTGCGAAATCTTTTCCTTTCAGATAATCAAAAGTGGTTTGGTCCGGAGCGATCAGTCCTGCTCTTGCTCCCGCCTCGATAGACATATTACAAACAGTCATACGAGCTTCCATACTTAAGGAAGAAATTGCGGAACCTCTATATTCGATTACGTATCCTGTTGCTCCACCGGTACCGATTTTTCCGATGATCGCTAGAACGATATCTTTAGCGGTTACATGAGGAGAAAGTTGACCATCTACTCTGATCTCCATTGTTTTTGCTCTTCTTTGCATAAGAGTCTGAGTAGCAAGCACATGCTCTACTTCGGACGTTCCGATTCCGAAAGCTAAAGCACCGAATGCACCGTGAGTAGAAGTATGAGAGTCTCCACAAACGATCGTCATACCTGGATGAGTGAGTCCCATCTCAGGAGCGATCACATGAATGATACCTTGATCCGGATGATTTAGGTCATAAAGAGTAATTCCGTTCTCATTACAATTCTTGATAAGAGTTTTCATCTGGTTCGCAGAGATCGGATCAGCTAATTCCAGGTCACGAATCCGAGTGGAAACGTTATGGTCCATGGTAGCAAAAGTAGCTTCTGGACGTCTTACCTTTCTTGCGGCCATACGAATACCGTCAAAAGCCTGGGGACTCGTTACCTCATGGATCAGATGGCGGTCTATATAAATAAGATAGGACCCTCCGTCCATTTCACTGACCAGATGGTCTTCCCAGATTTTTTCGAACATCGTTTTCATGGTTTGCAGATCCCCCAGGGGGTAATTCAAGAGTAAAGATTAGACTTCCTTGAGGAAGCTCTCTTCCATGCTAAAAATCAGGGGTTTTTCGTAAAGAAGGTTCCGGGAAGAAGGCCCCGAATCTATCATTTGCCTCGGAAAACTAGCAAAGCTTTACCGATTCCTATCTCGTCAAAATCGTATAAGATCCTGGGTCTCAGAATTTTTTTACCGTTCAAGAAGGTCCCGGACTCGGAGACCAGATCATATAGAATATACCGGTTACGTACTTTTCTGATCCTAGCATGATTTTTACTGACAGATTGTTCGTATAAGACTAGATCACAAAGGTCGGAATTTCCAATATTTGTCTCCGCTCTTGCAAGAGAGTATTGTTTACCAGGATTTCTTCCTTCTTTAAAAACAAGGGTAGCCTTTTCATAAGATTCACCTTGTTCGAATTCTTTTAAAGCGACCGGGGCTGCCCTTTCCGTTTCGATTCGATCTTCTTCGGAGTAAACAAGTTGGTATTGGTTGCCGTACATTTTACGGTAAGCATCTTGTTCGAATTCAATCGTATGAAGTCTCTCTTCCGCACTCACAGTTCCCTCTGGAATCTGCTTTTTTCCTTTTTTCAGGACTACGATAAGAGCAACCAAAGTAAGAACTAATAAGAATGTAAAACTTGGAAGAAAGATAGAAGGATGTAATAAGAAAACTGCCAGTCTAGTTTGGAATGGAAGATCATAGGAAAAGCTCAGTCGTCTGGAATTTTTAGTTTCCAGTTCCACTTCCAAATTACCGCTTCCCTGGAACTGCCATTCGTCTTGGAAAGGAGATTCGTAAACCAAAGACCAGGGTTCTTTTCTGAAATAATCCAGGTCCCCGAAAGCTTGCGTCCTAAAATCAGGACTCATCAAAGAGTAGAATGTTCCACCATATCTTTTGGCCAAAAATTTTCCACCATTGGAAGGAAATGAAAGAACATTGATAGGAATATTCGGAGTGTATTCCCCATTCTGAGCCTCGTTGGATGGGATGAGATCCTGATCATAAAAAATGGTCAGAATATAATCAGTTTCTTTCAAATGAGGAGAGATCTTTTGAAAAACATAATCCAGATTTGCAGAAGTATTCCTGTTGGACTTCCCACCAGGAACCTTAGCTTCTTTCAAAGCATCCGATTTACTTAAGTCGTCTTTGGAGAAGAATACGTCGTCCGTAAAAAATACGAAGCTGAAACGATCTGCAGAATCCGCTCTTTCAACAATTGTTTTTAAGATCTCTGTGGCTTGCACATTATGATCGAATGAATTTGTCATCTGTGTGATCAGATAAATATGAACTGGCCTTGTGCCTTCCGGTCTATGGATCTTAAGAGGACCTACTCTTCTAGAGCGATTTTCTTTTTGTTCTGAAACAGTAAGAATCTCCTGATCTAAGGATACACCTTTACTAGCTCTCAGCTTTAATTCCACTTTAGGATATCTGGAAATATCATATTCTTCCAGATGGATACTTTCTGCACCGACGAACGACGGATAAACGTTAGCCGCTAAGATCAGAAAGTAAACGAAGAAGGACCGGATCATAAGATTTTGCAATTTAAGCGGGATTTTCATCCAAAGTAAACAGTTTTCTGGAATACTCCAAATGTGGCTCCCAAGACCCGCCTTGGTTTCTTAGGGTCTCGAGTTTTTCTCCACTTCTCATCACAGTTATAGTATCGGCCAGGTCCCTAGCAGAACTAAGATCATGGCTGATAAATAGAAGCCCTGCTCCCATATCTTTTACCCTGGTTCGCAAAAGTTCCAGAATTGCCTTTCCTGTATTCGGATCCAGAGCGGATGTGGGCTCGTCTGCGAGGATAAGTTCCGCACCTGAATACACCGAAAGTAGTATTAAAATTCTTTGTCTTTCTCCGCCAGAAAGTTGATGAGGCCTCGCCTTCCATGCGGCCGCCGGATCGGAAAGTCCGAATTCTTTTAATAAACGGATACAAGTTTCTTCGTTTGCAAACTCAGGTTGTATGATCGAAAAATATTCCAGGATCTGAGATCCGACACTCAAGAATGGATGAAGTCCGATCGCTGCAGTTTGCGGAATCAAACTGATCCGTTTTCCTCGCCAATTTTTCCATAGAGAAAAATCTCCGCTCGGTATATTTTCGGAGAATATTGAAAATTTTTCCCAGGACACGGAGGCTTCTTCATTTGGAAGTCCTAGAACCGTATTTGCAAATGTGGATTTTCCGCTTCCGGATTCTCCTACCAATGCATGTATTTCCTTTTTAAAAAGTTGCAGATTGAAGTTTTTAAGAATATGAGAAGACCCGATTTTTACATTCAGATCTTGTATAGAAAGAATGGGTTCTGAAGAAGTCCTCTCCAAGTTTTATCCTAACTGAAAGAGTTCGTATTCCACGATGGAACAAAGAATATGACCGATCAGAATATGGGATTCCTGGATACGCGCTGTCTCTTTTCTGGGAATGATCAAATCCAAGTCCGCCATTCCTTTCATTTTTCCACCGTCTCCTCCTAAGAAAGAGATCGTTTTCATCCCTATCTCTTTGGCGGATTCCAAGGCAGCGATCACGTTTTTGGAATTCCCACTAGTGGAAAGTCCAACGAGCAGATCTCCCGGTTTTCCGAATGCTTCTACCTGACGGGAAAATACGAATTCATATCCGTAATCGTTGGAGCAAGCTGTGAGCACCGCTGAATCGGCGGACAATGATAAAGCAGGAAGCGCTCTTCTTTCATTTCCTGATTTGTAACGAACCACAAGTTCTGCAGCTATATGAGAAGCATCGCAGGACGAACCGCCATTCCCGCAAAAAAGGATCGTATTCCCTTTTTTTAATACTTCGGAAGCAATTTTTCCTGCCTCTTCAATCTCCGGAAGAAGTGTATCCAATACTGCTTTTTTGGTCTCTATCGAGTCCTGTATCTGTTTGGATGCGATTTCTTTTAAGTTCATTCTCATTTATCCTTTTTAGACCGAATTTTGGAAAGTACCGACTCGAATTCCTTTTTGGCGGAATCAAATTCATACAGTGTCAAATTTTCGGAATGCGGAGAATTCCTGTTCCCGCTCACATTTAAAAAATACAATTCTTTAGAAACGATCTGTTTTACTCTTTCAGAAGAATTTGCCTGAAAAATATCTTCGAATTCTTTTCCTAAAAATATCAATAATACTGCGATCGTGCTGGGCCTGAGATTGATCAATATCTGTTGCTTCCAGATCGGATCCCAATTCAAAATTTCTTTCCAAGATTCAGAAGAACGTTTTAAGTCCGGCTCCTCTTGCAGAACCGCCCAAGATTCCTCGTCCCAATTCGGAGTATTGATCCCAGATAAGATACTCTTTAGACTTTTATGGTCCGCGCTCAATAAACGGTTTAAGTCGGCTTCTCCTAAAAAAATCACTCCACTGATCTTTCCGCCCTGCTCCGTTAGGTAGTTCCCGGTGGAGACAACTAAAGAATATTCTCTGCCGGATTTTTCCTTACCTTCTAAACGGAATAGATTACGATTGTTTTTGGTCAGCTTTAAAGATGGATTTTCGAAAATAGTACCGGAAGGTTTTTTACGGGTCACAAAAAAGCGGTCCGCTTTTTCTCTCAGGTCTTTTAATTCCCAGGTATAACCTCTGCTATCTCTAACTACTTCCTTTTCAGATCCTGTAGAGATCGTCTTTTTCTTTCTCCAGAAAAAGAGTTTATTCCAAAAACCTAATTTTTGTTTGCCCTTGGCCATTTTATTTCCCGTAATCTTTTCGAAGATTAGATGGCCGTTCGATCAATTTTTTCCCCATTTCGTAGACCTTTGCTTCTTTTAGAAAAGTGGAATATGCAGAAGAGATAGCGATCGTAAATCCGGGAAATCCATCCAAGAACCCAAGTTTAAAAAGATAGATCTCTACAAATTTTCCGAACGGTTTGATAATCGTGCGAACCAGAGAGAATTTTTTATTCTTCTTCCAACGAGTCCAGGAAACGATAGAAGAGAATTTATTGATCGTATCTACTTGTTGTGCAAGATCGGCAAAACTATAATGTAGGATATCCCCTTTGATCTTTTTGCCTTTTCCTTCTACCACCAAATAATCATGAGGATTTTCTCCTGTCCATTTTGACTTGGACTTGCGAATAATCCTGTACTTAGTTTGGGGATACCATCCTGAAAAACGGATAAACCTCCCCATATGAAAGGTAAGCCTAGAAGCTTTGAGTCCATTCAAAGATGGATCTTCCGGACTTTCTAAAAACGCTCGAAGAGAATCTCTTAATTCCTCGCTAAGTCGTTCGTCAGCATCCAGAGACAGGATCCAGTCATTCTTACAGAGAGAAATCGCGTCATTCTTCTGTTCCACATGCCCTTTAAAGTTCTGGGAAGAAAAACGCACTTCTGGAAAGGACTCGCTGATTTCCTTGGTCTTGTCCGTGCTATTAGAATCTAAAACGATGATCTCGTCTGCGATATCCCTGCAGGACTTGATACAGTCTCCGATATTTGCTTCTTCATTATAAGTAATAATAGCGACTGATAGTTTTTTTAAAAATCTTTCCCGGACCTCGTTTCTGCTCTGAGGCGCCTTCGCTTTAGATTTCTTTTTTTTAGGGGAAGAAGATTCCTTGGTTTTAACGGATTCTGCCATAAGTGAATATCGCCGAAGCGAATGAATTCCTAAAATAGGAGGTTTTCCTTCTTTGTCAGCGGTTTTTTCTGGAAATCTGAGAGGAAAAGGAAAGTCTGGGGACCTGTGAAACCTGGCTTCTTTTCTGATATTTCTGAGACTTCCGGGAAGATCTCATTCTATTCCTTATTATTATTCTTACTAGCATTTCCTCTTTCTGTTTCCGCGTCTCAAGTCCTGGCGGGCTTAAGCATTTTCTGTTTTATATTCTCCCCTAAGGAGAATTTCCAAAATGCCAAAACCTACCTTTTTCCTTGGGCCTTTATTTTAGGAGCTTATGCTTTAGTATTCATTTCATCTTTGGCTCACTGGGAAGAATATTCCAATTTTTGGAAAACATTTACAAGGCAATCCGAGGCGGGAGATTTCTGGCTTTCCATCCTCTTTCCGATAGCCGCAGTACATTCTTCAGAGGAAAAGAATAGAAGGCTGATCTATAAATATCTGTGGATCTCTTTTTTACTCATTTTGATTACTGGGATTGCTTCCGTATTCAGTGAGTATAGACTCGGAAAATTTATCTCAAACGGTTTTACGCCTGCGCCAGGAGATAGAAGACAACATCCTGCAGGACCACTTTTCGGATTAGAGACTTACCTTCCGATCGGGTTAATGAACACTCATTTGACCTATGGTGGATTAATTTCTTTTTATATTCCTGGGCTTGCTCTTCTACTTTTACGAAAAATAAAGGAGAAGGATCTAAAACGTATAATTGGATTCGGTGTCCTTCTCTTGTTTGCGTTATGGGTATTTCTACTCAACCAAAGTAAATCAGCATGGTTAGGAGTTCTTGCAGTAACCGTTTATTTTATTCTAAGTAAATGGAAGGACTTCTATGGCAAACTTCCAAGAATTACTATCGCAAGAGTTTCGATCGTAATTTTACTTTTAATCGGACTTGGAGGAACGGTTCGATTCTTTTACCAAAAAAATTGGTTATTACAAAGAACTCTTGCACAACTCACAGAGATCCAAACGCCTGAAAATCAAAGATACTGGATCTATAAGCTTAGCCTTCCCCTGCTTGCGAAAAATCCAATCTTAGGAACAGGAGGAGGAAGATTTAAGGAAGCTAGCTCCGAAGTATCCAAAACTTTCATCCAAAAGAACGAACAACTTTGGTATGAGTTGTATATCACTCCGAACAAACATGCTCATAATGATATTTTAGAATTTGCGATCGTAGGCGGATGGTTTTCCGGAATTTTATGGATTGGATTCTTCTATCTTTTATTTAGAAAAATTGCTTCGTCCGCTTTAGAGGATGGGAATTTCCCTTTGGTTGGTGTTGGATTTATCTGGGTAGCGGGATTTTTCCAATGTTATCTTTTGGATGACGAGGTCGCACTTCCCTTCTTTGCCTTGGCTGGAATTTTATGGGGAAGAGAGAAGGAAACTTCTTCTAAATTTTCTAAAGCCTCTACAATCTTCTTAATTCTTACATTTTTATTAAACACATCCTTTTGGATCTGGAGACTTTCTATTCCGGCCGAACTCGCTTATGGAAGACAGGTTTTTGCTTCTTCTTCCTTTCTTGCTAAAAAAATAGAAAGAAGAATCCTTCCTTTTAGAAACCAGACAGAGGAAAGAAAAAAAAGAATTTCAGAAACTATTTCGGTCCCTGCATCAGAAGGAAATTCGGAGTTTTCTGTAGAAGGTTGTCTCACCCATAGATATCCGAATCCTGCAAAACTGAGAGAAGAAAATTATTCTTTCGGGATCTATATTTCTCCCGAATGGAAAAATCCACCGACTCAAACCAGCGTCACGGTATTTTCAGAAGAATCCTTTGATGAAGACAAACTTTATTGGTCTCATCGAAAGTTCGATTTGGGAATTCGCGAGATGGGTCTAAAACCTGGTTGGAATTCCTTCGTTTGGAAAGAGACCTTGGGGCTTTCTAAAATTACGATCTTTCCGGATATCGTATTTTTTAGGAGTTTTAAGATCCGTTTTGGAGGTTCCAATCCGGAAAACGCAATGGATCTGCCTGTCTTAGACTTAGGAGATCTTTGCGATTTTAGATTAGAGTAAAGTTGGTACCTGGAGCGGGACTTGAACCCGCACGAGCGTGAACTCACAGGATTTTAAGTCCTGGGTGTCTACCGATTCCACCATCCAGGCGTTTTAGAGACTCTGCCAGGCGTCGCCCGGATTCGAACCGGGGATCAAGCTTTTGCAGAGCCATGCCTTACCACTTGGCCACGACGCCGATATGAGGTATGATTTTGTGTACCTGCAAGGTGTCAATAGAAAAGTGGAGGAAAGACTTTGAGGATCTATTTCTATCGAATCGACTCGAATGCTAGACTTTTCCACGAGAACTCCGAGCTAACGGATAAAAAGTTTTTAGACTTCTTTTTCACTCATCTAGAAAAAAATCGGACCGGCAAATATCCGGAATATTCCTATATCTCACCTTGTGGGAAAGAAATGAATTTTGTACAAACGGAACATTACCCGATTTTGTTTAAAAATAGAATAGAAGATAAACTCTATTATGGAGGAGAAAAAGGCATCTTATTCCAACCGGAAAATTTAAAATTCGATTCTTTTGGAAATCTACTCCACCCTTTCCAAAAAGAAATCTGGGGAAGAATCTCCTCTGAAATACTCTTGGATCCGGAGTTAGAATGGAGAGAAAATCCTGAAAATTGGGATTTGATTTGGAAAGAGAGAAAATTCCAGATCCCAAAATTCAGAGCTTAATCTTTCTGATTAAGCTCTGACTCGAGTGGAATTTATTCCCACTCTATCGTGCCGGGAGGTTTATTTGTCAGATCGAAAAACAGATACTCTATCCCCGGAACTTTTAAAACTTCTGAGACCAACTCGTCTAAAACATCTTTTTCCAGTCGGAAGAAACTAGCGGTCATTGCTTCCTGAGAATCCACAGGTCTAAGAACAATACTTCTTTTTCCAGATTCGGAGCCCAAAGGAAGAAGTACCACAGGCATTTGCCAGATCTGGTCGTAGATTTTCCTTTTTTGTAGGACCTTCTCTACCGCTGCATCTGCTTCTCTCAAAATATCCGAATCTTTTTTGTCCAAATCGATTTCTTGGAATTTGAAATTTGCTTTTTTGAAGTCCGTAGACTTTCCTAAAAATAAAACAACTCGATTTACGGAAGAAATTTGGTTTGTGATAGCAGTGGAAATTTTATCCAATTCGTCCCAGTTTTTTTCACCCGAGATCGCAGCACAATGCGCGTAAGATCTTTGGTCTCCTTTTACACCCACAGAAGCCACAGGAAGAAGTTTTGCTTCTAGAGAAGTTTCCGTTCGTACCAGTTCATCTAGCTTTTTTTGGACGGATTCTTCGATCGGTTTTTCTTGGGCTATCATTCGGACCACGAGTCCCGGTCCAGGAAAAGGATGTCTTCCGGTCCATTCTTTAGGAAGTCCTAGGTAATTCCCGAGTTCCCTGACCTCATCTTTATATAAGTCCTTGATAGGCTCGACTACCTTGCCTTCTTCCATTAATTTTTGGATGGCTTCTACCCGATTATGGTGGGTCTTGATTGTATGAGAATGTTTTGTTCCGCCACTTTCTATTGTGTCCGGATAAATGGTTCCTTGTCCGAGTAACCATTCGTCTGCATTCAGTCCTAAACTTTTCGCACAATCTGCTTGGGCTTGTAAGAATAGATTTCCTACAATTTTACGCTTTTCTTCCGGATCTTTTTTACCTTTTAGAGCGGAATAGAAAAGTTCGGAAGAATCGTGAACATGTAACTGAATACCTTGCGGAGAAAGTTTTTCCTGTAGACTTGCTACTTCGTCCTTTCTCATAAATCCAGTATCGATCAGGACTCCCTTCACTCTGTCTTTTCCTAAAGCTCTGGAAAGAAGAAGGTAGGAAACAGTGGAATCGACTCCTCCGGAAACGAGTAAGAAGATTTTTTTGTCAGGCGGAATGATAGAATGTAATTCTGCCTCTTTTAGGTCTAAAAATTGTTTTAGATCCCAGGTGCCTTCTGCCCCTGAAATTTTTACAAAGTTCTCTAAAAGAACGGATCCTTTTTCCGTATGAGTCACTTCCGGGTGGAGTTGTATCCCGAACCATTTTTGGGTCGGATTTTCAACCACTGCGTATTCGCAGTCTTGGCTGGATGCAGTGCGAGTAAAACCGGATGGCAAACGAGTCACCTCGTCTCCATGGCTCATCCATACAACTTCCCCACCGGCAAAACCTTGTAGTAATTGGGTTTTGGATGTATCAATAAAATCTAAAGCGGCTCTTCCGTATTCAGCAATGCCCGCTTTTTTCACTTCTCCACCTAAAAGTTTCATCATAAGTTGGTGGCCATAGCAGATCCCTAAAACAGGAATTCCTAGTTTTAGAACTTCGACAGGTAAAGAAGGGGAATCCGGTTCATATACACTTTCCGGTCCTCCGGAAAGAATGATGCCTGAAAGTTTGGAATACGTTTCGATAGGCTCGTCATTGCCTAAAATTTCGGAATATGCCCCCAAACGACGAATTCTGGATGCGATCAAATGGGCGTACTGCCCTCCAAAATCCACGATCCCAATTACATTTTGGTGCTTCATTCCAAGATATCCTTAACGTTTCCTTTTAAAAGTGAGATGGAAAAAGATTCCCAGAGATAAAGTCCGGAAAACTCTGGTTTTATTAAAGAGGGAATCATGAGCCATCAACAAGAGTCGATCGGAATTTCCGCTTATGAGGGAAGACAGGACCATATCCCCAGTCTGAAACTTCCCGAGATAGAATCTTTCGCCAATGTGTACGAAGGTAAGGATTACACAATCGATTTTACCATTCCAGAGTTCACCGCAGTTTGTCCTAAAACCGGACTGCCTGATTTTGGAGTGATAGAGATCAGCTATATACCGAAAGCAAAATGTATAGAATTAAAGTCTCTAAAAGAGTACATTCTCGCCTACCGAAACCTGGGAATTTTTCATGAGAACGTGGTAAATCATATCTTAGAAGATCTGATCCAATCTGTAGATCCGAAATATATCAAGGTTAAGGGAGATTATAACCTAAGAGGTGGGATCAAAACAATAGTCACAAGAGAGTACACAAGCAAATGATGGATCCGATTTCTTTACTTGGATTTATAGCTTGTACTTTGACCACTCTGGCATTTCTTCCCCAGCTTATTAAAGTGATCCTAGAAAAAAGGACCAGGGATATTTCCAGGAATATGTATCTGGTTCTTTCCGTGGGAGTATTTTTCTGGCTTTGTTACGGGGTCCTAAAGAATGATTTTCCGATCATTCTTGCAAATGCATTCACCTTACTTTTTACCACTACAATTCTCTGGTATAAACTCCGTTCCAAAGAAGAAGAATAAAAAAAGCCGCTCCCTTCCGGAAACGGCCCTTTATTTTTCCAGAATGGAAATCTGAATTATTTAGGAGCTGCTTGGTCTTTTAAAGACTTACGCTGGTTTTCCAATTCCTTCTTGGCATCGTCCATAGAAGATTTTACTTTTTCTTTCTCTTCTTTGCCTGCCTTTTGGATGGCTTCTTTTTCTTCTTTTCCGGCACTCTTAGCTTCTTCTAGAAGTTTACGATTTTCTTCTTTTGCGCCTTCAATCAGTTCTCTATTTCTTTGTTTTTGCTCTTCTAGTCCTTGGAGGATCCGAGCTTTATTTTCCTGGAAATCTTTCAGGATCTCTTGGATACGAGCTCTTTGTTCTTCCGTAATGGATTGGATAGTCGCAGAATCATCTTTTAATTCTTGCGTTTCATCTTCTGTTAAAGGTTGTTCTTTGAATGTATCTCCGTTAGAGCTTACGTTTTCTCCTGCATCTGCAATCGCTTGGCTTTCAGGATTATCTGCGTCTGCTACTTCAACCGATCCATCAGAAACTCTTGTGCTTGTTCCTTTACCGGATTCTTCTACAATGAACTCGGTTCCTCTAACGGAAGCTACAACTGTAGGAGTAGAAACGGTAAACTTGGAAGTTTTGGTTAGCTTACCCGCAACCTTGGTAAAAATTTTCCCCTTGGTCAGCCCCAAATCTGCGAAGGTTTCTCCGTTTGCGGAATCTATAAAAATTTTCTTTAAAGTAAGGCTTGTGTTTTCTTTGATCCTAACTAAAACTCCCTCAGTCAACTGAAGGTCCGCATAAGAATCTTTTCCTGTTTCTATCTTATCTTCCGGTAGAAGGAAAGTATCAATAGATACTGCTTTTTCTTTCCCGGCATTATCGAAAATTTTTACTGTTCCTTTGGTGAATGTGATCACTCCACCTTGGAGATCTTCTTTGGCTTTCTTACAATCTACAAATACAATGCTGAGGGCCAGAAAGAAGGTTATGGCAATCCGTTTCATTTAGTTCTGATTCTCCCTTGAAATAGGTTTGGGAAGAATATCGATGAAAGAAATTTCCGTCCACATTTTTACTCGGGTTTATTTAATTATTCGGGAAGCATCCTGTCTAATTCCTAGAAAGGCTCAAATCCCGCTGAGACTGGCAATCAATGGGGGAATCTGAATGGAAAAGGTATTGCGCCATAGCCCCTGTCTCGAAATTGTAGCCCTAGACCGCCAAATAGACGAACTATTAAGTTCCAAAGGAGTGACAGAATGACCAAAATAGCCTATGTAGACAAGGACAACTGTACTTCTTGCAACCAGTGTGCAGACAATCTACCTAAGTACTTTCAAATGGACGATAACGATACTTCCGAAACTCATATCGGAGGAGAGAATGTAAACCAAGCTCAAATCCCTGAAGAAGATTGGAAAACAGTTCAGAAAGAGATGGATGAATGTCCCGGTGAATGTATTCACTGGAGAAAGTAATCGTTTCCCGATTTCCTTATTCTCTAAAAAACAAAAGCGGGATAAAACTCCTGCTTTTTTTATACCATGATCAAACTCTTATCTTAATTAAGAGTTCCATTTGAAATTTTTAGATCAGTATTCTTGCTCAGATCTAGTAGAACCAAGTAATTCATCTGGAATGTCTTCTACTCTATCTCCGATCTGGATAGCGAGTCTATTTCCCACGCGTCCAGGAAGGCATTTGAACTTTTTGCGTTCCCCTACTTTTACAAGCATGTCCGATCTAGTAGTGGTGTTTTCTAATTTTACAACATCGCCTACGGTTAAATTCATAAAATCCAGAATGGAAATATCCACGGAACCCACTTCTGCGATCACAGGGATTTGCACCTGATCCAAACGTTCTTGGATAATTGCTCTGTTCTCATCCAACTCACCTTTACGGATGGAAGAATACCAGTACTGAGCGGACAGCTTATTAATGATAGGCTCGATCGTGATATAAGGAATACAAAGGTTGGTAAGACCTTCTACCTCTCCGATCTTAGTCTCTAAGTTAATCAAAACCACCATGTCATTCGGAGGTACAACCTGAGCGAACTGAGGATTCGTTTCTATATTCCCCAAACGAGGTCGAAGGTCGATCACTGTGGACCAGGCTTCTCTCATGTTTCCTAAGATACGAACGATAATCCCTTCCATTACGCTCATCTCAATCTCGGAAAGTTCTCGAGAGATCTTGGCAGTCTCTCCTTTACCACCGAATAGACGGTCGATGATCGTGAAGGAAATAGAAGGATCTATTTCTAAAATTGCAGAACCTCTAAGCGGGTCCATATTGATGACCGCAAGTGTGGTCGGATTCGGAATAGAACGAATGAATTCTTCGTACGTTAACTGATCCACAGCAGCCACGTGAACATGAACTAAGGCTCGGAGCTGAGCAGAAAGTCCGGTTGTTGCCAAACGAGCGAATGTCTCGTGCATCATCTGGAGAGTACGGATCTGGTCTTTTGAAAATTTGTCGGGACGTTTGAAGTCGTAAATTTTGACCTTTTTCTGTTCCCCTACGGAAGAATACTCATCCTCCGCCACCTCTCCGCTGGAGATCGCGTTTAATAATGCGTCTATCTCGTCTTGGGATAATATCTCGGTCATTTTCTTACCTTCGCTAGTAAATTAGCTACTTTCCAAAACATTCCGGTTTCTTCCGGCATTCTTCTCAAAGTAAATTCGTATTCATATCGAACGGGGACTTTGTTCACTCTTCTTTCCACTGCAACTCGCACTTTGGAAAGATTAGAATTTACCTTTTCCGTTCCCAAGATCTTATAGTATTGTAACACACCAGATCTGTTTTCCGCTAGATAATTTCGGAATTCTTCTAGAACAAAATCCTTTTCGGCTTCTTCCGATTGTTGCCAATCCCTTGCAAATCTGTCATAAGCTTGTATGTATTCCGGGAAATGGATCCATTTAAAATGGAGTTTCCAGTTTTTCTTCTTTTCAGCACCTAAGAATAGATGGATCACTTCTTCAGGTTCGAGGCCGTCGGTCGCAGGATCTTGGTAAGGAACCCCGGGAAGCACCCAATCTTTTTTGCGTTCTTCTACGCTGAAATAAGGATGGCTTTCGGATCTTACGAAATGGTCCCCGTATTCTGAAATATTAGGATAGAAATAAGCGGTTACGAAATATTTTTTACCTGGCTCTAACTCGTATAGATGATCAATTCGGATCTCTTTGGAGAAGGTCTCGTCCTTGTGTAGAATGATTTCTTTTACTTCATCCCCTACCAGGTTCTCGACTTTATTCCTTCTTCTTAAAACAGGATCCTGTCTTCTTTCTTCTTCGATTCTTGTGACTGTTCTACCGTCTTCATCTCTTACAATTACTTGGAAAGAACGAAGGTCTTTTCCATATGGAAAGATCCGAAGGACCTCATTTCCAGTGTTTCGAACCGAAAGTACAGCAGAGATAGCTTCCTTTTCACGAAACTGCATTTTAGGAAGTTTGATATCCACGATCCCTTGGGCTTGGATATAATTTTCGGAAACTTCTCCCCTTGCATTTCTGTTTGGATAAGATCCAAGGCTGAATGCACTTAGGAGAATCAGTATGGTCAGAATTCGTTTCATTCTAAAATTTCAGTCCTGGTCCCTAGTTCCGATACTTCGGACCTAGTTGCCAATAGCGCTATATTTTAGATTTCGGCAAAAAGAGACAAAACCTACTAAAAAATACGGGAAATTATGTAGGAAACTGAAAAGCTTTAGCCTTCTGCGTCTTCAATAATATAGTCAGCAATTCGGATCAGTCGACCAAGTACAGGTTTGAGCTTACTATATTCTTGGTAACATTCCTCGTATTTTTCCAAAATGGGCCCGATCTGAGCCACGGATTTAGGAGAAAGATTCAAACTAGCTATATTGGATTCGGAGAGTTTTTCTGCAGATTCCAAACTATCGAAAAATCGGGTAATCTCCTTTACGATGGACTCGTCTGCCCTGTCGTTTCTTTCGAAATTAGATTCTATTTTTAGGATATAATCCGTAAGAGTTTGTTTGAGTCTTACTTCTTCCTCGTTTGCCTTTCGTTTTGCAGTTAGGTTGTTTACCTTGCTATAACGTGCCATTGCTTCTTCATAAGAATGGCTGACTGACTGTCTATTTTGTTGGATCAGGCGCACGAGAGACACTACGGAACGAAAATCCCAAGCAGTGTCTTTTTTATTCCGGATCTCGGAGAACATTTCTTGGCCTTTGGAATCATCCACCTGCAATCCGGAAAGTTTTTCTAATATTCTTCCCGTGGATCCGGCACCTTGTATCTCTCGGGCCACCGAAAGAAAAAGTGGATTTTGGTCCAGGGAAGTACTCATTACTTTGTCCTCTTATCGTAAATAGAAACTTTGCGGATGGTAGTCTTACCGTTTCCGGAAGCGATGATCTTATCTACTACCTCGGCACCTTGGACGATCTGCCCGAATACAGTATGCAATCCGTCCAAATGAGGAGTATCTACTTGGTTGATGAAAAATTGAGAACCGTTTGTATTCGGCCCTGCGTTTGCCATTGCCAAGGCTCCCTTGATCGCCTTTTTACTTTTGACTACATTATTATAACGATAGCCTAGTCTATATAGGATTTCCATGACGGAAAGATTTTTAGC